>NZ_JASJGN010000091.1:0-4824 GCF_033791525.1 Desulfosarcina sp.
TTTTCTGGCCCATGGCCAGACGACTGAACTGGAGGAAGGCATGGTGATCGCACTGGAGCCGAAGCTGGTCTTTCCGGGCAAAGGGGTCGTCGGAATCGAGAACACCCATGTGGTCACCCGGAGCGGTCTCGACCAGTTGACCCGCGCAGAGCAGCAGATCGTATCGATCTAACACAAAAAGGGAGCAGAATACGATCTGCTCCCTTCTTAACATCATTGAGATGAAAATATTAACGCTTGGAGAACTGGAACCGGGCCCGGGCACCCTTCTGGCCGTATTTCTTTCTCTCTTTTTCTCTCGGGTCCCGCTTGACCATACCGGCACGCTTCAGTGAAGGGCGCAAATCGGGATCGAAGAGGATCAGGGCCTTGGTGATGCCATGGCGCACCGCACCCGCCTGTCCGGAAATACCGCCCCCATGCACTTTGATATTGATGTCGAAGGCATCCAGGTTGTTGGTCAGGGCCAGCGGCTGCCGCAGGATGGTCCTGGCCGTGCCCACTGAAAAATACTCATCCGCAGGCCGATCGTTAACAGTAATGACACCCGTGCCTGGTTTGATCCATGTTCTAGCGATGGCACTCTTTCTTTTTCCGGTAGCGTAATTTGTTTTTTCTGTTGCCATGAAATTCCCCAGTAATCGACGTTATGCTATGGTTTCCCCTGCACCTATTGGATACTCATCGTTTCCGGCTGCTGGGCCTCATGAGGATGCTGATCCCCGGCGTAAACCTTGAGCTTCTTAAAGATCCTGCGACCCAAACTGTTTTTGGGCAACATGCCTTTGACTGCGAAACGGATCACATCTTCAGGTCTTTTTTCAATCAGTTTTTTGGCGGTAATGGTCTTTAATCCGCCGATGTAGCCGCTGTGGCGATAGTAGTTCTTCTGGTCCATTTTTCTACCAGTCAGGACGATCTTTTCGGCATTGATCACCACCACCGAGTCACCCAGGTCCGCATGGGGGGTATAGAGCGGATTGTTTTTGCCGCGCAGTGCGGCGGCAACCTGGGAGGCCAGCCGGCCAAGGATGGCACCCTCGGCATTAACCACCCACCATTTGTTCTGATTATCGGAGTCTTTTGCACTGTAGGTATATTTTTTCACCGTTTTTGCTCCTGTTCGTTTCTTAGAATCAGGGACTATTAATAGATAATCCCACATGTGTCAAGAAAAAAGTAGGCCGGGAAAAGGAAGGGCTGCCGTTCAGCGATGTCACGATCGACAACTTCAAAACGGTCAACATTGGTTTCGACCGATACGCCCGCCTGTTCGAAGCAGGGGATGGTGGCGGCCGATGACCGGATCGACACTATTTTTTCCCCTGAACCGGCCCCTTGCAGGTCACCCGTGCATCCAGGCGGCCGCCGGCCTCTACCACCAGGTCCCCGCAAAGAATCTCACCGGTGCATTTTCCCGTAGCAAGAATCACCAACTGCCCGGACGTTTCCACACGGCCTTCAAAGCTGCCTCCGACGGTCATGGTTTCGACTTTGGTATCTGCCGAGATGTGACCCTCCTCGCTGATGACCACGCTTTCACCGGTGAGGGTGCCCTTGACCGACCCCTTGACCACCAGGTTGCCTTTGCCTACCAGGGATCCGTCTACGGTCATCCCATTGTCGATGATGGAAAACTTACTACCATTGTCCTTCACATCCGCTCTCCTGATAACTGGGTCGTAACCATGGGATTGAACGGGTCCGAAAAATCATGTCGCCCGGGTGTTAAAATCGGGAACGGACGTCTTCTTTTTCTACCGGTTCAACACCTTCTGTCAGTGATGGATCATCAACTGGCGTTCCGGTCGGTACTGTCGGCGGCACAGCCCCGGCATCGCTTTTTTGGGTGGGTGTGATTGGCAGATTGCCCACCGCTTCTCCGGGATCCGCCAAGGGTGCCGTTTGATCGAGCGGCATAGTGGCCGGCGCCGATTCCTCTGCTACCGCCGGAACGGCGGTTGTCCCGAACGCGTTGGCGGGTTGCACCGCTGGCGTGGAAACCGGTTTGGGATCAGGTTTAGGCGCAGGAATATCGATGGGGAATTCTTTTTCCAGTATCTTGGCCCCGGAAGAATCAAACACATAGACGGTCGCCTGTTTAAAGGATGAGGGGTCCGCCTGCCCCATGGCCTTTATCTCCATATCTCTGAATCGGGAGATTCTGAACGCCTGTCCCCTCGCCCCATCAGGCTTGCCGCCCACAAGCGTGACATCAGGCATAGCCAGCCACGCCCCGGGATCCATCTGGTCGGTTTTAAGCACCACCACACACCGGCCCGCAACCGGTGAAGAGCGGGGGCCGGTATTTTTTACCCGGAATCGCGCCAGAAGGACATCTTTTGCGGCGTCGTGTTTAATATCCAGATCATCCATGGCCACCGCCGGTTGCTTCGATTCTGCTTTTACTCCAGCCGGGGCAATGTCCGGGACGACCGCTTTGGCCGCGCTGGCCGGGGGGGGCGCTGCCGGTGGAGCGGATGCTGGTTTTACGGACGCCTGATTGGCTGCAGTGATGGGCTTGGTTTCTTTCTCGCCATCATCGATTGTCGGTCCGGGAACCGGTTTGGCATCGACGGTTTCCACAGCCGTTTGCTGCGCAGCACGCGCCTGTCGTCGGGGAATCAGCATTCCCGCTTTTTCCATGCGTGCTTCAGCCAACACCAGCTCAGCAGTGATCAATTCATGTTCGCTTTTGTAATGGACCACCTGGCGGTTGGCGTCGGTGAGCTGAGCCAGCGTCCGGCGATGTCTGACTTTTTCCGCGGTCAGCTGCCACCCCAATCCGGCGCATGCCAGCCCCAGAATCACCAGAAGGATCCCCAGGGTCACGGCGATCCCCTTGATTCTCTTAAAAGGAATGATCCGCCCGTCGTCAGCCACCAGCAAAAGCTGCCATCGCTTTTCGGGTTTTGCCATGGGTCAGGCTTTCCTCACGGTTCCTATGGCACGGTGTGTGCCGTTTATCGATTTATCGTTCAGGTCAATCACCCCGCACGCTGTTGTGCGGTCCAACGTCCCGGGTTTGCCGGTTGCTGCCTAAATTGACCGAAATGTCCAGCAGGCCCCGATTGCCGTTGACAGAAAGTGGCACTTGATCAAAAGAGCTTTCGCTGGACCGGCACGCCCAGATGGCGGTAGGCCGCATCAGAAGTCCGTCGACCCGATGATGTGCGTATCACCATACCAATCTTCAACAGGTAAGGTTCCACCACATCCACCAGGGTATCGGTCTCTTCCTGGAGGGTGGCGGAGATGGCTTCGATACCCACGGGCCCACCGCCGTAATAATCGATGATGGTTTTCAGGTAGCGGTAGTCCAGCCGGGTCAGTCCCCGGTCATCCACCCCCTCTAACGCCAGGGCCGCTTCCACGGTGGGTTTGGTAATGGATCCGTCGCCGCGTACCTGGGTATAATCGCGAACCCGCTTGAGAAGCCGATTGACGATCCGAGGCGTCCCCCGCGAGCGTTTGGCCAGTTCCAGTGCACCCGATGTGTCGATAGCTACGTTCAAAAGCGCCGCCGACCGGGTAGTGATTTGCACCAAATCATCGAGACCGTAAAAATCGAGACTTCGAAAAATACCAAACCGGTCTCGCAGCGGGGCGGAAAGCAGCCCCACCCGCGTGGTGGCGCCCACCAGAGTAAAGCATTTCAACCGGTAGCGGTGGCTGCGGGCATGAATTCCCTTGTCGAAGACAAAGTCCACGGCAAAGTCTTCCATGGCAGGGTAGAGAAATTCCTCCACCGTCTTGGGGGTGCGGTGGATTTCATCAACAAAGAGCACATCCCCTTCGACCAGGTGGGTAAGAATCCCGATCAGGTCACCCCCCTTTTCCAAAGCCGGTCCCGATGTCACGGTCAGTGTCCCGCCCATTTCATTGGCAATAATGTGGGCCAAGGTGGTCTTGCCCAGCCCCGGTGGGCCGTGAAAAATGACATGCTCCAAGGGTTCGGACCTTAGCTTGGCCGCCTCGATAGCGATCTTCAAGGTCTCCACCACCTCAGCCTGTCCGACGTATTCATCAAGCCGTTCGGGACGCAGGGAAAGAATGTCCGAATCCCGATCATCGGCCTGAACGGCGCCATCGATGATGGCCATGTCATCTGAACTGTGGGTGAGAATACGATCCGGCATCAGGCTGTCCATGGTTGCAGGTCAACCATCTTCAATCAACCAATTTTACATTAGTGGGGAACGCTGTCTATTGCCGCTGTCCCCGATAAATTTCGTCAAACAACTGCTCCGCAGTGGCGATGGCGCTGTTTTTCTTCATGGCTTCGGCGACCAGCTGCCGCGCATCGGTGGTTTTGTAGCCAAGCTGCGACACCAACACATCCATCACCATTTGGATAAAATCTTCATCCATCGGAGCCGGAGCACCTTCTTTTTCATGCCTGATGAGGGCAAACTTGTTCATCTTGCCCTGCAGGGAGGCAACAATTTTATGGGCCGTACGATCACCAATCCCGCTCAACTGCTTCAACGTCTTGACGTCCCCGCTTTCGATGGCATGAGCGATATCTCCCACCGAAATGTTCAATGCTTTGACGGCCTTTAGCGGTCCGATGGCTTCCACGGAAATGAAATATTGAAAGAATTCTTTTTCGGCCTCCAGGTTGAACCCGATCAGCACCGGTTTGGGTTGTCTTTCTGTCTGATAATAATAAATGTACAGGGAGACTTCATCACCGATGGTCTTTGGAGACAAGGTTTCCATTACCACCACCGGAACAAGGATTTCGTATCCCACCTGGTTCACCAGGAGCAGGATCCGTTCCTTTTCCTTTTTCATCAATTTGCCTTCAAGGTATCCAATCAT
>NZ_JASJGN010000092.1:0-5654 GCF_033791525.1 Desulfosarcina sp.
GGCTGAGAACATGCTCGACGGCCGATTCAAACCCATCGACGCCGACGACTTTGCCGAAAAATGGTCCTCCGGAAACGGCAACCTGTTGGTCCTCGACTGCCGCGCCCGACAGGATGGCGACGCCTATGCAAAAAAATACCCGCAACGCTGGGTCAACATTCCCCAGGATGAACTGCGCCGGCGCATTGGGGAAATCCCGGCTGGCAGAGAGCTGATCCTGGTCTGCAATACCGGTGTGCGCTCCTACGAAGCCCAGCTCAACCTGAAGGACATGGGCTTGACCGATCCGGTCAGTGTGCAGGGCGGGATGGTGACGCTGAACAAGTGTGGTCTGGATCTGTAGGACATTTGAGGAAAAGAGACAATGGCTGAGAATAAAAGACCACCACTGCCGCCATTCAACCATGAAGCCGCCGTAAAAAAAGTTCGTGCAGCCGAGAATGCGTGGAATACCCGCGACCCGGAAAAAGTGTCACTCGCCTATACTGTCGACAGTATCTGGCGAAATCGATCCGAATTTTTAGTCGGCCGCCATGCGATCGTTCAGTTCCTGCAGCGTAAATGGGCCAAGGAACTGGACTACCGTCTGATAAAAGAGGTATGGGCCTTTCATGATGCGCGCATTGCCGTACGTTTCGCCTACGAGTGGCATGATGACTCAGGCAACTGGTTTCGCGCCTATGGAAATGAAAATTGGGAATTTGACGAAAACGGCCTCATGCGCCGTCGCATTGCAAGCATAAACGACTTGCCGATCGAAGAAGCAGATCGAAAGTTTCATTGGCCGCAGGGACCGCGCCCCGAGGACCATCCCGGCCTGTCAGAATTAGACCTGTAGCTTTGTCCTTCGATCGTTCTTAAGAACCCGTTCAGGCCGATACCCGCTTGAGAACCCGTTCGATGTAATCTTGCGTCTCCCGGTAGGGAACGTTTCCGTTATACCTCTCCACGGTTCCCGGGCCTGCATTGTAGGCGGCCAGGGCCAGTCTTACATCTCCACCGAAACGGTCCAGCATTTGCCGGAGATAGCCGGCGCCGCCGTCGATGTTCTGCCGAACATCAAACGGATCGTCAACACCCAGTTACTCAGCCGTTGCCGGCATGAGCTGCATCAGCCCCTGGGCGCCCGCAGGGGATACAGCATCCACCTGGAAGTTGGATTCGGCCTGAATCACGCTGGCGATGAGTTTCTCCGGCAGGTTGTAGCGCCTGGCAGCGCTTTTGATGCTGTCGGCGATCAGCGACTGGCCATCCAGGGGAGCGACGGCACCTTCTTCATCGGTTACCCCTGTATGGCCCTGGGGCACGGAGGCGGCGGTGGTGGGTTCATGATATGACGGTACGAACGCATGGTTGAACCGATTCAGGCGACCGGGGTGAAGGGAAGTGCCCCGGATGGTTGAGTTTCTGAAAAAGCCCCTCGATGGTCCGGTGGAGGCCTGATTCAGATAGTCCGCAATCGTCAGCCCTGTTTTTTTTCCCGTTGACTCAGGGGGAATCGAAGATGTCGCTGACTCGAGATCCTCTGAAAAAGACGGGTTGAGGTCGGTTTTCAAGGGAATGGATGGCTTATGGTCCGTCGTGCCGACTGACTTGAGTCCCGCATTCCGTAGATAGGCATCGATTGTCATACTGGTTTTCTGTATCATGGCTGCCCCGCTCGTATAGATTCTCCAGACAAGAGCAAATACAATTTTTATACCAACTCCGGGAAGATCAAATCGGTATACAAAACGATAGGATTGGGGATGGTTTATGCAGATGGCGCCATGCCAACCGTCAATTTTGACCCGACCACAGGCAAAAATATGACATCGATTCCTTTCGATCAGGGATCATTGGTCACTTTATACTCGACTTGCCGTTCCGTTTCCATGGACCTGAAAAACAAACAATTTATTGATGAACGCATCGCGCGTGCGGCGCCACTATCCTCTGGGATAACAGCGCAAAAATTATTGCTCCTGTTTTGTTTTTATTGTATTCTTATATAGATAAAAATTCGCTCTTGCCATGTCAAATTCCGTGATTAACATCCCGCTCGCACTGTGTCTTCTAAAATAATGAACCAAGTGGCTGAACGCTTCACATTTACTGGCAAGGGCGCTCAAAATGACTGGATGGTCCTTCCTGCTGTCCGATAGCCACCGATCCTATTTAGAAGATCGCTGTTTCATAACATTACAAGCAATCGTATCAACCATTTACTGAGAGGAGCACAAGATGAACAAACCGCTTAGATTTCTTTTACTGGTTTTCGTGCTTGCGTTTGCAGGCGCCTGCGCCACGCCGCAACCCGGTAGCATGCCAACGGGCAATCCAGGCGCGCTGGTCGAGCAGTTAGAAGCAGCATTGACTAGTGCACGATCCAATCAGGTGGACGTTCTTGCACCGGGCTTGTTCAACGACGCCCAATCCGCATTCATGAAGGCCAAACAAGGCTTAGATAAAGGCACTAAGCTGACTGACATCCAGGAATATGTTGCCCAAGGAAGCGCCAGTTTGAAGAAGGCCGAAGAGATCGCCCAGGTCTCGCGGACGATTCTCGGTGAAACGAACAAAGCCAGGGATAAAGCCCTCAAGGTGGGGGCCGACCGACTGGGCGAACCATACATGGATGTGGAAAAACGATATCTGAAACTGACCAAGGCCATCGAGAACGACAACTTGAGCTATGCGCAGAAAAATGCCGTTGAGGTGCAGGCCGCTTTCCGGGATGTGGAAATCATGGCCATCAAAAACAGTGCCATCGGCAATGCGCGTAAGATGATGGCCGACGCCAATAAAGCAAGGGTCCAGAAAATCGCCCCGGCAGCCTATAACGATGCCCTCCAGGCCTTGAACGAGGCCGACGCCTATATCGGCCAAAACCCTTACGAGGCAGACACGATCAGCCAGAAGGCTGCCCATGCGGAATTCATGGCCCGACGGATGATGAGCATCGACGAGAGCTCCAACAAGTTTAAGGAGATGACACCGGAAGCGTCCGCCCTTTATGTGGAAGGCCTGCTCGTTCGCCTGGAAAAAACCATGGACACCGGCGATTTGCGAGATCAGGGCATCGACGGCCAACTCAACGGGATGATCGGTTCGGTCGATTCCCTGACACAAAAAAATCAGTCTCTTGAAACAGACAATCAAGCCTATCAGGCACGGATTGCCGACCTGGAAAAGCAGTTCACCGGTTTACAGGGCTATTCGCGTGAACAGGAAACAGCCAAACGAAAACTGGCTGCCGAGCGTGAGTTCAATGAAAAATTCAATAAAGTGCAGCGGTTTTTCCGACCTGACGAGGCGGAAGTCTATAAACAGGGCGGCCAGTTGGTCATCCGAATGCGGGGCATTCAGTTCCCGGTGGGGCAGGCGACCCTGACCCCGGATAATTATACCCTGCTCAGCAAAGTCCAGCAGGCGATTGTGACATTTGGTCAGCCGACCGTGACCATCGAAGGCCATACCGACAGCACCGGTTCCGCCCAGATGAACCAGGAATTGTCCCAAAACCGGGCCGAGGCGGTCAAAACCTACCTGGTGGCCAACAAGACGCTGCCGGCGAATCGTATCCGGGCAACCGGTTACGGGCCGAGTCGGCCGCTTGCACCGGAAACCACACCGGAAGGCCGTGCCATGAACCGGCGTATCGATGTGTTGATCACACCTTCCCAGACACCATAACAGTGGGGCGGTGCCAACCCGCCGGCAATTTAATGAAAAGCCATACACCGACCAGGAACCGCACGGTTCCCGGTCGGTTTTTTTGTCGCGGCTCAGCTGGACACACTCGCATGGTTGCCTTCAGCTAAAACACCTGCCACCTTGATATTTCCCTAATCCTACCTACTTTAAAAGCAGATCCTCTTCTGAAAATAACGGTGAAACGCATTCCCGTCATTCGCCTACCATCGATGACGCATACTGATTAAGCCACTCTAAAGCCTGTTCATCGCTTTTTGACCGGCTGAAAGGAGTTTTTATGAATAGAACGCTTTTATTAATTATACTCATCCTTATTTTGTCGACCGGAACCGCCTTGGCCAAGGTGGTTTCCCAACCACTGTCCTACATGCACGACGGTGCAACCCTGGAAGGTTATCTGGCTTACGATGATGCCGTTTCCGGCAAGGCACCCGGGATTCTAGTGGTCCACGAATGGTGGGGGCTCAACGACTACGTCCGTTCCCGCGCCGAGGAGCTGGCCCGGATGGGATACGTGGCCTTTGCCTTGGACATGTACGGCAAAGGCAAATCCACCGAGCATCCGGACCAGGCAGCCGCCTGGATGAAAGAGATAAACGCGAACATGGACCAATGGCTGAAACGGGCCATGGCGGGACTTGAAGTTTTAAAAAAACAACCGCAGGTGGATACCGCCCGATTGGCGGCCATCGGGTATTGCTTTGGGGGCGCCACGGTCCAGGTGCTGGCATACGGGGGTGCGGATCTCAAAGGAGTGGTCAGTTTTCACGGCTCCCTGATTCCACCCTCCGCCGAACAGGCCGGACGGACCCTGGCAAAAATCCTGATCTGCCACGGCGCAGAAGATCCCATGAACGCACCCGAGACATTGACCACCTATGTCAATGCCATGAACGCCTCATCCATCGACTGGCAGTTGATCGTCTACGGCGGCACCCGCCACAGCTTCACCAACCCGGATGCAGACAAGCGGGGCATGGCTGCCCTGGCCTACAATCCATCGGCGGACAAGCGCTCCTGGCAGCACATGACCTACTTTTTCAATGAAGTCCTTTCGGGCATGTAGCCATTTGGCTGCCGATTGAGGTAGCCGGATAAAACAGCAATACGTTGTTGCCCTGTACCGTTGAAAGTTGCTCATATACCAACTTTTCATCAACATGTGCTGATATTGGCGGAAAGGAATTCACGATGAATCAAAAAGCGGATAAAGCCCTCAATATCATCAGGCCATTCACGCTCAATCGTCCCGAATACGCAGTGAATTATAAAACTAAAAAAACCCTCTGCGCCCTTCTGGACTAAGGCTATACCTATGCGTTTAAAAAACTGATCCAGCCCGCCGCGTACTTTTGCATGAACTGTGGACGAAGCGCGGTAAGCGAGAAGAACTTGTGCAACCCCGAAAAATTTTAGTTTAAAACGGAGTCCATAAAAAAAGCACCGTGGGCAACAGCTTACGGCGCTTTTCTATATCGGCAATCGGGTTAACGGGGTTTCAATGTGCCGGATCGACAATTTTCATCTGGCCTGCATACCGACCGACCACCGCGTCCTCAACGCAATTTTCCAATTCCGCATCACTGATACTTTTCGGGTCTTTTAGTTCGTCCAGGGGACACACAAAATCGTTGCCCGCCATATCCTTGACCTTCACGTATAAAGTTTCCGAATTTTCAGTGCTCATAACTTTTTCCTTTCTCTATTCTATATGAATCCAAAGCGCAGACGGATTAATCATCGCTTCGATTGTAGCCCCCATCGTTGCATAAAAACATGTGAAAATTATTGTAACATTCTGTAAATATATAGAAAACATTTAATTTTTCTGGATGTGCAGGAGTCCACAGGATGTGAATTCCTGTAAAAACAGTGATTTTCTCATGTTTTTACCCTTTCGGGAAAGCGGGAGGATTCCAGATCCCGCGTTGCCAAGGGATTGCAGTAAAGGACTACGG
>NZ_JASJGN010000093.1:0-2529 GCF_033791525.1 Desulfosarcina sp.
GTGTTTGCCCAGTTTCTCGGCAACACCTACATCGATAAGGTGCAGGGAGAATACCACAACGAGCAGATCGTTTACCTCGGGCAGGATTTCTACTCGGACATCTACGCCGAAGTCAAAACCCAGATCGTCAGAGAAACATTAAAAATACCGGTCAATTACCGAATGCTTAAGGGCGGCGATGGCCAGTGGAAGGTCTACGATATCATTGTCGAGAGGGTCAGCCTGGTTAAAAATTACCGTACCCAGTTCGCCAGTATTCTGAGCAAGGATAAACCGGCCCAACTAATCCGGCAGCTTAACGACAAACTGGCCGAACAAAATAAGCGGCTTGCTGAAAACGGATAAAATCAAAACGGATGTTGTATCTCCAGCGACCGGCCCCGCTTGGAGGACGCGACTTTCCAACGGCGAAGCAATGTTGATGGTGATGAAACCCAGGCAGCTGTTCTTGATCATGATTGTAGTGGTGCTGACGGGCGGCCTCGCATGGGCCAATCCGCCGGCAAGCGTGGCCGGCGACCCGCCGACCGAAAATGCTGCGGTGTCGGACGATACGGTTCCCTTCGACCCCTTCGATAACCCCAGTGGCGATAGCTACTGGGATGAGGACGAGGGACTGCATGCGGTCGCCGACCCCATTGCCGGGTTCAACCGGGCCATGTTTGTTTTTAATGACAAGTTTTATTTCTGGGTGCTTAAACCGGTGGCCTCCGGATATCGGGTGGTTGTTCCCACACCGGTCCGGGTAAGCGTGAAAGATTTCTTTTTTAATCTTCTGGGACCCGTGCGATTTTTCAATTGTCTCTTTCAAGGCAAGTGGCGATCGGCGGAAGGCGAGTTCTGCCGGTTCGTGGTCAATACCACGGCCGGGTGCCTGGGGCTGTTCAACGTGGTAAGAGACAAACCGTCGTTCAACCCGCCCGAAGAGGATTTCGGGCAAACCCTGGGGTTTTACCGTGTCGGCAACGGGTTCTATATCATCTGGCCGCTGTTCGGCCCCTCGACCCTGCGCGATTCGGTGGGCTTTATCGGGGATTGGGCCTTGAACCCGGTTTCGTTCATGCAGCTGGTCAATGTGGATGCGGGTAAATTGACCACCACCACCACGAACGTGAGCGCTTACAGTGTCAGAGTTGTCAACGACACCTCATTTCGCATCGGCGATTACCAAACCCTGAAAAATGCCGCCCTGGATCCCTATGAAGCCTTTCGCAACGCCTACATCCAGAATCGGCTCAGTAAGATCGCCCAATAGAGCGGCGTGCAACCACCGTTTTTCCGGAAGCGCTATATGCAAACGAAACTGACCATTTTGTGTGAAAACTCCGTGGGCCACCCCTTCGGCGTTGTGGGCGAGCATGGGTTTGCCTGTTTTATCGAAACCCAGGCCGGCAATGTGCTCTTCGACACCGGTCAGGGCATTGGCATCTGCGGCAATGCCGCTGTCCTGGGCAAAAACCTGGCATCGATTCAGGCTATCGCCATCAGCCATGGCCACTACGATCACACCGGCGGACTACCGCAGGTGCTCGAACAGACCGGCCCGGTACCTGTCTACGGTCATCCGGATATCTTTGCTTCACGCACCTGGTCCGACGGAACCGCTACCCGGTACATCGGCATGCGCCACCGACGTGAATACCTCGAATCTCTGGGCGCCCAATTCAATCTGATTCGAAATCCGGTTGAAATCAGCGATCGGGTCCATCTGACCGGCGAAATTGCCAGAAACAACGACTTTGAAAAGCCGGATCCCAACATGACCCTTCATCCCCAAGGCGCCATGGCCGTATGCCCTGACCCCATTGTCGACGACCTGTCCCTGGTGGTCGATTCGGAAAAGGGCCTCATCCTGGTGCTGGGCTGTGCCCATGCCGGCATGATCAACCTCTTCGACCATGTTCTGGAGACGTTTCACCAGGACCGCATTTATGCAGTCGTCGGCGGGACCCATTTAGGCTTTGCCCAACCCGCCCAGTTCGACGAAACGCTCAAGGCCCTCGACCGCTACGGCATCGAACGGTTGGGGGTGTCTCACTGCACGGGGTTGGAAAAAGCGGCCGAACTCCGTGCGCGCTTAGGTGAGCGGTTCTTTTTCGGCTGTGTGGGTGCCCAACTGGAAGGCTGACGGCGGGCTCCTGGCCGCTTTGCTGTGTCCTTGGCGCCCCATTGACGAAGCCGCCGGCTATGGTGATCGTACTCCCCCGGCTTGCTCCGGACCGTGAACCGCGACAGCGAGCCCATTCCCCGTCGCTTGTCGAAGCGAAGCGGAGATCCCGCCATCGGGGTCGGAGCGAAGCAGAGATACCGAGCACCGGTTCGGCGGGGTTAGCGAGCGAACTGATAATCGATTATCATTCTTACGGTGCTGCGCAGCACTGCCGCTACAGGCAGAACATTCCCCGCGGATTGCCGCAGGGAGGGTTCAATCCCATTAGCTGATAATTGGCATACGCCCATGTACAATCGTTTTTTTGGCTTTAAGGAGAGACCGTTCAAACTGGTACCCAACCCGGAGTACCTTTACCT
>NZ_JASJGN010000094.1:0-5514 GCF_033791525.1 Desulfosarcina sp.
CACGGACTTGCACCGTGCTGTTATGGCGTCTTCACAGGCGCACTCGTCCCCGCGAAGGCGGGGATCCAGTATTAACAGGTAGTTATAGATTCCCGCCTTCGCGGGAATGACATGACAGGTGACTTTTTACGAATCCGTCAACAATTAGAAAGTCAACAAATTTAAAAAAGATCAGACCCCCAGATGTTGTGGCCGGTCATTTTTTCATCTGGCGGTATTTAATAGACATAATGTTTGAAGGGGAATGGTCTACCCCTTGCGACGTGGGTTAAACCTTCACCATAAGACTCTTTCCTTCTCTATCCTTTACCGGTTTTAATCGGCGCTTTCGATCCGACCCCAGATCCGCTAATTTCTCCCAGGCATGATGCCCATTTGATCAAAGCCGGTTTCAAACTGACGTCGAGCGTTGCCTTTATGGAGAGCGAAAATTCGCTAAGTAATTTAAATTTTTATATTTTATACCTTTACTTTCGTCTTGCGCCGAAGTATCATCGTTATGTTATTCACATATTCTTTTATGTAGTATTCTCCATCGAAAATGAGGCTTGGCGTGAATCGCTTTTTTAAAAAAACCGGGTGGTTCATTCCGGCAATCGTGATTATTGCGATTTGCGGATACGGCAATATGGCGCGAAGCCAACAGAAACCGGCCAATGTATTTGTCATTCCAATTTCAGGTGATGTCGAGCCGGGAATGGCGGCGTTTTTGAAAAGAGCGTTGAATGACGTACCCGATACCGCAGACACAGTTATCGTGGTTGAAATGAATACCTTTGGCGGCCGGGTCGATTCAGCCCTGGAGATGGTCGACGCCCTGATCAATGTCAAAAACGCCAAAACCATCGCGTTTGTCACCAATAAAGCCATATCTGCCGGCGCCCTGATTTCTCTGGCCTGTAATCAGCTGGTGATGAAAAACAATACGACGATCGGCGATTGCGCGCCAATCACCTATTCCAAAGAAGGCCCTAAAATGATGGGCGAAAAATTCCAATCGCCTCTCAGAGCCAAATTCCGCACGCTGGCCAAACGAAACGGCTACCCTGCCGTACTGGCCGAGGCGATGGTTAGCGTCGATATGGAGGTGTACCGCGTTAAACTCGAAGACAAGCTGGTGTTCATGGATGCCCAGGAATACCAGGACCTTGATAAAGATCAGCAAGACAGTATCACTTCCAAAAAAACCGTTGTGGCCAAAGGTGAGCTGTTAACCATGGACGACAGTGAAGCCCATGACCTCGGGTTTTCATCGATGAGTGTCGCAAGTCTTGAAGAGATGCTCAAGCAGATGGATCTCAGCGATCAGAATTTAACGCGAATTCAAGAAAGTTGGTCCGAAAATCTGGTCAGCTTCATCGGTATGCTCAGCCCCATATTAATGCTGATCGGCCTGGGTTCGCTCTACACGGAGATTAAGGCGCCGGGTTTTGGGGCGCCGGGGATTATCGGTATTCTTTGTCTCGCGCTTGTTTTTTTCAATCAATATCTCGTCGGCCTGGCCAATTTTACGGAACTGCTCATCGTTATGATTGGTATCGTCCTGATGGGATTTGAAATATTTGTCTTTCCCGGGTTCGGGATTTCGGGGATCGCCGGAATCGTCTGCATTACTGCGGGATTGCTGTTGAGTTTGCAGGATTTTGTCATTCCCGATCCTAATTTACCGTGGGAGAAAGAGCTTTTAATCAATAATATGCTCAGGGTATTGAGCTCCGTATTGGGTTCTTTTCTTTTCGCCCTATTTCTTTTACGCTATGTTTTTCCAAGAATTTCAAAAACCGTTCAAGGTCCTTACCTGGCGGCCACACTCGCCGATGCCCGGCTTGATTTGCCGGTGGACACCTCCCTGCAGGCAGGACAGACCGGAACAGCCATCACCCTGCTGCGACCGTCCGGAAAAGCAACCATTGACGGAGAACGCTACGATGTCGTCACCCAGGGAGACTTCGTGCCCAAGGGGTCCAAGATTCGCGTCGCAACAATCAAAGGGACCAAAATAGTGGTCGTTCGGATAGATACCGATGAATAGCGCCATACACGTACCCGTTTTTCTGCAATTGGTCGGTATTCTTGTCATCATCGCCGAAATCATCCTTCCTTCCGGCGGAATCCTTTCAATCCTGGCCACCGGTCTTTTCGGATATTCACTATACCTTGTTTTTACCAACATATCCGCGTCAGCCGGCATGGCATTCATCATCGCCGATTTATTTATCGTCCCCATCCTGGTCTATTTCGGCATCAAATTTCTGGCCAAATCTCCCGCTACGCTGCGCACGAAGCTGTCGAAGGAAGACGGTGTGACCGCTCAGTCTTCGGACCAGAACGATTATTTAGGGAGCTTAGGCCTCGCGATCACCGATTTGCGACCTTCCGGTGTTGCCACGATCGATGATCAACGGCTGGATGTCGTAACCCGAGGCGAGTACCTTGAAAAGCAGACCGAAATAATCGTTATCGCCGTGCGTGGCAACCAGATCGTCGTTAAACAAAAAGATTAATTTAGCAAAACCTTAAAAGACTCGTAAAAGGAGTAAAACCATGGATACTAATTTTATCATTCTTATTGTTATCGCAATTGCCGTAATGGTGCTGTTATTCTTCGTCGGTTCCGCTATCGCACTTTGGGTGCAGGCCTTGGTCTCCGGCGCACGGGTCGGTTTGTTTAATATTGTTTTCATGCGTTTCCGCAAAGTGCCGCCCAACCTCATAGTGACGTCAAAAATTATGGCGGTTAAAGCCGGACTCAACTTTTCCACCGATTCGCTTGAATCCCATTTTCTTGCCGGCGGCAATGTGTCACGGGTTGTCCAGGCCTTGATCGCGGCAGACAAGGCTAATATAGAACTCGACTTCAACCGTGCGGCTGCCATTGATCTTGCCGGCCGGGATGTGCTGGAAGCCGTGCAGATGAGCGTTAACCCCAAAGTCATTGAAACCCCATTGATTGCGGCCATGGCCAAAGACGGCATCCAGCTCAAAGCCCTCTCCCGGGTGACGGTTCGCGCCAATATCGAACGACTCGTGGGCGGGGCCGGCGAAGAAACCATCCTTGCAAGGGTCGGCGAAGGGATCGTCACCACCATTGGATCGGCAGAAACCCATAAAATGGTTCTTGAAAATCCCGATATGATCTCAAAACGGGTGCTGGACAAAGGGTTGGATGCAGGCACAGCCTATGAAATCCTGTCCATCGATATTGCCGATGTGGATGTCGGTAAAAATATCGGCGCCGAACTGGAAACCGACCGCGCCGAGGCAGATAAGAAGATCGCCCAGGCAAAGGCTGAAGAACGACGTGCCATGGCTTTTGCCGTAGAGCAGGAAATGAAAGCGCGTGTAGAAGAAATGCGGGCAAAAGTCGTTGAGGCCGAAGCGCAGATTCCGCTAGCCATGGCCCACGCATTCGAACAAGGTCATCTCGGGGTGATGGATTATTACCGCATGAAAAACATAGAAGCGGATACTCAAATGAGAGATACCATCGGATCTCCCGATGAGAAGACCGAATAGGAATCTTGACCATGGATAATATCTTTACACTCATCGTGATCATCATCGCTGTCGTGTCGGTCGTCAGTAAAATCAAATCTAAGCAAAAGACGCAACAGGGCGCCACGCCCCCGGGTGGTGGCGGCTGGATTAAAAAACTCAACGATTTTCTTGCCGACATACAAACCAAGATGGAACAGCAGTCAAAAGATCGCAACACCGGTGCTTCCGGATGGGATCAATTGCTGGACGGCGGCGAGGGGTTCAGTTCACCATCCGATGCGGATGAAGCGGCCCTCGATGATTTGGTGTTTGAAGAAGCGGAAACACCGCCTCATACGAAAAAAATGCCGCCCGCAGCACCTGCTAGGGCTCAAACCACCCGATCGGATAAAACCCAATTCGTCCCCGGTGTCCCGCGGCGTAAGGCGGTGCACGCCGGTAAACCGTCGTACACGTCCATGGCCACCAGCCGCGCCGACTTGCGCAGGGCGGTGATCTGGGCGGAAATCCTCGGCCCCCCGGTAGCCCTCAGGGATCAATTCGGTGGCCGGAGATAGGAGAAGATAGAGGGACAGGTCTCAACATTCATACTTTCAGCGTTACCAATTTGACCTTTATGACCAGCTAAATTTTCAAAATTTCCTGGTGCCTTTAAGCTGTTCATATCGGTTTCCCCCGATTTGATATACCCTAATTGTATTTAATGAAACGGGCGGTAGATAGCATACAAAATTTACTGGGCAACAGTTATCAGAAATAGAAGATCTCAGCTATTGTAAATAGATGTCCAAATAAGGATATCTGCATTTTACTTTATACTATGAATCTTGTGTTACCTTGCCACTGGCTTTAAATATTAGGGATCATATCGAATTTGCATTTATATACAGGATACCGTAGGCTTATTTTGTTTGTTCTGCAATGATCTTGCGCGCAATCTATCGAGGTTTTTTTTAAATGGACTCACCGTTAGCTCGGGTAATATTGGCCATATTAGGTGGGTACCTCATTATTCTGCTTTTGTTATCCGTTTATGATTGGATTTCACTGGAATATCCGATACGTCCTAACAGACCACCGAGCGTAGAGCGTATCCAGCATCCTGTTCATCATGAAGAGGCAGTTAACGCTCTACGACTGTTTTTCCAACTACCGCAATCGGAGCAAGCCGCCATCAAAGAAAACCTGGAATCGAATTTGATTTCCATGGAGCGATGGCTGACACATCTTACTCGATCAGATTATCAAATACTGTGCATAGGCGAGTTTCATGAGGAATCTACCCGCAATTTTCTCGCAGAAGAATTTTTCGCAAAGGTCAGGGCTGATACCCTCATGCTGGAAGCGACTCCTGGATAGCTGAAGTCTTTAATCAAACGAATGGAGGCTGGCAGGGATTATTTCCCTTTATTAAATGCTGATATAATGCATATACTTCGCACTGTTGTGGACACTAACCCTAATATCAATATCTATGGTATTGAAGAAACCGATGAACAGCAAAAGGAACAGCGTGGTCACTTTAATTCACGAGATAAATCCATTGCCCATAATTTCTGGGATCGTTTCCAGTCGGGGAAACGTCACATTATTCTGTTCGGCGCATTACATTGCACGAACGAACCGAATTGGCTTTTTCAAAACCTCCGTAGCCAAGCTTCTCTCCCTCTAAAGGCTCGGATGTTGAATGTGCTTGTATTGGGAGAACATCAAACCGGACCATTGGAGGCCTTTTTGTACTTTTTGGATGAGATCGGAATCGAAAAAAAACACTTTTTCATCCCAAGCTCAAATTCACTTCATCCCAGTATCTACGACTTGTTTCAGTTGCTAAAGCAGAAAACTCTGGATAAATATCGCTCCGTAATTGTTTTCCGCATCTAATCTATGGAAGCTTTGTTTTGGGTATCGCACGAAATACGGGTTAACAAGACCATGAGATATCTTGCCAAAAGCTTGTACCAAAGCTAATTCCAAGCACCGCTACATCTTGTGGCCAGACGAAATTTCGGGTGG
>NZ_JASJGN010000095.1:0-26405 GCF_033791525.1 Desulfosarcina sp.
CATCACCGCCTCTCCCACCCCTCCTTCGACCACGAAAAAGAGTACGACGTGACCGTGCAGTGGCCCCTTGCCGATCAGACCCTGGCGTCCATGGAACAAGGCATGCCGCTGTCCGGTGTCATGACCCGGCCGGCCCGTGTGCGCCGCGTCTCCGGCAATCGCTTCCGTATCGTTTTGATGGAGGGCAAGAACCGGCAGATCCGAAGGATGGTGAAAAAAGTGGGCAACCGGGTGGTTCGCCTCCATCGCTTCCGCGTGGCTGATTTGAAGCTGGGCGACCTTGGGAAAGGATCCTGGCGGCATTTACGCCAGGGGGAGCTGCGGCGGCTGTTAAAAAAGCTTCAGCTAAAAGAATCGAAAGAAACAGCAAGCACGAAAAAACAAAAGCCAAATTCCAAATAAATCACAATTAACAAATTCGAAATTCCAAACGGTGTTAGTTTGAGATTTGGATATTGAAATTTGGAATTTGTTTGAGATTTGGGATTTGTTATTTCTTGGTTCAAGATTCGATGCTTGCAATTGTCTGTTTCCGGTTTATCCAGGTTAGTCACAAACCATGAACTATGAAGGTCCCATTTATCGTCCCCCCAGCGAGGCCAACTCACTGCTGGTCCAGGCCACCATCGGTTGCCCCCACAACCGCTGCACCTTCTGCATGGTCTACAAGAACGGCCCGCGATACCGGGTGCGGCCAGTGGCAGATATTATCAATGATCTGGACCATGCCCGGAGCCTTCACGGCAGCGGCGTCCGGACGCTTTTTTTTCCGGCGGGCAACACCATCGCCATGCCCACCGATGCCCTTTGCCGCATCTGTGCCCATGCCCGGCACATCTTTCCGAACCTGGAACGCATTACCGTTTACGGCTCCAGCCAGTACATCCACAAAAAGGGCCCTGATGAGTTGAAGCGCCTGGCCGATGCGGGGTTGAGCCGCATCCATGTGGGACTGGAGTCCGGGGACGACGAGATCCTGAGGCTGATCCGTAAAGGCACCACGGCCAGGCAACAGGTGGAAGCTGGGCAGTGGACCATGGCCGCCGGCATCCAGTTGAGCCTTTACGTCATTCTGGGCATCGGCGGTGTGGCTGGTAGCCTCGCGCACGCCACCCAGACCGCCGACGCACTCAACCGCATCGCGCCGGATTTCATTCGCCTGCGGACCTTCGTGCCCAAGCTGCACACACCCCTGCTCAAGTGGGTTGAAAGCGGCGCCTTTCAACTGCTGGGACCTCACGGAGTGCTTGAAGAAGCGGCCAGGATGATCCGGCTGCTGGCCGCCCCGTCGCGGCTGACCAGCGATCACTACACCAATTACATTAACCTGGAAGGGCGTCTGCCCGGTTGCCGCCACCGCCTGCTGACGCAGATCGACGATGCCCTGAAACGGCCGGAAACGGATTTCAGGCCCTTTTTTATCGGCGACCAGTAGAACGGGTGAGATGTCCCGGAGGTTTCAATTTCCCTCACCTGAGGTGATTGTTCTTTTATCTCGGCAAGATATGATGTATGTTGCCGCAAGTTGCCAAACTGTCAAAACATGCATGCGGTTGTCCGTATTTTGCGAACCTGCTGAAAACCAAGGAGAGGTGGCTGATGTTGACCTTTGATGCGCTGTCGGCGAAAAAAGAAAAGATTGCGGTAGTGGGCCTTGGCTATGTCGGCCTGCCCCTGGCCGTTCATCTCTCCCGTTATTTCGATGTGGTGGGCTACGATTTCAAATCCAGCAGAATCGCCGAACTGACGTCCGGCAAGGACCGTACCCTGGAAGTCTCCGAAGAAGAGATGGCCGCCGCCACCGTCGTCTACACGGACGATCCCCAGGCCCTTGGCGACTGCCGGCTGATCATCGTCGCCGTCCCGACCCCCATCGACCAGTACCGTATTCCGGATTTGACGCCCCTGCGCAGCGCGTCCGAATCCACGGGCCGCCATCTGACCAAAGGCAGTTGCGTGGTATTCGAATCCACCGTTTACCCCGGGGCCACCGAAGAGGTGTGCGTACCCATCCTAGAAAAGGAATCAGGCTTGGTATTCGGCGGGGATTTCAGTGTGGGCTATTCGCCGGAACGGATCAACCCCGGGGACAAGGTGCACACGGTAGACAAGATCATGAAGATCGTTTCCGGGTCTGACGCGCCCACGGCCCGATTGCTGGAAAAGGTTTACGGCAGTGTGGTCAAGGCCGGCATCCACGTGGCGCCCTCCCTCAAGGTGGCCGAGGCGGCCAAGGTGATCGAGAACACCCAGCGGGATTTGAACATTGCCCTGATGAACGAACTGTCCATGATTTTCGACATCATGGGCATCGACACCATGGCGGTGCTGGAAGCTGCCGGCACCAAATGGAACTTTCTGCCCTTCAGACCCGGCCTGGTGGGCGGGCACTGCATTGGCGTCGATCCGTATTATCTGACATTCAAGGCCGAATCCATCGGCTACCATCCGGAGATGATTCTGGCCGGCCGGCGCATCAACGACGGCATGGGCAAATATGTGGCCGAGCGGGTCGTTAAGCTGATGATCCAGGAGGGGAAACAGATCAACCGCACCCGGGTCGGTGTGCTCGGCATCACATTCAAAGAAGACGTGCCGGACCTTCGCAACACCCGGGTGGTTGACATCATCGCTGAACTGGCCGATTACGGCATCGATGTCCTGGTCAACGATCCGCTGGCGGACCCCGACGAAGCTAAGGCCTATTACGGTGTAGAGCTGAAGGCATTGGATCAACTCAACGGCGTAGATGCTTTGGTGGTGGCCGTTTCCCACAAACCATACCGGGATATGGGGCTGGCGGGTCTGGCCGGATTGTGCGGTGGCGGCCGGGCCGTGGTCGTGGATGTGAAAAGTGCTTTCGAACCGAGCGATGCCGAAAAGGAAGGCATCAACTATTGGCGTTTGTGATACCCGTTCGCCTTAAAACTACATGTAATACCCCACGAATTCCCCGCATTTACTGTTGAAAAAATCCATGGCTTCCTCAACGGTGTCAAAAATGATCCAGTCCCGCCTCAGGGTCCGACCGGACCGCCGTCTGATTCGTTCGATCTCAGTGTTCCCGAAATACTCGAAATAGTCGTGATAATCGGTGGTCAGTTCGTGCTTTCTCATGAAATCCCTCCGTTTAAGGTTGATCAATTTGATAATTCCGAGATTAACATCCGGTTGTGACAGATCCGGTCACAGCGTTTTCTTTTTTTTCGTTGTGGTTCAAAAAAATGACGGCTATGCTTGAAGGGACTTGGCCAGGGCTGAGTCCTCTATAGTATCCCATTGGGCTGTGATCTAGTGCCAATTTTTCCTGACTGATAAAACTAAGGAGACATGAAAATGGTTAAGCGGATTTCTATCGGGATCTGTCTGGGGCTCGTAAGCTTTTGCAGCGCAGTTTACGCCGGTTCAGAAATGAACATGCAGGATGGTATGTGGGAGATTACCTCTCAGGTGAAAATGCAGGGCATGACCATTCCCCCGATGACCTTTTCCCAGTGTATCACCAAGGACAATGCCGTTCCCCAGAGCAACTCGCCCGGACAGGACGACTGCAAGGTCTCCGACATGAAGACAACCGGCAGCACGGTGTCATGGTCGGTGGTCTGCGGCGAACAGGCCGGCAATATGAAGGGCAAGGGAAAGATAACCTACCACGGCGACCGTTTTGAGGGCGAGATGACCACGGAGCATATGGGGATGGCCATGGTGACCGAGATGAGTGGCAGGCGTACCGGCCCCTGTCCATAAATGGCATCCATTCAAAGGGTGATGAACTCGTAAAAAGTCGCATTTCCGACGGATTCGTAAAAAGCCCGAGATCAAGGCTTGCGGGCCGCGAAAGTGAGCTATGGCGAGCGAATGGCAAACCGATCAAGATCCTTACGGCGAACATTCATGTTCCATCCTGAGGAATGAGCCTTACTTACGGTACTCCGCAGTGACGAAGGATGAAGCGTAACGCAGATATCGGGCTTTTTACGTATCCGTCAACCCTGAACGTTGAACCCGGAACCCTTTTCCTACCATTTCCACTGCACCGGATTATCGTCGATCAGATCGGTGACCGGACGACTGATGCGGTCCAATTCATCCAATTCGGCCTCGGTCAATGTGACGTCGGCTGCTTTGGCGTTGTCGGCCGTCTGCCTCGCATTCCGGGCACCGGCAATGGCACAGACGCCGGGTTTGGCGATCACCCAGGCCAGGGCCAGTTGGGCCATGGTGATGCCTTTCTTTTCGGCAATGGGGCGAAGGGCGCGCAGGGCCTCTTGCACATGCGGGTAGACATCCGGCTGGAACAGACGGTTGCTGCTGCGGTGGTCCCCCTTCTCAAACTGGTGATCCGGACCGAATTTACCGGTGAGCAGCCCCTGGGCTATGGGTGAATAGGCCAGGATGGTTACCCGGTTTTCCAGGCACCAAGCCTGGCTATCGGTTTCCACATGCCGCCACAACAGTGAATAGGGAGGCTGGAGACTCTCTACGGGTCCGAATTCACATATGGCTTTGAGCTGATCGAGAGAAAAGTTGGATACACCGATGGCGCGGATTTTTCCCTGGTCCTTGAGATCGGTCAGGGCCTTCATGGTTTCTTCCATCGGCACCGGTTTGGCCCCGAAGGAGCCAGGGGGCCAGTGAACCTGGTAAAGGTCCATGTAGTCGGTTCCCAGGTTTTTCAGGGAGCGGTTGCAGGCAGCGATCACCTGGTCGTATTTAAGATGGTTGGAAAAGACCTTGGACAGGATCACCACTTTGTCGCGGTGGCTGCCGATGGCTTTGCCCAACATTTTTTCCGAGTGCCCGTTGCCATATACTTCGGCGGTATCGAAAGTGGAGATGCCGGCATCCATGGCCGCCTGGACGGCCTTTTCACTTTGCGCGTCGTCGATGCCCGTCCACATGGATTTGCCGGTCTGCCAGGTGCCCATGATTATCGGGGACAGGTGGATGTCCGTATTTCCCAGCACTCTTGATTTCATTTTTCCTCCCTTTTCGATCCCATTATTTGTTTGTCCGGCCGCTGAAAGCACCCGCGACGATTTGCCGGCTTGACCAAAAGTGTTTCGATATTTACAGTAGTGCCCGTTTTCGTCAATGGCAAGAAGAACCGCTCGGAAGGGGCCGCACACCCGTGAAGGAACGACATCAAATTGCTGTTAGAACGCTGGTCGACGTAGTACTCCGTGCCGGTGACCTGGATATGCGATTTGCCCTATCCGGGCGACGCCTCGAGGGGATTCGTGCCCATCAGAAAATCCAGCGGCAGCGGCCTGAGGGGTATCGCGCGGAGGTACCGGTTTCGATTGAAGTGGAAACGGAAGATCTGATCCTGGTCGTTGCCGGTCGCATCGATGGGGTTATCGAATCCGAGGGAACGATGGTCGTCGAAGAGATCAAATCCACCACAAAAGACCTGAAAACATTTGAAAAAACGCCGGCGCCCTGCCATTGGGGCCAGGCCAAGGTTTATGCGTACCTGTTGGCCAGTGCGCAGGACCTTGGGGCGGTGACCATCAGGCTGACATACTGCCATCTGGATACGGGCGACACCCTGGAACTGGTCGAGGATTGGACCCGCGATGGGCTGGAATCTTTTTTTAAGGAGCTGGTCGACCGTTATTTGAAGTGGGCCACGACCCTCGTCCAGTGGCGGTATCTTCGCAATGCCACCATTCAATCAGTCGACTTTCCATTTATGCCTTATCGAACCGGCCAACGCACCATGGCCGTCGCCGTCTATCGAACCATCCGGGATGGCGGCCAGGCAATCATCCAGGCCTCAACCGGCATCGGCAAAACCATGGCGGCGCTCTTCCCCGCGATTAAGACGCTCGGTGAGGGCCATGCCGATCGGCTTTTTTTTCTTACCGCTCGTAATACCGGCAAGGCCTCAGCCATCAACGCCCTGAACCTCCTGCAGGAGGCGGGACTGCGATTGAAGCGGGTAAGCCTGACTGCCAAGGACCAGATCTGCTTTTGTCCCGATGCCACCTGCAATCCGGATGAATGCGCGTATGCCAGTGGTCATTTCGATCGGCTGCCGGAGGCGTTGGATGATGCTTTCTTGCGGGACAATATAGATCGCAGCGCCATCGAGGCCGTGGCCCACTCCCACCGGGTCTGCCCGTTTGAGCTTTCCCTGGAGCTCTCCCGTTGGGCGGATTGCATTATTTGCGATTATAACTACGCCTTCGATCCCCGCGTGTACCTGAAGCGATTTTTCGATGAGGAAAACGGCGCCTATGCCTTTCTGGTAGACGAGGCCCACAATCTGGTGGACCGATCCCGCGAGATGTTTTCCGCCAAACTGCGCAAAAGCGATTTCCTCGAGCTCAGGCGGGCGGTGAAGAATCACTTGCCAGCGGTTTATCGGGGGGCGGGAAAAATCAACACCTGGATGCTCGATGCCCGAAAAAGGATTCAGGACGCCGACGGCTTTCAATCCGAGGCCCACCTGCCCGACGGACTGGAACCCCTGTTGCGTGGTTTTCTGCGGGTGTCGGAGCGCTGGCTGGCCAAGAATCAATCGGCGCCCTTCCGGGAAATCGTCATGGAGCGTTACTTCGAGACCAGTGGATTTTTGCGGGTGTGGGATCAGTTTGACGACAGTTATGTGACCTGCCGTCAGGCGACCAGCAAAGACCTGCAGATCAAACTGTTCTGCCTGGACCCTTCCAGTCGCCTGAAATTGGCCCTGCGGCGTTCCCGGTCGGTCATTTTCTTTTCCGCCACCATGACACCGGCAGGCTATTTCCAGGACATACTGGGATGCGAACCGACCGCGGCCATGCTGGCCATCCCGTCCCCCTTTCCCCGAAAAAATCTGAAGGTGCTCATTGCAAGCGGCATATCTACCTATTACGCCCAGCGGGAACAGAGCGCCGATCGGATTGTGGCCCTGGTGCGGAGCTTCATCCACTCCAAAAAAGGCAACTACCTGTGCTTTTTCCCATCCTATGAATACATGACCATGGTGGTCGATCGATTTGATCTAACGGAGGGTGATGTCCAGGTCCTGGTTCAGGTGCGCGAGATGGACGATGCCGGGCGTGCCCGGTTTCTGGACCGTTTTTCAACGCAGAACAATCGAACGATGGTCGGATTTGCCGTCATGGGGGGGATTTTCGGCGAGGGTATCGACCTGGTGGGCGAGCGCCTCAGTGGTGCCGTCATTGTGGGTGTGGGTTTGCCGGCCATATGCCCGGAAAGAGATCTGATTCGCGGCTATTTCGACAGGCGGGGGGAAGGGTTTGATTTCGCTTACCGTTTCCCGGGGATCAACCGGGTGCTGCAGGCTGCGGGTCGGGTGATTCGCACCGATCAGGATCGCGGTGCGTTGCTGCTCGTGGATCAGCGGTTTTGCCGCCCCACTTACCAGGGTCTGCTGCCCGACCAGTGGGCAATGGCGATGGCCGGATCGGAACAGCAAATGGAAAACCGGCTGAAGCGATTCTGGTCAGCCGGCCATTGACTGCCAGCCCTTCCAAAAGGACGTCCTGCATTGTACCAACTTGGATAGATGCCAGCGGAAAAGGCTTTGAACCGGTCTATTTCAGTTTTGTCGGGGTTCCTTTTTTCTTGGGGTCCGCCGCTGCGCCCAGACAGTAGGTACGCCAGTCGCAGTCGATAAAGTCGCAGTCCGCATTACCCATTCTGAAACAGTCCGTCATCCCCGCGGTTCGCTGCAGACTTCGGACCATGGCGATAATGTCCACTTGTCCGGCGGGACAAATCTTTTTTTCGATGTCATCCTTTGCGGTCTGGTTGGTTTGGCTGCTGGAACGGTATGGTTTCTGGTTTTCCGGAACGGAAGATCGATGTTGATCCATCATCGTTAGCTCTTTTGATGTTGGTCAAAGTTCAGGGGTGTAAAGACGGTACCGATGATCCGAAAACGACGGCACGGTTTGATTCGATGTGCACGAATACGCCGGTGGATACAGGTTACGCAATGCCAGAAAGCGGAGCAGCAACTGTGAAGCTCCCGGCCGCAACCGCTTTTTACCCAGTTGCCGATGCATCGTTATTCGGACGGATAGCCGTGAACCGGTGTAGACCGAGGCCATTGATTGGGTCCGATTATCGTAAACCGGCAAGCAAGGAGGCTAATATGGGCTCATCATGGCCGCAGATGGTGATTTGATGTGGTAACGGCTTTCCTCGGTGCAGTCGATAGCACTGTAACAGATGCTTTTTGCGGTTATCAGATGGAATTCCTGAACGTCATGCAAAATTTTACAGTCTTTCAGGCATTCATCCTTCGGGTCGTTCCTTCTTTCGCAGGTTTTGCATGGAGAAGATATCATCTTGTTCTCCTTTCGTAGCATGCGCCATACCATCACTGGCTGTTAAAAGAACATGGTACCCGTTAACCTCCCGATCTGTTGTCCATTCAAGGAAATCATCGGCAGGATCAGTCAATTCTCCACCCCTTTTAGACAATCAACTTTCTCTGCTGTACTCATACTATCGGCAGAAAATAAAAAGTCTATAGGGCATTCGACTCATTTTTTTAGGTTTTTTTACTATATCCCGGGAGAAAATCCCGAGTGGTGCGAAATCTTGGGGGTAAGCGCGTATCTATATACAAGATGTTGAGATGGCTTCATGTCAAGATTAAAAGATCCATTGTTCGTCACTGGCGGGAAATTGCGTCGAAGCGATTGTTCAATCGACAGATCAAAATAGTAAGCAGTCTATTCTTGTTGGTTAACAGCATTCGGGCTCACTCTTTCCACAGGTCGATATCGATGAGTCCCAGCTTGGCTGCGTACCGCACGAGATCCATGGCGCTGTGCAGATCGAGTTTTTTCATGATGTTGGAGCGGTGATTCTCGACAGTTTTAATACTGATGCAAAGCCGGTCGGCAATTTCTGATTTCGGGAGCCCTTCGGCCAGCATGCGCATAATTTCCTGTTCCCGGGGAGTGAGACGGCCATAGTCCGTATCACTTACCCGTGCCTCGCGGACCGGTGATTTCATCAGCCGCTCCACGACCTCGTGAGAGATGGAACTGTCCAGAAAATACTCACCTTGAATAACGGCATAGAGCCCTTGAACCAGTCGGCCGGCGGCGGACTCCTTGACCACATAGCCGGTTGCACCAGCCTGGAAGGCTTCCACGATGTAATCGATCTTCGAGTGCATGCTGATAATCATCACCCGGGTGTCAGGCAGGGCCTCCCGGATTCGTCGGGTCAACTGCATTCCGCTTTCATCAGGCAGCGAAATGTCAACCAGGGCTACGTCCGGCTTGATCTTTTTGGCCATGGCCAAACCACTGCGTGAATCTCCGGCCTCACCTTCGACCGCGAAATGACGGTCCCCGGCAATGATGGATTTAAGGCCTTCTCTGAACAGTGGGTGGTCGTCAATAATCAGAATGCTCTTCCTGGAAGACACTTGTGTTCTCCTTTAGCGGGATGGCAATGAAAATATAGGTGCCTTTGTTGGGTCTGGATTGAATGTTGATTTTCCCTTGCAGCAGACGAACCCGCTCCACCATGCTTTGCAGGCCCATGCGCTTTTCCTTCAGGGCCCATTTACGCCGGTCGTTCACGTCAAAGCCCTTACCATTGTCTTTGATGCGGATGACGATGTCCGGAGAGGAGGCGACAACCCGGATCGTCACCCGGTTGGCGCCGGCGTGCCGTTTGATATTGTTCAAGGCTTCCTGGATCAGACGGTAAATGTTGATTTCCGTTTCATATTCCAGGTTCAGTTCATCCACACCGGCGGCAGCGAAATCGATTTCCGCGGTAGTGGATTTTGAAAAATCCTCACAATACAGGTAGAGGGTTTTGACTAACCCCAGCTGATCCAGGCCGGGGGGACGCAGATCGTAAGCCATATCCCTGACCGCTGCAATCGACCGCTGCAGGATATCGGACATTTGCGAAACTTTATTATTTGTTTCCGTCGACTGGTTTTTAAACAGGGTCTCCAGGCTGATTTTCAGGGTGGACAGGTCCTGGGCAATGTGATCGTGCAAATCCCTGGATATTTTAAGGCGCTCATTTTCCTGCGCTTTAATCAATTGATGCGTGAGAAACTGCACCTGATCCTGGGCCCGTTTTCGCTGGGTGACATCGACACCAACGCTCAGGATTTCAACGATCCGGTCGGCTTTATCCCGCACGACCTTGTTGGTCCAGGCAATCCAGGCTCGCAGCCCCCCCAGACGGATATTTTCGATTTCATTGGTGGGGTATCGTTCCGGATGCTTCAAAAAGTCCATCATCAGCGAACGGTAGTCCCGTCCTTCGGAGGACCGCCACGGAATGATACTTCCCAAGATGTTTCGCCCGATGACCTCTTCTTCGGGAAATCCGAAAAATTTACGGGCATATTCATTGAAAAAGGTGATGTGCCCCAAGGGGTCATGGCGCACGATGATGCTGTTGGTATTCTGGACCAGTTCCCGGTATTTTGCCTCGCTGCGGCGAAGGGCGGCTTCGGATTTTTTACGGGCGGTTACATCCCTGGCAATGGTATGTGCACAGGCTTTGCCGGCAATCACAATCTTTCGGCTGCTGAATTCCGTATAGATGGTGCTGCCGTCTTTCCTGGCAATTCTGGCTTCACCGGAGATGGATTGACCGGCCCAGATGCGTTTAAAAAAATCGCTGTGCCGTCCGGGGTCAACCTTGGCGTAAAGATCAAAAATTTTAAGCTTTTTTAGTTCATCCGGCCGGTATCCGGTCAATTGGGTGGCGCTGCGGTTGAAAATCAGGATGGCGCCGTCGGCGCCGCTGATGAAAATGGCATCCCGGGAGCCGTCGAAAATGATGCGGTGCCGCTCCTGGCTCTCTCTCAACGTTTTTTCGATCTTTTTTCGGTCTTCAATTTCGTTGAGCAGGTGTTCGTTGATCAGCGTCAGGTCACGGGTTCGGGCGTGTACCCGTTCTTCAAGATAGCGCCGGTGCCGTTCCAACTTTTCTTCGGCTTCCTTGCGCAGGTGAATGTCGATGATCATCCCGAATTTGGAAATTGATCCGTCCGGATGCACCAGGGGGGTGTCGATCACGTAATACCAGCGCTGATCTTTGGGGCTCTTTACTTCCCATCGAACGGTTTCCCCTTTGAACACGCGGTCGTTGCAGCACCAGGGGCAAACCTTGTCCAGGTTATGCAAGACCTTGTGGCAAATCTGCCCTGTGCCGTCAAAGCCCGTGCGTTGAATCAACCGCTCGTTCATGAACTCGATGCGGTAGTCTTTGTCACAAACATACACAAATCCGTCAAAAGCATGGATAATGGCGGACAGTTGAAGATCCCTTTCCTTCGACACTTCCTGGGGAGGGCGATGGTCGGCACGAGGGGTTTCGAGGGCAACACCGAGCGTTCCGCCGTACTGAAATTCCTTTGCAGAGATGGCAAGGTGCTCCAATCGGCTGCGTTCGCTCATCCGGACGACCTCTGTGGGTGGTTGAGGGTGGGGTCAATAATGACGGATTCGTAAAAAGCCCGATCCGCCTGAGGCGGATAAATATCTGCGTTACGCTTCATCCTTCGTCACTGCGGCGTACCGTAAGTACGCTGCCTTCGGCACCCGTGATAGCGGTATTCTCAGGATTGAAGATTCCCAGCTGGCAATGTTCTGCCTATAACGGCAGTGCTGCCTAGCGCCGTATGGATGACGATCGATTTCAAGTTCGCTCACGGACCTTGCTCGCTTTCGCGGCTCGCAAGCATTGATCTCGGGCTTTTTACGAATCCGTCGCAAATGCAACTTTATACGCGTTCTTCAATAATAACTGCTTAAAAGTTATCTCAGAACCCTATCTCTGAAAAGAAAAAACTTTGAAAAAGGTGAAATATTCGTTAGAACACGATACCATTGGTAAAAAGGTGGGCCCAACGTGACTGATTATGAACCGCTGGAAACGAATGACGATCGCCGGATTACCGTCAAACAGGCCATTTCGGCCTACGCCCAGAGCGAGAAAGTCAAGTCTGGATTAATCTGGATCTGCCAGGTTTCCGACCAGGTGGCGGCCATGGACGGTCCGGGTAGACGGCAGGGCCTGAGTCTGCTTAAAACGCTCGCCCATATGGTTGCCGATGAATCGGATCTGGCCGGCAGGATCACCGGTGACAGTTGCTGGCACGAGATCGGGAAAAAGATCAACATGGCGCTGGTGATGATCAATTCCGGCGTTCCTCAGGAGACCGCTTTTCATCTGACGCAGGCCCTGACCCGGGTCACCCGTCTTGGTGGGAAGGCCGCATCGGTTTTAAAGGAAAGGGGCCTTTTTTAGGAGACCATCATGACCCAATCATCGGAGGACCAATAGCGGCATGAAAGACAAAATCGGTATCTACTACTACCCCGTTCCCGAGAACAAGCGGGTGCGCATGTATGTGCGCGAGAAAAACGAGGATGTTGAATTCAGAATGAAAAATGAAGACGACCCCAGCGTCTGGAATGATCACGGCTGGGTCCCCTATGATGCCATTCAACAGGCTCAGGTGCTGTATGAGAAACGCGGTCGGTTCGATCCGAATCGGGCATACGACATCCAGATTGCGAAAGAATTGATCCGGGACGGCGGATAGAGCGGATCCGCGATATATGGGTTTCGGCAACGCTAACGGACGACAGGGGCAGCATCCATGGTTTTACAGGGATCGGCCGGGCTGGTGGTTTTTCTGCTTCTGGCCTGGCTGATGGGCGAAAATCGCAAACAGGTGTCGTTGAAAATGGTCGTCGTGGGAATCGGCGCCCAGGTGATCACCGGCCTGATCCTGCTTAAAGTAACGGTTTTCAGGCAATTCTTCCTGGTGCTGAACGACGGGGTCATGGCACTGGCGGCGGCCACCACTGCCGGCACGACATTTGTCTTCGGCTATCTCGGCGGCGCCCCATTGCCCTTTGTCGAGACCTATCCCGGTGCCGCCTTCGTGCTTGCATTCAGGGCGCTTCCGTTGGTTTTGGTGATCAGCGCCCTGTCGGCCCTGCTTTTTCATTGGCGCATCCTTCCTCTGGTGGTCAAGGGCTTTTCCTGGTGCTTGCGAAAGACGATGGGGTTGGGCGGCGCAGAAGGACTCGGTGTGTCGGCCAACGTATTTGTCGGCATGGTCGAGTCCCCGCTATTTGTGCGACCCTACCTGGAAAAGATGACCCGCAGTGAGTTGTTTACCCTGATGACGGCGGGCATGGCCACCATTGCCGGAACGGTAATGGTGTTATACGCCAGTATTCTGGGTGATGCCATTCCCGGTGTCATGGGCCATATCCTCACCGCCTCCATTATCAGCGTGCCGGCTGCCGTCACCGTCGCAAAGGTCATGGTCCCTGAAACCGGATCTCCCACCGGTGGACAACTGGTGGTGGAGAATCCGGATGCCGGCAGCATGGATGCTGTCACCCGGGGCACGCTTCAAGGTGTTGAACTGTTGATCAATATCGTCGCCATGCTGGTGGTGCTGGTGGCGCTGGTTCATCTGGTCAATACGATGTTGGGAGTGCTCCCTGACATGGGAGGGCGGCCCCTGACCCTTCAGCGGGTGTTGGGGGGCGTGATGGCACCGATCGTCTGGTGCATGGGTGTGCCCTGGCAGGAGGCGCCGGCGGCCGGTGGCCTTATGGGCGTAAAAACCATTTTGAATGAATTTATAGCCTACCTGGAACTCAGCCGCCTGGCCCCGGGTACACTGAGTGACCGCAGCATGCTCATCATGACCTATGCCATGTGCGGGTTTGCCAACCCCGGCAGTTTAGGGATAATGATCGGGGGAATGGGAACCATGGCCCCGGGCCGGCGCAGCGAGATCGTTGCATTGGGTTTACGCTCAGTGGTGGCCGGTACTCTGGCCACCTGCATGACGGGTGCAGTGGTGGGGATCCTGAATTGAGTGTTTTAAGACCACTTTTATCCAGGAAAATTCTGAAGCACCTGCTTGACGGTATTGCCATCGGCCGACGCACCGAAGTGGGCCATTATGGTGCCCATGGCCTGCATTTTATTTTTGTAGGCTGAAAAATCGATATTGGCGGTAATCCACTGGCCAATCTCATCTTGGGTGGCCATTTTGGGCAGGTAGGCCTCGATGATGGCGATAAAGGGTGATGTCGCTCCCCGACCGCTCTTTTCCAGCATTTCCTTCTCCGATTTAATCAGTTTTTTTAGTATCTTGATGATCTCATCATCCGGCAATTGCTTTTTATCCGAACGGGCCATTTCTCCCATGACGACCCGGATTGCATCTTTTTTAGTCTCGTCCCGCGCCTTCATGGCTGATTTCAGATCCGCTTTCAGCTTATCTTGAAGTGTCATTGAAATGATCCTTTCTGAAGAATCGAGGTTTCAGGTACGTCGTTTCTCCTAAGTTAAACTGGACATCATCATTTCCATCGTGATCCAGGTCGATCAGGATGTAGCCAAAATCCGGGTAATGAAAAAAAGACAGCGTGATCAACGAAGGGTCGAAGGGGGGGACAAATTTGGCATCCAGGTGCAGAATCGCATCCCGTCGGGCGCCGTGGCAGACGACCCATTCATCATTGTCGAGCGGGTCGATGTCCTCAGGCGCATAGAAACTCAGTTGAAGTGCCTCAGGATCGATGGTTGCCGGGGTGCCATCGATTTCAAAGGCCATTTTTGACAAATCGGTGTCGATGGCGGATCGGTCGGCAAAAACAAGTCCCATGGCATGACCCAGATCGTCAACGGACCACCAGTTGTCCGCACCGAAAACCCCTTTTAAGAGTTCCGTGTTGTCGTACCATGAGGATTGAATATCATCGTATAGGCCGGTGCAGCGGGTATCGATTTGGCCTTTATTTTCCAAGGTGATCCGACCCATACACAACTCAATGAACGCGCCCGCCCAACGAAGGGATAACTTTTTTTTCTTCATTTTTTTTCCAGTTTCAACTACTATTGAAAATGGTGCCCAATGTTTCAGCGACCGACAATTTTGTCAAGATAATTGCGCTGTGGGCTTAAGGTGCCGCACTCATGTATTTTTTTTACTATGGCGGTCTTGCTATGGGATGCGGATTGGCTGCATGCTAAGGTAGTTGCAGCAATTTTCAAAACAAGGTTAACGAGTGCTCGCCTTGTTTTGGATGAGTGTACGACGGATTTCTTAACCTGTAAAAATGGAAGAAAAAAATGCGGCTTTTACTGGTTGAAGACGACCAAAAAATCGCCTCCTTCGTTAAAAAGGGTCTCAAGGCGGAAGGGTTTGCGGTGGATCATGCCGTGGATGGAACGGTGGGGTTGGACTTGGCCCTCAGCGAACCTTACGATGCCGCGGTTGTGGATATCATGCTGCCCGGAATGGATGGCCTGTCCCTGATTGGGCGGATGCGCCGGGAAAAGGTAATGACCCCGGTGATCATTCTCAGCGCAAAAAGTTCCATCGATGACCGGGTCAGGGGCCTTCAAGCCGGCGGTGACGACTATCTGAGCAAACCATTTGCCTTTTCAGAATTGTTGGCCCGGGTACAGGCGCTGATCAGGCGGGCCAGCGGAGCCAAAGAACCCACCCGATTGTCGTGCGGTGAGCTGTCGATTGATATGTTGACGCGGGAGGTACGCCGCGGGGGGGGTAAAATCGATTTGCAACCACTGGAGTACTCGCTTCTGGAATATCTGATGAGAAATGCCGGCCGAGTAGTGTCTAAAACCATGATCATGGAACATGTCTGGGATTACCATTTCGATCCCCAGACCAACGTGGTGGAGGCCCGGATCTGCCGGCTCCGCGATAAGGTGGATAAGGGATTCGAAGACAAACTGATCCACACGGTCCGCGGGGTGGGGTATGCCCTTCGCCAGAACGATTAAACTGCATCGATCCCTCTCCTTCAGGCTGACCTTATGGTACGGGATTGTTTTCACATTGTCCTCCTGCCTGGCATTTCTTTTTTTCTATGTCCTGATTACCACCAATCTGAGGCAACGTCTGGACGGCCGACTTTCCGATAAAATCTCCGAATTCGAGGCCATCTACAACCTTCAGGGACTTGAGGATGTCAAATCTGCCGCACTGATCGAATCCCAGGCAGCCGGTGAGAAAAAGATCTTCTTCCGCCTGCTGTATGCCAGTGGCGTGGCTTTTTCTTCATCCAACATGACCTACTGGCAGGAGATCGGGATCAACCGATATGCTGTCGGCCAATTGGTAGAGGGCCGTTCACGGGTCTATGAAACGTTGACCATTGCCGGCCGGCCGGATCGTGTTCGCATTGCCTACGGGATCATCGGCAAAGGCGTCGTAGCACAGTTGGGCTACTCCATGGAGAACGACACGGCTTTTATCGCCATTTTCAAGAAGATTTTTCTCATCACCATGTCGGCGCTGATTTTGACCGCAGTCCTGGTGGGATGGTTCATGGCCAGGCGTGCCCTTTCCGGCGTGGAAGCGGTCACCCGCACTGCCCGGCAGATTTCCGAATCTGACCTTAGTCGTCGGGTGCCAATCATGGCCCGTCATGAGGAGATTGACCGGCTGGCGGTGACCTTCAACCAAATGCTGGACCGCATCGAAAGGCTGGTTGTCGGTATGCGTGAGATGGGCGACAATATCGCCCATGATTTGAAAAGCCCGGTGGCGCGGATTCGCGGTATGGCGGAAATAAGCATTTCCGGTGCATCCCCCGGCGGCGATGAGCTGACCCTGGCCGGCAGCACCATCGAGGAGTGCGACCGGTTGCTGGATTTGATCAACACCATGTTGATGATATCAAAATCCGATGCCGGTACTGGAGACGTGATCCTTGAATCCGTGAATATGGCCGATGTGGTGCGCGATGCGATCGCGCTTTTTGCTCCCCTGGCCGAAGACAAGGGACTTTCCCTGACCTGCGACATGCCTGATACGCTGATGGTGATGGGGAATCTGAAAATACTTCAGCGGGCGGTTGCCAATCTTTTGGACAATGCGATCAAATATACACCGGCACCGGGTAATATTGACATTCGCGGGTTTCATGATAAGGATGTTGAAATGATTAACGTTTCCATAAAAGACAGTGGCATCGGTATCGACACTGAAGACCTGCCGAAGATATTCAACCGGTTCTTTCGATGTGACCAGAGTCGGGCAACCGGTGGCTTCGGCCTGGGGTTGAGCTTGGCTAGGGCCATCGCCCACGTCCATGGCGGCGAAATCAATGTCGAAAGCTCACTTGGGAGTGGAAGTGTTTTCACTTTCTGCCTGCCTCGGACGCAAGCCAGTTGAGAAGTTGCACTGCGTCGAATCCATGCATTGTATCTGCACCTTATCCTTTTACGGCGACACCGCTTTTGTTGGCGAAAATCAATGGTGAACCATGAATTTAACCCTGGAAAAAGTTGACGTCGCCATTCCCTACAGCATGCTTCGAGTCAGCCTCAACCCGTTGACCCTGGCCTTTACGGGAAATCACCAATCCTTGGAACAACCCTTTAAGCAGGCCTACTATAATAACTCTATCGATCATGTGCGTCGCTGCAAACTCTATGCAGTTCTTTTTTTCAGTATATTCGGTATTCTTGACGCCTATGTGTTTCCGGAACAGAAATTCCAGTTGTGGTTTATCCGGTATGTGCTGGTGTGCCCCGTGTTCCTGCTGGGACTGATTTTCTCCTACACCGATACCTACCGTCGGTTATGGCAGCTCGTGAATGGTTTTTATATTATCGTCACCGGGTTTGCTTACGTGGCCATGGTGGTGATCACACCTACCCCAGAGTCCTTTTTTTACGGGGTAGGTACCATTTTTTGCGTTTTTTTCGGATACACGTTTATCCATGCCAGGTTCATTACCGCCTCCATTGCCGGGCTATTGGTGATTGGCGCCTACCAGGCGGCGATGATGTGGTTGATGGACGCCACCGGAGTCATCCAGTTGATTTTTGGTGCCCATTTTATGGGGATCAATCTATTGGGAATGCTCATCTGCTACTCTATCGAAACCCACCACCGTAAGAATTTCCTCCTGAATTTCCTGTTGGAACAAGAAAAAGAGAAAACAGAAAATACCAACCGGAACTTGGAGAAACGGGTCGAAGAACGCACCGCCGCGCTGCAGCGGATCAACCGGGATTTGAATAAGGAGATCCTCGAGAGAAAACAGGCCGAGGGACGGGTTCGGGCCAGTCACGAACAACTCGCTTCGATCCTCGACAGCATCGATGCGGATATCCATGTGGTTGATATGGAAACGCACATCATTTTGCTGGCCAACCGCCATATGAAAAAGACTTACGGTGACAATGTCGCCGGTAAAGTTTGCCACAAAGTGACCCATGAACTGGACGCACCCTGCCATCAGTGCAAGGGCCGCCTGTTGCTGGACGAAAATGGCCGACCCGGGCAAAGCTATTCCTGGGAAGATAAAAATCCGGTGAACGGCCGCTGGTACATTATTTCTGCCCGTGCAATCGTGTGGGAAGACGGCCGTTTGGTTCAGCTCACCGTGGCCACTGATATTACAGCGACGAAGGAGATGGAGGCCCGACTGCAGCGGGCGCAGAAAATGGAGGCCATCGGTACCCTGGCCGGTGGTGTGGCTCACGATCTGAACAATATCCTTTCGGGTTTGGTAGGCTATCCGGAACTGCTCCTCATGGACATTCCCGAGGGCAGCGAAATGCGCATCATCGTTGAAACAATCAAACAATCCGGCGAAAAAGCAGCGGCCATTGTTCAGGATATGCTGACCCTGGCACGGCGGGGGGTGGCCGTTACCGACGTGACTGGATTGAACCAAGTGGTTCAGGACTATTTAGGCAGTCCTGAACTGGCCAGGCTTAAATCTTTCCATCCTCAAGTGAGTATTCATTCGGATCTGACTCCAACGCTGTTCAACATTGTCGGCTCCTCGGTGCATCTGGGGAAAACCGTTATGAACCTGGTCACCAATGCTGCCGAGGCGATGCCTGACGGGGGGCAGATTACCTTAAGCACCCAGAACTGTTATGTGGACCGGCCGATGCACGGATTCGAAACGGTGTTGGAAGGCGAATATGTGCTGCTGCGGGTTGCCGACACCGGTGTCGGGATTTCAACCCAGGACCTTGAACGGATCTTTGAGCCATTTTACACCAAGAAAAAAATGGGGCGCAGTGGCACCGGTTTGGGCATGGCTGTGGTGTGGGGTACGGTGAAAGATCATAGCGGTTTTATCGATGCCCGCAGCATCGAAGGTCAGGGGACGGTATTTGACCTCTATTTCCCTATTACCCGACAGAATATAAAAATGGATGCTGAGGAACTCCCCATTGATCGTTACCGCGGTGCCGGCGAGTCCGTCCTCGTAGTGGATGACATTAAGGAGCAGCGTGATCTGGCTACATTCATGCTAAAACGCCTGGGCTACCAGGTGGATACGGTTGTCAGCGGCGTGGAAGCAGTTAAATACATCCGCAAGACCCCCGTGGATATCCTGGTTCTGGATATGATCATGGAGTCGGATATGGACGGCCTTGATACCTATCGTCAGATTCTGGCTATCTCTCCAGGCCAGAAAGCGGTAATCGCCAGCGGCTTTTCGGAGTCCGAGCGTGTACTGGAAGCCCAGCGTTTAGGTGCCGGCCCTTATATTAAAAAGCCCTACCGTATGGAGCAGATCGGCATGGCATTGCGGGAACAACTGGCAGCCGCGTCCACCGATGAACCGCCCGATTCCCCGGTCAACGACTAATCTGCTTTTTGATTAGCCTTACTCCCTGCCACCTTCTTTAAAATTACCATTTGGTAATCTTAAAATCATCTTGCCGTAACCCTTGTGGGTTATATTCACGTTCATCAAAATATTTGCAGGTTCAACATAACACGATTACGCGTTTAAAATTAAGACGCACCAGGAGGTTGTTCATGATCAAGACTAATCAGAAGGTTCACTCGTTTCTTTTCTTTTTTCTGTTATTCGGCGCGGCTGCTTTCTTAGGGGGAGCCACACCAGGTGTCCAAACCGTACACGCATTCTCTGCACCGGAAAGCTTCAGCGAACTGGCCGAAGCAGCCAGACCCGGTGTGGTTAACATCCGCACCGTAAAAATCATCAAGGGCGGCAGTCCGGTCTTCCGGCATTTTTTTGGGAACCCCCGTGGCGGCAAACGGAACCCCTTTGACGAATTCTTCGGTCCCTTTCAAGGAGATGGCCAACAGCGCGACTTCAAACAGCGTAGCCTGGGTTCGGGATTTCTCATCGATGACAACGGTTTCATCGTCACCAACAACCATGTGATCGAGGACGCCGACCAGATCAAGGTGATCCTGGCCGACGATAAGGAGTTCGACGCAGAATTGGTGGGACGGGATCCGAAGACTGACCTTGCCCTGATTCGCATCGAAGGGGCGAGAAATCTTAAACCCCTTGAACTGGGCAATTCAGAAAAACTGAAGGTGGGCACCTGGGTGGTGGCCATCGGCAGCCCCTTCGGCTTGGAGCAGACGGTCACCGCCGGCATCGTGAGCGCCAAGGGGCGAATCATCGGTTCGGGACCCTACGACGATTTTATCCAGACCGACGCTTCGATCAATCCGGGCAACAGCGGCGGGCCGCTGCTAAATATGGATGGTGAGGTGGTGGGCATCAACACGGCCATCATCGCCAGTGGACAGGGTATTGGTTTTGCCATTCCCATCAACATGGCCAAGGGCATCATCGAGCAGCTCAAGGACAAGGGAGAAGTTACCCGCGGTTGGCTGGGCGTGGGGATTCAGGACCTTACTCCGGAACTGGCCGACTATTACGGCCTGAAGGCGGAAAAGGGCGTACTGGTCACCCAGGTTTTCGAGGGGGATCCGGCCGACAAAGCCGGAATCAAAGTCAATGACGTTATTTTGTCCGTGGACGGTCAAAAGGTGACAACCGGCCGGGAGCTTTCAGCCATGATTGCGAACACACCGGTGGGAAATCAGACAAAAGTCGACCTGATACGGGACGGCAAGACAAAAGTCATGACAGTGACCCTGGCCAAACGCGACGATGATGAGAAGATGCTGGCCGCTCAGAGTCGGGACGACGACGAACTGGGTATCGAGGTCACGGACCTGGATTCGGATATCGCACGCCGTTTGGGTATTGAGGGCAAAGAATACGGTGTTTTGGTTACGGATGTAAAAGATGACAGCCTGGCCCGGGATGCCGATGTACGACCCGGCGATATCATCAAAGAAATCAATCGCACCGTGGTGAAAGACCGGAAAGTTTTTGCCCAACTGATCAAAAAGAACGAGGACAGTGATACCATTCAACTGCTGGTCAAGCGGCGCAACGCAGGGTATCTGGTGGTGAAAATAGAGCGAAAATAGCCATTGTCAGTTCAGTGAGGTGATCGGCGGATTCGGCTTGGCGCATCGGGTCCGCCGGTTTTTTTGGGGAGCTTTACGGCATTCAAAACTGTTACGATCGGGTCTTGACACGATGACAAAACGGAACTAAGTTGGCTCGAAAACGGGCGATTGCGAGCTATCAAGCTGTTTGCACGAAACGCCCGACCCAGAAAGGAAAGAGTGATGCCGGTTTACGAATTTCAGTGCAAATGTGGCCATATTACCGAAGAACTGGTGCGGATGGATACCCAAGCGGTCGAGTGCCCCAAATGCCACGATAAGGCCAAGAAAATAATTTCAGCATGCAGCTTCGAATTGAAAGGCGGCGGATGGTATGCCGATGGATATGCCTCGTCGAAAAAATAGCCGGCAAGCCAGAATCTTCTCAACGAAGAATCGGCGATATGATCAATTAAAACCCGCCTGCTCCATTTTTCATTGCCCGATTATTCTCGTTTGAGCGCATACCTGCCGCCACTGGCAGTTGTTTCGCCGCTCGCGCGGTTGCATGAGTTTTCTGTCCTGTATGCGCTAAGAGATAAAACCGGCCCTCTTTATTGGAGGATTGCCGGTTTTTTTCATTTGTTCCGCCATAAATGTCTTCGGTAAACCGTATCACAAACCACCAGGGGGTGACATGACACAGGAGCTAATCCATGGGATCGAAGCCTTGACAGCCTTTGCCCTTGACGCCATTCGAAGTTCCGGTCAAACGGCATTGGACTATTTCGGCAAGGGCAGGGGGGCGACCAAATTTGATCAAGGGCTGGTCACCCGGGCAGAGTTGCAGATCAGCACGTGCTTCCAGCAAGCGTTGGACAACCAGTATCCCGATCACCGGATGTTCACCAGTAAAACGCTGGATACCACCTATACCCATGACAACCGGCGATACTTGTGGATCTTCGACCCCATTGACGGCGTCGACAATTACCAGGCGGGTATTCCCATCTGGGGCATGTCCCTGGCACTTCTGGAAAATTTCTGGCCGGTATTCGGTGCCTTTTATATGCCGGCCACCGGTGATCTGTTTCATGCCAGGGCTGGCGGCAAGGCTTTCTGGGGCGAGAAACGCATCCGGATACCCGATGATCGCACCATCGACGACGAAAGCTTGATGTTCACCTTTTCAAGATTCCACCGGCACTATGTTTCCCGGTTTCCCGGAAAGATCAGAAACCTGGGCTGCACCGGTGCTCACCTGTGCTATGTGGCCATGGGGCGTGCGGATGTGGCCGTCACGGCCAACGAATCCTTTCAGGACCTGGCAGCCGCGCGGATGATCGTGGAGGCGGCCGGCGGACGGCTGTTTAAAGCCAGCGGCGAAAAATTCTATCTCAACGACTATCTGAACGGAGCAAGGATCGAAGAGCACCTGCTGGTTACCGCTTCCGGCAATTGCCAGGCGGTGCTGGGCTGTTTGGAGAGACGCACGTGACCTGAAATACCTTAAGAATGCCAAATCACAAATACCAAATACCAAAATGAACTACCCCGCCGCAAGCAGCGGGGTATCACCAAGGATCGGATCTTTTTATCGTCGCAAGCGACGGGGTATTAGACCCGATGCTTCGCAATAAATCTCAATCGCCAAATTCAAAATTCCAAACCTTCATGGTCTTCAAATTAGTGCTTGTGATTGGTTATTTTCAGTTTTCCGGGTTAGGTATCGTCGTCGACCACGGAATGGGTGTTTTCCATTCGATAGATAACCACACAAACGAACAGGCCGACGGCAAATAAGGCGCAGAACAGGAGGAAGCTGTCTGCTGCCTTTCTCCAGGAGAGAAAAAATAAGAAGGCGATGATCATCAGCAGCTTGGTGTTCATGGGGTTATTCCGCGTCCTGCCGTATGGGGTTACGGGGTTAAACCGCTTGTTAATTAGTATATCGGCTTTTGCTTTTATATCTTAACTGCTTTTCTCAGAATTGGCCAACGCACCCATGGTATTATTCGGATTGCCATGAACCGCGATAGCGAGCGCATTCCGCGCCGCTTGCGGCGGGGTTAGCGAGCGAACTGAAAATCGATTTTTATCCTTACGGTGCTGCGAAGCACTGCCGTTTCAGGCAGAACATTCCCCGCGGCTTGCCGCGGGGAGGGTTCAATAAATCAGTTTGACGTATGCAAGGAGAACGATCCGTGGACCATGCGACTCGCACGATCATCGATTATTTTGAACAGATCAACCAGATTCCACGATGCTCGAAACAGGAGCAGCAGATATCCCGCTGGCTGCAGCAATGGGCTATGGACAGGGGGTTTCCGGTAAAATCGGATTCCGCTGGCAACCTGGTCATACCGGTACCGGCATCAAACGGTTTTGAGCAGGCACCAATCGTCATTCTTCAGGGCCATATGGACATGGTTTGTGAAAAACAGGACGGCTCGGATCACGACTTTTCCAAAGATCCTATCCGCATGGTCCAGGATGGCCCCTGGCTGAGTGCCGGGGAAACTACCCTGGGAGCGGATAACGGCATTGCCATTGCCATGGCCCTGGCCCTGGTGGACCGCCCGGACGTATCCCACCCGCCTCTGGAGCTTTTTTTTACGGTAGACGAAGAGACCGGCCTGACCGGCGTTCTGAATATGGATCCAACTTTGCTTTCGGGCAGAATCCTGATCAACCTGGATTCAGAAGATGAAGGCGTTTTCGTCGTCGGGTGCGCGGGGGGACGGAACACCACCATCAATCGGGCATTGGATGTCAAGATCCTCGACGGCGCCTATGACTTGCTGCGCGTGTCCGCCCAAGGCATGAAGGGGGGGCACAGCGGGGTGGACATCGCCAAACATCGTGCCAATGCCAATAAGGTCATGGCCCGCCTGCTGAGTGCCGGGATGGCGGTCTCACCGATGCGGCTCGTGGCGCTAAAGGGCGGCACCGGCAGAAATGTGATTCCCCGTGGCTGTGAGGCACTTGTGGCTTGCCGCCGGGACGCGATTGATGACCTGGAAAAAAGGATCGATTCAGTCGCCGACCTCATCAAACAGGAATACAAGACGGCGGATCCGGAGTTGGACGTATCCGTTGATAAAAAAGGTCCGGTGAAGGCGGGCCAACGCGGCGTCACTGAAAAAAATACGGCCGTGGCAGTGAACCTGCTGGCGGCATTGCACAGCGGTCCGGTTGAAATGGCCGAAGACCTTCCGCTCCTGGTGCAGACGTCCACCAACCTCTCCCTGGTGGAGCTAAGCAGCGATGCTTTGGCGGTGACGACCAACCAGCGCAGTTCAGTACCCTCCCGGCTCGATTCCATCTGCCTGGCGGTTGAGGCGGTGGGCCGCCTTGCCGGGGCCACGGTTCAAACCGGTACCGGTTATCCCTCGTGGCCCATGAATCGCGACTCTCCACTACTCAAACGTTGCACGGCGCTTTATCGGGAGTTGTTTGATGCCGCACCCACGGTGCAGATCATGCATGCTGGCCTGGAATGCGGGGTAATCGGCGACCGGTGCCCGGGCATGGATATGATCTCTTTAGGACCCACCATGGAGAATCCTCACTCGCCATCTGAGCGGCTCTATCTGCCGTCGGTGGAAAAGGTGTGGCTGCTGCTGGTGGCTTTGCTGAAATCGTTGGGACGATAAAGCATTATCGGTTTCTGCCGATTCCCCGAACGCGTCCTACCGGTTTAACCGGTCCCGGGCTTTCAGAGCCGCCCACCGTACCCACGGTTGCACCTTTGCGGCCATAGTGCCGGTAGCCGGAGGCGACGTGGCGGCCAGCGGTAGCGGGGTTTCCCGGTCGGCGCCTCGGTTTGGGGGGAATGCCCCCACCGGCCATTTCATCGAGGACCTGTTCAAAGGTCCTTCGCCGGTTGGTATCGGTTTCACCGTCCGGTGGCGCCGATGGCTCGCCGGCACGATTCCCCGCATAGGCGTTCAGGGCATCGAACAGGTGGTCGACCCAGGAGCGCTTTTTCGAATTTCCGCCGGGTGGTTCGTGGCGGTCGGTGCCGCCCTGATCCGGATGAGGTGGGGTGGCGCTGGCCGAGACCGTCGGATCCGGCCGGTGCATGGCCAGGTGTACCTTGACGCGGGCATAGGCGATGTTGATCTGCTTCAGCTGCTCTTCGGCCCCGGCCTTGGTGGCCGACCCCTCGGGGAACTGATCCGGATGCCATCGCCGCACCTGGGCCTTGTAAGCGCGTTTAGCCTGCGCTTCATCTGCTTCAGGGCTGATCCCCAATGTCTTAAAGCTCGTCGCTAAATTCATTCCTGGTCCCTGTTTGTTATCGTGCCAAAATAGGTCAAACGGGCCATGGTGTCAATCCGGGCCTCGTCGCCGACCCAAATTCCGGCGTAATCCGAGGTAATTTTTTTTCCTTGACCCGGCGTCCAAAAGCTTTTACTCAACGAACGGAACCCATCGTTGACAGTGGAGTGAACATGCGAAAACCGAACATTACCGTCTCCTATATTTTTTTTTATCTGCTTTTTTCAGACGATGCCTGGCGCATTGTCGCCGGTTTGGTCTGCGCCCTTTTTTTAGGCCCCTTGCTTACCCAGGGGAGGAACCTCAGCCAGGGGGGTGAAGTCATGGTCTGGCTGATGATTCTGGCCATCGGATGGTCGGTGACAGCCTGGCCGGCCAAAAAGATCACCGGTGCATTGCAGCGGGCTGTCAAGCGGGCCGCCAAGTAGTGTTTATCCAGAAGCGGCATCTTTTGGCCCATGCCTGCGTTCTCGCTCCGTTGAGCACGTAGTGAAGCTTCAGCGCTATCCTCGACGTAGCGCTGCTACGCCTCCGGCTTCAACCTCGCTGCGGCCTTGGCCTGAACCAAAATCTACCACTTTTTTACAGACACCCAATTTATTAAGGGCGCACCGACATGATGGTTGGCGTTCTTGAGTTTGTTCGGTCTGGGCGAATCGCGGCGGCAAGCTGCTCCGCCAATTCCTGAATTCCTCAATTTTTCGAATCCCCCTATTCGGAATTGAACCCTCCCCGCGGCAAGCCGCGGGGAATCTTCACCGTAAGGATAAAAAATCGATTTTCAGTTCGCTCGCTAACCCCGCCGCACCGCTGCTCGGCATCTCTGCTCTGCGCCGACCCCGGTAACGGGATCTCCGCTTTGCTTTGACAAGCGGCGAGGAATGCGCTCGCTATCGCGGTTCAA
>NZ_JASJGN010000096.1:0-5741 GCF_033791525.1 Desulfosarcina sp.
TACGGTTACTCGACGGAGTACCCGGTGGCACGGTTTTACCGGGACACGCCGACCTATTACATGGTGGAGGGATCGGCCAACATCTGCAAGTGGATCATCGCCCTGGACCAGCTGGGGTATAGAAAGGCCAACCGATAGTACGATTTCAGGAATTGGGTATTGAGGGATTGGGGAATTGGAGGTGCGGCTGCCTGCCGTGACCGGTTTGAAGGCGTCATTTCCCGCCAGGGCTTGACCGAATCACATGATCCGGACCTCAACCTGCCACTTCTGAATATAACGTCGGAGCGAATTCATGTGTTGACTTAGGCGATCGGTTTCCTGACATTCGTTCGCAGTCGATAGCCTCATCTGAAAAGTCAGTCTTCATAAAATTTCACAAGGGATTGGGAAACAGCCGGTGTCGGTTGTTTCTCAATCCCTTTTTTAGTTTATCGTTGTGCTTTGCGGCATTTCAATTTTAAAATACTGTTTTTTTGAATATCAGATGCCTCGATTCAGATCGAACAACCCAAGCAGACCATGAGGACAAGATGAAAATCGTCAATAACGTGGCCGAGATTATCAATGACACCCTGCTGCCGCCGGGGAGCCGGATTTACGCGTCGGGGAACGCGGCCACGCCCCAGGTGATGTTCAGGCAGTTGGCTGCCGATGAAACGATTCGGGAGGTGGAACTGATCGGCGTCCTCTTTCTCGGGGATGTGGCTGACCTGTTTGCCGAAGCAGTCTGCAATCGAATCACCCATCGCATTATATTTAACAGCCACCACACCCGGGAGCCCGCCAACAAGGGATGGGCCAAATACCAGCTCATGCATTTAGGCGACATCCCCATGCAGGTCCGCGAATACCTGAAACCCAACGTGGCCATGCTGACCGTCGCCGGACCCGACAACGGCGGCAACTACAGCCTGGGCACCACCATGGAGGGGGTGATGGCGGCCATTGAAACGGTCAGGGCCAACAACGGACTGGTGGTCGCCGAACGCAACGCCCAGATGCCTTTCGTGCTGGGAGACACCGTCCCTGGTGCCTGGATCGACTACCTGCTCGACACCGACTACCCCCTGCCCATTAGTCCGGTGCAGCCGCCGGACCAGCCGGCCCGCAGGATTGGAAGGATCATTGCCGGTTTTTTCGTTAAGGACCGCAGCACCATCCAGTACGGAATCGGCCAGGTACCCGAGGCGGTTACCGATGCCATCCTGGAAAAGGGTGTCAAGGACCTGGGCATACACACCGAGCTGTTTGCTGATGCCATGCGCCGCTTGGTAGATGAAGGCGTGGTGACCAACCGCTACACCAGCACACGCAACAAGTTCAGCATTGCCTCGATTTTTCTGGCCGGCAGTCAAGGGGGTTACGACTGGCTGGACTACAACTCCGCCGTTCAAATCCGACCTGCGGACTACACCAACAGTATCCTCACCATTGCCGATCAACCCAACATGGTTTCCATCAACAGCGCCATCGGCGTGGATCTCCACGGGAATATCTGGGCCGACTCCATGAAAGCCCGGCAGATCTACAGCGGGGTAGGCGGCCAGTGCGATTTCATCCGTGGCGCCAACCTTTCCAGAGGTGGGGTGCCGATCATTGCCCTAAAATCGTTTACGGCCAAGGGTCTGTCGAAAATCGTAGACATGTGTCCGGAGGGTATAACCACCACGGCCATTGCCGCCGATCCTGTGGTTATCGTCACCGAAAACGGGGCTTTCGACCCCCGGGGATTGAGCCTTTCCGAACGGGCCGTGGGCATGGCCCATCTGGCAGCGCCCCGGTTCAAGGATGGCCTGTTGAAAAAAATATACGACAGCCCCGAATTCCACCATGCGAAGGGTGCCCTGACCGATGGCGTCCCCAAAGGATACCACCCCTACGAAACGGTATGAAGGCGAAGCTTGCCAAGAAAGCCGCTTTGAGATGGTGCGTCCCGGATAATCTGAGGGGGTTAAGGAATGAACGAGGGGAGGATCGGCAGGTGCGGTGAAAAAAAAGAGGGCACCCCGGACAAAGGGGTGCCCTTTCAATCTGAAGTGAACCCTATTTTATAGGCCTCAGATTCACGGCCTGCTTCCCTTTGGCCGTTTCCCTGATTTCGAATTCCACGCGGTCATCGCGCTGCAGGCCGAAATGGCCGTACTCCTTGATGCCCGACACATGCAGGAAAATATCTTCGTTTTCCTGGGTGGTGACAAACCCGAAACGTTTTTTTTCGTCGTACCATTTAATGTGACCTTCCATCAGACGCCTCTCTTTTGTTTGTGTCCTTGCGCAGTCGCTCAGGATATTTACCGAGGAATGCACAACATCGCGGATTGACCCTTTCTGGGCGCTCACCTCCCATCGGTGGTGAACTCTACGGTTTTTTTCCCGATGCGCCCGGCTGCCTACCTGGCCCCCGCCGCCGAGCATGATTTAAGTTAATACCATCATAGGCCATTTTCCAGCGGATTGCACGCGGTTTTCCTGACGCACCGCCGGATGGTTTGCCATTTGGCCCAAAGGAAGGTATGGCTTCCGTAAACCTTTTTCAAAGCGAATGGGTGGTAATGTATCTTAACGCTCAGGGTCGCGTTATCCCGACAATCTTCTTGACGTAACAACGGCTTGTGCTATTCTTTTTACAAGCATCCGAAACGTTGATGACTCCCCGAATTTTCTTCTTGCCGCACGATGTGCCGGGCGATACCAGTCGATTGTTAACAGGTGACCATCCATTGCCAGCCAGTCGCCTGAAACCTGTGCCTCATCCTGTATCCAGCGCCAAGCTTGAGTATACGAAAAGGAAAAGATGCTTCACATGCGTCATGAGGCTTGCATGATTTCGATGATACAATGGGGGTGATCCATGGAATGGGAGAAAATGCTGGTCCCCGCGGACGCCGTTCTCGAACGGATACGCCCCGGCATGAGCGTCTTCCTTTCCACCGGGGCGGCGGAACCCCGAACACTGGTGAAACACCTGATGGCGGCCCATAGTGCCAAACTCCAGGATCTCGAATTGATCCAGATTGTCAGCTTCGCCGATGCCATATCGCTGAAGAACCTCCAGAGCCAGAAATTCAGATTGAAAACATTTTTCTCCGGCTGGGTGGCCGACGAAGCGATCACCGCAGGCCATGTGGACCTGATCCCCTGCTACCTGTCACGGATTCCCGAACTTATAGAAAAGCGGAAGGTCCGGGTGGATGCGGTTTTTGTCCAGATCACCCCTCCGGACAAGGATGGTTACAGCAGCCTGGGCGTTTCCGTAGACGTCGCCCGGTTGGCCATGGAACAGGCCACCCTCGTCGTGGGGGAGATAAACACCCAGGTGCCGCGCACGTTGGGTGATACGTTCGTCCAGATTTCCGATTTCGACATGCTGGTACAATCGGACGAGCCGCCGGTCTACTTTGAACGGTGGCCTGCCGAACCGGTCTATGATCTGATTGCCGCCAATATCGAACCGTTGATTGAAGATCAAAGCTGCGTTGCCTTTTCCTTGGGCCCCTTGTTTGAAGCCGTCGGTCGTGCGCTGACCCGCAAGCAGCATCTGGGTATCCACTCACCGTTTTTCAGCGACGCCCTGATGGATCTGGTGAAAAGCGGCGCGGTCACCAACCGTTACAAAGAGCTGTTCAAAAGAAAATCAATTACTTCCTATGCATGCGGTACGGCACAGCTGTTTGAATGGCTGGACCAGAACCCCGGGGTTGAATTTCAACCGATGGACAAGGTCTTCGACCCGTTGAGCATCGGCCGGAATCCGCGTTTTGTGGCCATTATTTCCGCCAGGAGGGCGGATATCACCGGACGAATCGCGCTGCACACGGGCCTGGGCAATGTGGTGTCCGGGCCGGCCGAGGTGCTCGCCTTTTTAAATGGCGCCCAGATCTCGGAAGGGGGGTACACGGTATTCGGGCTGCCCAGCCGCAGCCGCCAGGGTACCGCCAACATCACGGTTTCCATCGAAGGGTTGAAAAACCGGGTCGATTTCAGAGAGGCCGTGGATTATGTGGTGACGGAATTCGGGATAGCGAGCCTAAAGGGCCTCACCCTCCGGGAACGGGCACAGGCATTGATAGAAATCGCCCACCCCGACGATCGCGTCGGGTTGATCGCTGAGGCAAAGCGTGAAAACATCCTCTATCGGGATCAGATCTACCTGGCGGAAAGCGCCCGCCACTATCCTTCACAGATCAAAGAACGTCAACGGTTCAAGGGCGATGTAGAGATCCGGTTCAGGCCCATGAGGCCTTCTGACGAAGAAGAAATGAGGCGGCTTTTTTACCGGTTTTCAGACGAATCGGTCTACTATCGATATTTTTCCTCTCTTAAGGCCATGCCGCATACCCGCATGCAGACCTACGTCAACGTCGACTGGAACGATGTGATGTCCATCGTCGGTGTTGTCGGCAAGCCCGGGCATGGGTCTATCGTCGCCGAAGCGCGATATCTCGTGGATCCAGATGGTGGCTGGGCAGAAATCGCATTTGTCGTGGACGAATCTTATCAGCGGATAGGCATATCCACTTTTGTTTTTAAGCTTCTCGTCAGACTGGCCAGGGAGAAGGGCATCAAGGGCTTTTGGGCTGATGTACTGGTTTCCAACAGCGCCATGATGAAGGTTTTTCACAAGAGCGGCCTGACGATTCTGACGGAAATGGAAAATGGTGTCTACCATGTCACCATCCCGTTTGATCCGTCCTAAAAATAAGGGAGGTGTCCCATGTTTATCAGTAAATTCATGACCAAGGATGTTGTCACACTGAGCAGGGAAACGGATATTGCCGAAGCCAGGAAACTGATGATCCGCTGTCGGATTCGCCACATACCGGTGACCCGATCGGACAACACCCTCATCGGCATCGTCAGCGACCGCGATATACGCAGTGCCATGCCATCAAAGTATTTCCACGACCACGGGATCAAGGAGATGGAAGCGGCAAGGGCAACGGGTGTTTCGGTCGAGGATATCATGACCAAGGACCCCATTTCCGTCTCCCTGTCTTCAACCCTTCAGGATGCGCTCCTGCTGATCGAAAAAGCGAGAGTGGGGGCCTTTCCGGTTGTGGATGAGAATCTCAAGGTGGTGGGCATCGTTTCGGACAGAGATCTGTTAAACGCCTTTATCCATGTGCTGGGCATCAAGGAACCGGGCGCCTTGCTGGGTATTGTGGTTGATGAAAAAATCGAAGAAATGGAGCGCATCATCCACGCCCTTGTCTCGGAGAACATTACCTTCGGATCCATTCTCGTATACAGAAACTGGAGCCCCGGAAAACGAGCCGTCTTTCCCTATCTGTTGACCAAAAACGTGGTCAATCTCAAGCAGAAACTCCGCAATATGGGCTATACTATTCTGGACCCCATCGAATGGTACATCAATCAGCGGCGCTGATGGTTTTTATCCGGCCCTTTCAAGCCGGATCCGAACTGCCAGGGTGTTTTCATCGTTCAGACGAGCCGGAAGCGGGATGGCAGATTCGCGCAAAGGAAAGGGCCGCCCATCCGTTGGCAGGCAGCCCTTGTTTTATTGGATAATTCTTATCGCTTGAAAAGACCGGGTATCAATAAGCCGTCGTCAGATGTCCAGCCAGATATCCGCTTCACCGCCGCAGTGGCTGCACACGGCATGACCTTCCGTCTTACCCTTGTCTTTGGGTACGACATGAGGTGTCGCGGTGACCGTCTTCTCTTCTTCGAGGGAACAAGTGATCACCATCTCAGCCTCGTTGCCGCAGTTCTTGCAT
>NZ_JASJGN010000097.1:0-11372 GCF_033791525.1 Desulfosarcina sp.
CATCTTTAAGGACTCGGCAGTCCTTGATAACCGTTTCGGTACCGATACGTCCGTACTGTCCTCTTCGGGAATCTTTTATCTTGCAGGTCATTTCGATGAATCTGTCCATCAGCACTTTGTCGTCTCGGTACTTGGACCATATCCATGCATCGGCGGGCAGCATTCCGTCGAACGGAAGAACCTTCCGACCGCCGGCCTCGTTGGCAATTTCGAGCCAGATTCTCACATCCTCGTTTTCACCGTCCATCACTACACCATTTCCGAATTTTGCATGGTCGGTGGTGATAAGCTCGTTGACATTGAAAATAATGCAGCGCTCTTCCACAACAACATGTGACATGTAGTCGATATTGTGCATGGCCACAGGCGGCGACAGCACCGGTGGAGGCGGCTCTGCAGGTGACGGATTGGCGCGGCGTCTTCATGGTGCTGGCCGTGCTCACCCTGCTGGTGGCGGTGGCTGTGTACACCGTGGTCCCCGAAAAACCGTCCAGCGGGGCCGGCGAAAGCTTTAAACACCAGTTGCAGGGCGTAAAAACCGTGTTTACCAGCCTTGAATTCTGGCGGGCGGCACCGCTAACCACCCTGTCCCAGGCGTCCTTTCTTTCCGTACAGGGGCTTTGGGCCGGGCCCTGGCTCAAGGATGTGGCCGGACTGGATCGCATGGCGGTGGCCAATGTGCTGCTTTGGATCGCTGTGGCCATGATCGCAGGATTCATCCTGCTGGGGTCGCTGGCCGAGCGATTGAGCCGCTCGGGCATCAGCGTGCTTGCGACGGCTGTGACCGGGATGGGTCTGTTCATGGGCGTGCAGGTGCTGGTTCTGGCGGGGCCGGTGCGCTGGGCACTTCCCGTGTGGGTGCTTTTCGGTTTTTTCGGCACCTCGGGTATCATCGCCTATGCAGCCCTATCCCAGCGGTTTCCGGTGAAGCTGTCCGGCCGGGTCACCACCGCCGTCAATCTGCTGGTGTTTATCGCCGCCTTCCTGGGTCAGTGGGCCATCGGGGCCATCATCGGCCAATGGCCGGTCGGTGCCGACGGGAAATACGCCCTGGCGGGCTATCGCAGCGGTTTTTTTGTCATGTTGGCTCTTCAGGCGATCACCTTGCTCTGGTTTTTCATGGCCAGCCGGATGATCAGAAACCGCAAAAAGGAGTAGTGGATTGCGTTCGCTATCGGCAACGCAAAGGGAGACCGACATGAAAATTTATACCGGCACGGGAGATAGGGGTAAAACCAGCCTTTTCAGCGGAGAACGGGTTTCAAAGAGCAGCCCGCGCCTTGAGGCGTATGGCGATCTGGACGAACTCAATTCCGTGATCGGAGCGGTTGCGGCGGCATTGGATGAGGGACAATCCGGGATGAAGGATGAAATCCAGGCCATTCAGGCGCTGCTGCTGGAATCCGGCGCCTGGCTGGCCACGACTCCCGGCGCCGAATCCACCCGGTTTTTAAATCCATTTACGATTGACCCCGCCAATACATTGGAAGCCGCGATCGACCGGATGAACGCATCCTTGCCCGAATTGAAGCATTTTGTCCTGCCCGGGGGGCACCTGTCCGCATCACTGGCCCATATGGCCCGCACGGTTTGCCGGCGAACTGAACGACGCGTCATCGAACTGGTTGAATATGAGGATGGTGATTCGGGCCCCACCGAAACCATGAAGCATATCCTCGTGTTCCTCAACCGGCTTTCCGATTACCTCTTTGTACTCGCCCGATTGTGCAATCATAACCAGGGTCAGCGGGATGTGCTGTGGAACGGGTAGATGGCACGCCTTGTTTTTCCGCACGCTTGGTGGACCGGCATTGGCTGGCTCCCGGTATTCTTGAACTGCGGCTGACCCGACCGGAGGGTGTCGCCTTTATTCCCGGCCAGTTTTTGCGTCTGGAAATGGATGGCTACGAGCGGGATTACACCATGGTTTCCACCCCTGATGCCGAGACGATCGATTTTTGCATCGCCATGGTGGACGGGGGGCGGTTTTCCAGTGACATCCAGAATGCCGACATCGACGCCACATTCCAGTTGACCGGGCCGCATGGTCATTTTGTTTTCCAGGGCCCGGCGAATCCGGCGGTGTTCGTGGCTACGGGAACAGGCGTTGCTCCCTTTGTGGCCTTTTGCCGGAGTGGGGTGGGCACCGGCCTCCTGCTTCATGGCGTGGGCACACCTGGCCGGCTGATCTACCGGGATATTCTGCAATCAGCGTTGCGTGACTATGTGCCCTGCATCAGCCGATCTTCCGAAAACATGGGTCGCCCGGACAACGCTTTTCCGGGCCGTGTCACCCATTACCTGGAGCAGCAGCTTAAACCGGGCACCTATGACTTTTATCTGTGCGGTCGGGGGGCCATGATCCGGGATGCGACCGCATTGATTGACGAAAAGTTCGGCGATTCGCGGCTATACATCGAGACCTACGACTAACTAGTGCCGATCCACAAATGGCCAATTTGCCTGATATCTGAGTTATGCGAACGCTTTTATCCTCGGAATATCAACAATATACACCCCAAGGGCATTTTTTTCAGGGCACCTGCGATAAAATTTTTCGCATGCCTTGATCTCAACCCAATTTGCCAATTTCTGGATGGACACTGACTATATCGGCTGGAAAACCATCCTTTTTTCACTGTTGTCGTAGCGCACCATTTTGGCCTTGAGCGTCTGTTCTTCACCAAAGATGTTAACCAGCCGCATGCCGTCAGAGACCTCCTCGATGAGTTCCACATTTTCGAGTACTTTTTCTTCCACCCCGTTTTTCACGACAAAGACATTGACATCGCACATGATCATTCTCCGTTTCTATTTTCCCGGTGTGCTGGGAAAACGCTGAGGGTGTGGGTATTTGGCCAGCCGGATAGGAATGCGGTTGATATTAACCACGAAATGGCTATATTGCTCACGTCCGGCAGCTACAGATAATAATGCATCTGCTCAATAAATCAAAGGTTTTGGCCCCATGTTAAAACAGGCCGCCAACGAAGCGCTCATCCTGATCGGCACAGCCGTGGCTATTGCCATTGCCGTCTATGCGGTCAGACCCGACAAGATCGGTATCAATCCTGCATCGTTAAACCAAGACGCCGCGCAGCAGTCACTCTCTGAAAGCGGTTTTTCGGTAATTTCCATCGAGGATGCGGTACGCCTCCACCAGGAAAATGGTGCCATTTTTGCCGACGCTCGCCATTCCGCTGATTTTGAAGCGGGACACATCCAAGGGGCCGTTCACCTGTATACGGCGGACCAGGAGATCTGGCTGAACGAATTTCTGGCCGCGACCGACCCGGCGACCGTGATCGTGACCTATTGCGATGGAGCGGATTGCCACCTGGCACCGGCGCTCGCCGAACTGCTTTTTTTCAACGGGTTCAACAATGTCCGCTATCTTAAAAACGGATGGACCCGCTGGCGCGACGGCGGCTTTCCGATTGAACCGTGAGTATTGCATCCCCAGAGTTTCCGCCATCCTGAGAGGAACGATCCATTCTGTTGACATTAAAAAGTCCTCAATAAAAAGTAAGGAAAAAATTAAAATAAAAGGAAATCCAGTGATGAATACGGCCACATTGACCAGTAAGGGGCAAATCACGGTTCCCAAACCCATTCGTGAACGGCTGAATATCCATCCGGGAGATCGCATTCATTTTTTTATTGAGGATGACGGTACGATAACTTTTATGCCGGTTAAATCAGATGTCAGGGAGTTGAAGGGAATCTTGCCTAAACCCAAGCAACCGGTATCCGTGGACGCGATGAATGCGGCAATCGCAGAAGGCGGGAGCGGACGATGATCGATCTTGTCACCAATGTCCTCGTTCGTTATCTGGCCAATGGATGTGACTATACCGTGACTTTCGATAAAAAGGCCTCGGCAGGTACTGGTTATCGAATCTTGGGATAGCTGGGTTTTTGCCAGCAATATCCTAACGGGACATCGCTGATTATTCTTAAACGATTCCGGTGCACCGCCTGTCATGGGTTCGATCAAGAAAGGCGCGGGGACTACTGCCGATACGGATCCGCGGTGATGCCGTAACGGCGCATGATCTGTTGAAGCGCCTGGCGCTCCAGCCCGCAGGCTTTGGCCGCCTGGGTGACGTTTCCCTGGCTCAGGGTAAGCATGTGCCCGATATAGGCGGCATTGAAGGCACTCAGATTGTTCTCTTTGGCCGCTTTGTAGGGCAGGTCCAAAGACGGTGACATCTCAGCGATTGCCCCGTTTGCAGGCTTTCGCGTGATGCCTACGTCCGTGGGCTTAATTTCCTCGGCAGCGGAAAACAGAATCCCCTGCATGATCATGTTCTCCATCTGACGCACATTGCCCTCCCAGCGGCGGCCGATAAAAATGTCCATCAATTCCGTAGAAAAACGCTTAAGGGGCTTGTCCAGCTTGGTGCAGTGCTTTTCCAGCAGGTGATTGGCGATCAGTGGGATGTCCTCAGGACGTTCACGAAGCGGCGGCAATTTGATGGGAAGGACGTTGAGGCGGTAGAAAAAATCCTCTCGGAAATCACCCGATTTGATTTTTTCAGCCAATGGCTGGTTGGTGGAAGCGATAATTCTTACATCCACGTGGATTGGCCGGGCGTCGCCCAGTGATTTGATCTCCTTTTCCTGCAGAACCCGCAGTAGTTTAGTCTGGATCGTGGGCGTGATGTCTCCGATTTCATCCAGGAATATGGTACCGCTGTGGGCTTCCTGGAACAGACCCTTCTTATCCCGGGTGGCATGGGTAAACGCCCCTTTCTTGTAGCCGAACAGCTCGCTTTCCAGAATCAGCTCCGGAACGGTGGGGCAGTTCACGGCGATAAAGGGGCGTTTGCTGCGATTGCTCAAGGCGTGGACCGCCCGGGCGACCAGATCCTTGCCGGTTCCCGATTCGCCGGTGATCAGTACGGTGAGTTCGTTTTTGGCAACCATCTGGATGGTTTCGTACACCCGCTGCATCTTGGGGCTTTTTCCCACCAGTTCCTGGAACATCTCCGTAGCGTGGCACTCATGCTGCAATCTCAGGTTCTCTTTGAGCAGGCGGCTGCGTTCGAAGGCTTTTTCCAGCCGCATGACCAGTGCATCGTGATCGAATGGCTTGGTGACGAAATCATAGGCGCCTCGTTTCATGGCCTCCACGGCCATCTCGATGTGCCCGTATGCGGTCATCATCACCACCGTAACCTCTTCGCCGCGATCGGCTTTAACCCGTTCCAGAACCTCGAGTCCGCTGATGCCCGGCATTTTGATATCTGCCAGGACCAGGTCGTAGTCGGTGGCACGCAGCATTTCCAGGGCCGCTTCTCCCGAGGATGCGGTATCTACCTGACAGTCCAACTCGGGCTCCAGACTGCGTTTCAGCAGGGTGAGCATATCCGGTTCGTCATCAACGATAAGAAGATTCTGTGCCATGGTTTATCTCCCTGAAAGCGGGGGTGAGACGGGCAGGGACAGTGTAAAGGTAGCGCCCTGGCCGAGTTCACTTTTTACGGTAATGTTGCCGCCGTGCCCCTTGATAATGCCGTAGCTGACCGAAAGCCCGAGGCCTGTGCCTTCGCCGGTGGGTTTGGTGGTGAAAAAGGGATCGAAGATCCGCAGCAGGTTTTCTTTTTCAATGCCGTGCCCCGTATCCGACACCTCCACCGTGATGCGCCTGGCCGACTCATTGAGCCCGGTGGCAATGGAAATGGTGCCTTTCTGGTCCACCGCATGGATGGCATTCATCAACAGGTTGATGAGCACCTGCTTGATTTTTTTTTCATCCATGAGCGAGGGTGGGAGATCGGGTGCGAAAACGGTTTTGATCTGGATATTTTCCAGGTTGCTGTGGTGACGCACGAAACCGATCACCTCGTCAATGACGGCGTGGATGTCCAGGTTCTTTTTCTGGGGGCTGGATGGCCGGGCAAAATTGAGCAGGTCTTCCACGATGGCCTTGCAGGATTTGACATGTTTTTCAATCGTTTTCAAATCGTTAAAGCGGTCCGACCGAGGTTCTTCACCACGCAGCAGAAGTTGGGTGTAGCCTAAAATGATGCCCAACGGATTGTTGATCTCGTGGGCGATCCCGGAGGAGAGTTCACCGATGGAGGCCAATTTGTCGGCCTGGGCCATCTGTTTTTGCATCAGCCGGCGCTGCTCGATATCCTTGATCAGAAAATGTATGGTTTCACCCTCCTCGGAGGGACTTTTGGCCAGGCTGCCGGAAAGCAGCATCCGGCGCCGGGTGCCGTCTTTCAGGGCCAGGTCGAACTCTTCACTCGAGATAAATCCGCGAGCCTCGATTTGTCGACTGATTGCATCCCAGTCGGCGGGGCCGGATAAAAAATCCTGGAAAGCGAATCCATGGATCTTGTCCTCACTGTCGGCTGCATTGAAGCCGACCAGGCTCCTGCCCGCCGGGTTCAGGTTGAGGATCTGGCCATCCTTGCGCGTCACCAGGATCATATCTTTGGAAACTTCGAAAATCCGTCGGTACTTCTGTTCCGAAATGACCAGGGCCTCGGTGCGCTTATCCACCAGTTGCTCCAGGTTCTGGTTGAGGTAGAGCAATTCTTCGTGGGCATTCTGAAGCGCCTGGCGGTCCTTTAAAATAGTACCGTAAATCGCCCACGTCCGTTCGAAAAAGAGGGTGACCGATCCCACCATGACAAAGGTAAAGGTGTTGATGGCACCGGAAAAGGGCTGTATGGCCGTCCACAGGTCCGGCCGATTGGACAGCAGGAAAATCTGTTTGACCAGGTGACCGGCGGACCGGGAGATGGCAAAGACGAACAGCGCCAGGCATACCCACAACAGGTAGGTGACGATGATGTTGTTGGGGTCTTTCCGCTTAAGTCTCAGACACAGTCCGAAACTCAGAAATGCGAAGATAATCATCAGGATGGAACCGACCACATCCACTGACCAGATCGGAATCAGGGAACCGTTCATTACCGGACACCCTTGCCGGATTCAACCGGACCCACCTCTTTGAGCATGTGGCGTAGCCCCAGCATCAGGAAGATCATGGCCGGCACACACAGCAGGTGATCCAGTTTTGCCAGGTAGTAGACGGCCGCCAGCCATGTGCGGCCGCCGGTGGCCACGACCCGGATCCGCCAGTCGCCGAGATTGTCCACCCTGACGGCCTGGATCTGCTCATCCAGAAAGTGCACCAGCAATGTGTCCACATTCCAGAGAATGAAGAACAGTGCGGCATACTGGATGTAGCGCCATCCGGGCACTTTCACCAGCCCCGCTTGCCTGAGCCAATAGATCAGCAGCATCATTGAAAAGAGGAAGAACAGGTGGGCGAACTGGTGGACCCACACGCCTTCGATGCCGGTGTGGCCCTGGGTGGCCAGGGCGGGACTAACTGCTGCCACCACCAGAAAAAGGATCGATCCAACAAGGTTGATAATGATTGATTTAGGTTTCATACGTCCAAAAGGACCCTATGTATAAGCCAATATTTGCAAGGCTTCTGCTTCAGGTGGTACCTGAACTGCTCTGCCAGTTGGAACCATCGTGGAAAACCATTCGGGTTTGCCGATACGATAAATTGGACGGAGGTTCAGTCTGCAGAACCGTCGGACGGCGTTGCTTCAGTTCCCGAATCGACGTGCCCGGTCTTTTTTTTATCGATATGCTTTTTAAGAACGATACCGATGATAAACCATGCCAGGAAAACCAGAAAAAGGGATATCACAAACCAGAAAAAGGCACTGATGATGACGGGATCGCTGGCTTCACGTGAGAACTTAAAGATATACGCCTGTCCGACATGCTGGTTCAGGTTCTCGGGTGAATAAGCTCTGTTGATGTACGCCGCTGTCAGGAGAATCGGCAGGATTGAGGTGATGATACTCTTTAAAAACCCCTCAAAAAAGTAGTCGTAGTAGGCTTTATTGAGATGGGCCTGATCAATGTTTCTTGCCAGTGCTTTGCCTTTTTCACGATCTTCGCCGGCCATGGCTTCTTTTCGCAATTCAAACCAGTGTTCGTAGTTTTCTTTCAGTTCAGCATATCGTTTGGTGTTGTATACCCTGGCCAACAGTTTGGTAAAAGCGACCAGCACCACCACCAGTATCAAAATTACCATCGCCGGGCCGATGCGATGGTTGAGCGGTGCCAGGATAGCGTCCAGCAAGGCGGCGATATGTTCGCACCCATTGACGATTTTATCCCACACCAGGTCCAGGAATTCATCCATTGTTGACGGTCCCGTAAAAAGTCCGATATCTGCGTTACGCTTCATCCTTCGTCACTGCGGAGTACCGTAAGTACGCCTCATTCCTCAGGACTCGCAAGCCTTGATCTCGGGCTTTTTACGAAACCGTCTGGAATGCGACTTTTTACGTGTTCATCCATTGTTATTCCGGCGAAAATGCAGCAGCAGCCCTTTGTTATGGCCGTATTGTTGAAAACAAAAAGGGGGAAGGCGGATGCCCTCCCCCATCATTATCCTATCCTATCGATTAGATCCAGATCTCAATTTTGAAGAACCGGAAAAACAGGAAGAACAAGGTGATGGCCAGCACTACCTTCAGTGTTTTTTCGCTGAAGAGCTTTTGTGCCCGGCTGCCCAGCATACCGCCGACAAACCCACCGATAATAATGGAGATCATCAGCCACAGGTCCGGATAGTAACCAGTCATCATGTACCCGATAAAGGAGCCGATACTGGAAAAGGAGGTACCGATGAGCGAAATCGGAACGGCTACATACATGGGCAGCGCGCCAAGCGTCGTCATCGCCGGTACCAGCAGAAAACCGCCGCCGATGCCGAAAGATCGGGATACCACACCAATGGCCAGGCCGAGGATGGCGAAAAGCAGGGGATTGATTTTGAACTCTTCACCCCAGAACTTGAACCGGTAATCCACCAGACTGCTCTTGACCGGTTCGATTTTGCCCATCTCCACGGAAGAGCCTTCAGATTTAGCCTTGGCCACGGCATCGTTGAACTTTTTCACCATGGCTTTGATGTTTTTGCGTTTTTCCATCATTTTCGGCGACAATTCGCGCAGGGTCTGGATGCCCATGATTACGACCAGGACGGCCAGCCACTCCTTGTAGGCCTTAAGGGGCAGGACGGCAGACACATACTTGCCCAACCAGATGGAGCCGATGAAGATGCCGAGCCCGAAGGAGAGCCCAACCGGCCACGCGACGCGCCGTTCCACCACCGCATAGCGATAGAACGAACCCAGAGGTGAGAAAAGGGTCAGCGCCATGTTGGAAGGCTTTAAAACATTGGCGGCGTTGATGCCCACAGGACCGGCGGTTTTAACGACCAGTACCTGGAATGCTGCCATGAGCATGCCGCCGGCAGCGCCGATCATGGAGAAATAGGTGCCGACGAGAATGGCGCCGAGGGTGATCCAGATGGGGTTCATGTAACGATAGGCTTTGCTCAGCCAGAAGCCATTGCCGGCAATGCTGTAGGAACCACTTTTTTCGCCGTTGACGTACACGTCGAACCCGGTGTCCGGTGCGGTGTGGCGGTAGGATTTAAAGGTCGCCGTGAATTTACCTGTGGCTTTGTCCAGTTTGATGGACGTTCCCTTGTCCCAGTATTTGCCGCTCGTGGCGTAATCGGTAATCACCGTGCGGGAAAATATTGTCACCTTTCCTACTTTATTTCCTTCTTTGACGATGGTGTTGATGCCGTAGCTGGACTCGTTGGCATACCTGAGAAAATTCCACTGTTCCTCGGTCTGGATGGGACCCAGCATAGCCTGTGCGGCCGGATCGACTTCGGCGAATTTCTTTTTCAGGTAGTACATGGTGGTGTTGTAGATGCCCCCGCCCTTGCCCAGGAGTACTGAGGGACCACCGAATTTCTTTTTCCCCTCCATGCCGAAGGCATCCGGATTGTTGGTGATCATGTAGTACATCGGAGGAATCTTGGTGTCCGCGCTGAAATTGGCTTTCTTCATATCCTTTTTAAAGCGTTTAACTTCATGCGCGCCATCGGTATCCTGTGTGGCAAACTCCTTTTGTTGCGCCACCGCGATGTATAACTCCTGACCGGGTGGGATCATACCTTCAATGCTGACCATATCCCCTGCCTTGTATTCGCTTGAGGAAATGGTGGCTGCGGCACTGCAGATACCGCTTACCGCGAAAATGGCTATTACTGTGACCATAATAGCTGGGAATAATACTTTTTTCATTATCAACCTCCTCTAAGAAAAATTAAAAATCGCCCTCCTGTCGGGCAAGCCGTTAAAAAAAGTGCAATACCTTTATTGCATCCAAACCAATTCGAATTGCTGTCGGTGCAAAAAAACCATCAACGGAGGGGAACCTGCCGCTGGAGTTCTTTGTACTTTACTGCCAGGACCCCACCGGACCATCCGCCGACGATGCCGGTGACGGTTGCAACCAGCCCCTGGGAAGCGGACATCAGAAAAAAACCACCCAATTGCATGCATAAGGCGTTGACCGAAATAAATGAACCGAGTGCCACCATGGTTCCCACAGCCGCAGCCATCGTTTTTTTTCGTTTGATTTCATCATCAGTGCGTTCGATCAGCATATAGCCGGAGATGGCCGCATTGGCGCCCACAATTATGGGCAGAAGGATGGACAGTGTTTCCAGACTCATGATGCCGCTGAAAAATCCAGCCAGAATCAAAGTGCCGATCGTGCCAGCAAGCATGCTCCAGCCAAAAGACTGGATGGCCGGGAGGGCAATAAGGATAAGGACAAAGGCTTTTTTCATCGGGTTCCTCCGCAGGGGATCTTGCATCACTTACCTTAAAAAGTATGCAACTCACCCCATGAAATAATATCCACATTACAGCAAAGCTTGTGCCATCGGCAGTCAGCCCTTCCAACAGAATGTTGATTTGACGATAACCTTAAGAAATTTAATGAAATCCAAAATTTATAAGCCCAGTTCCAAAAGATTTATACTGAATCCACCAGTCAGATATTCCATGCAATGGTAGCAGGTGGCGCAATAAAAAAAATGCGGTTGATGTAATTGGCGCCCTGTCTCCGGTCTTTCTGCCGGAAGGAACATTGCCTCTAAAATGTTGCGCTGCAACAAAAATAATGCATTCGATCGAATTTTTTTCGATCCATGTGTTAATTTGCAGTTGATAACACAAATTATTTTTAATATCATCAATATGATGCGGATTCTCGAAATCAATCGTCATGCCGATATTCGAACGGCATTATGGTACGTATGTTTTGACTTCAATGTGCATGAGTGGGCCGCACCGGAGTTCCTTGAACAAGTGGCGAAAGAAGTGCTAGAGGAACGCTGGCAGAAGGTAACCACGGACAAGCTTCCCGAGGCTGCTTCGTTGCGGATCGGCCAGCCTACCTCACAGCAGTCAGAAAAAGTGATCTGTTAAAAATCATGATCAAGGATATCC
>NZ_JASJGN010000098.1:0-5659 GCF_033791525.1 Desulfosarcina sp.
TCTTTTTTCCGGCGTCTTCCAGACCGGCGATTTTTTGAAAGTTGAGCGGGTCGAAAACATTGTTGCATTTGACCACCACGCGGATGATCTCTTCCGACCCGAAGACCGCCTTGAATGACTCGTACTGCCCGTTTTCGGGCAGATCCTCGATGATCAGGTCGTGTATCGACGTCTTGAATGCCAGGCGGGGAATGAATGCGGCGAACAGGAGGGTCACCGCGGCAATGACGGCGAGAGCAAGCCGTCGATGCTGCAGCACCGTTTGGACACAATCCACCGGATTTAGCGATCTTAAAAATTGATGAAGACGATTCCTGTTCATTTCTCGCTCCATCGTGAACGGACCTCCGAGAGGACTTACTTTTGTTTACGTTCGACTATCGTTTTTACCCCAACGTTGCATAAAAAACATGTCGAATAGAATTAAAGACATAAAATTATACATATGCCGCCTCAGGTGGTTGCCCTGATCCTGCTAGTGCCAGGACCCTTTGTATTCATCGAGCCATCCGGGGCCGAATTTCTTTTCATAGTATCCCTTGAGACGATCGAACCACATGCCGAGCACCCCGGGTTGTTGACGATCATCGCCCAAGACATCTTCCAGAAACACATCCAACTCAGCCAGCTTGTTCTTGGGCAGGTATGCATCGGCACCGCCGTCCATCGATTTGGCAAAGTTGTCGGGGCTGAGGGCATGGCCGGTGAGCATGACTACACGACTATTTTTTTCTCTGGCGATCTCCAGCAGATCATAGCCCTGAACGCCCATGATATCGAGCACGACCAAGTCGTAGGTTTTTGAATTGAGCTTTTGTTTGGCCGTATTGAAATCGTTGGCAGTATCGACGTCACAGTTTTCCAGTACTTCTTCGATGGATTCTAAGATGTCAGGTTCATCGTCGACGGCCAGTATTGTTTTCCCTTTCAGCGTGACTTTATTTTTCATCCGTGAGTCCTCTCTTTCCTGGTTAATTAAAAATATGGTTTGTCAAGCAATCACCCCATTCTGGAAAATCTGACCGTGAAGATACTGCCCCCCGAGCCAATACAGTCCATCGCAGCCGTTTTGTTTTTACACAATGATACACTGCCCGGGCAGGCATCGGCATCACCCGGCAAGAATCGACAGCGCTGACTCGAAAAATCGATGGTGAACCCAAGCCTTTCCGCATAGGTCCGCATTCGCAGAAGGTCGGTTCCTGTACCGCCGGCGTTAAAGGCATAGGGTGTTTTGGATGAATAGTGCCGGGTCGGTTGGGTGTGAAAGAACCCTTTGAATATGTTCTTTTGGTTTACCTAGGTTATCCCAACGCCACAATCTTGAAATTCCAGGAAAATATCATCGGCCGTGGCCCAGGCCTTCAATTTTATCGTTCCCTCATCAGGGGTGTTTTCAATTGCATTTTTCAGTAAACCGTCACCTATTTTTTTGAGGACGTTTCCGTCCATTTTGATGTACAGGCCGTCTTCGATGGCCAATGAAACCTTCAGGCGTCGTTCCCGGATCATCTCAAGGGCATGTTTGTAAATGTTTTTTAGGAAGAGATCGACCCTGATCGTTTCGATTCTCTCCGGTTCAAATTTTAAAATGGATTTAATGCGATTGATGACTTGTTCAGCCACGGGTCCGCACTGAATGGTCGTGTCTTCACCGGTCTCTTCAACCAGACTGATCAGATCCTCAAAAATTCTCATATATTGTTTTTCGCAATCGACAATTTTTCTTCCGACGATGTCCTCCACCTTCTCCTGGATATGGTTGAGCCTGACGATACACCGCCGGCCCCTTTCAATCGTCTTGATCAGGTGTGTCAGATCGTGGTCATGGGCGGTGTCGGCAAACCGAGTCAACACAGATGCTAGAATCGATAAGGGTGTTCTGAGTTCGTGCGACAGGTGATTGACCACTTTCTGCCTGGCCCTGTCAGTCTCCTTCAATTCTTCATAAAGAAATGAGTTCTCAAGGGCGACCGTCACGTAGCTTGCCATGTAGGTCAAGATGTCGACATCGTCTTCTGTGAAATCCCCCCCTTTTTTGTTGAGCACCTGCATGGTTCCGATGCAATTTCTACGATGACCGACCAAGGGAACGCAGAGTATATTGACCGTTCGAAACCCTGTCTTTTTATCCACTTCCCTGTAGAAACGCGGATCAGCATAGGCATTGTTTACGACCTGGGGCGTTTTGTTGCAAAATACCCATCCGGCGATGCCCTGGTCAGTCGAAAATTGAATTTGATCGGATTCCATGTCTGCGGCAACGAACGAGCAAAGATTTTGTTCATTTTCATCGACTAAAAAAATCGAGCATCGTTCGACATCCAGAATCTTACCGGTTTGATCGGATATGACATCGAAAAGTGCGTCAACATTCAATTCAGAGGTAATGATTTGTCCGGCCTGGATCAGGCGGGAGTATTTTTCGAGCTGCACCTGAAGAAGTTTATCCGCAAGCCTGCGGATTGCTACTCGTTTTTTTTTATCGTGGGTAGACACATTCATCCCAATACCAATTGGCTCAAGAGGTGCCGCCTTAGTTGTATGGCACTAATTAGTAATAGATTCGGAAGGATGAGTTCATATTAATCCAGATAAATGATAGGTGTCAAGAACGAATCAGGTTTTGATGGAACCCGGAAATATGTGGCCTACACGCCGAGAATAGGAATTGACCTCCAAGGGGCCCGGACCATGCCCTTGCGACGGTGCACGGCGCTTTAAAGAGAGGGTAAGTGGGGTTTCAAACTGGAGGAACGGTGAACCGCGACAGCGAGCGCATTCCCCGCCGCTTGTCGGAGCAAAGCGGAGATCCCGCCACCGGGGTCGGAGCAAAGCGGAGATCCCGAGCATCGGGGTTAGCGAGAGTCGATCCACAAATGGCCAATTTGTCTGATATCTGCGTTATGCTCAAAATTTTATCCTCGGAATATCGACCATAAACCTGCGGTAAAATTTTTCGCATGCCTTGATCTCAACCAAATTTGCCTATTTCTGGATGGACACTAGCGAGCGAACTGAAAATCGATTTTCATCCATACGGTGCTTTGCAGCACTGCCGGTACAGGCAGAACATTTCCCCGCGGCTTGTCAGAGCGAAGCACAGATCCCGCTCATCGGGGCCACGGGGAGGGTTCAATCCGATGTACCGCTTTATCTGAATCAGAATATGCTGATCAGAGGCGGTGGTTCAGGCATTCTTTTCAGTCTCTTTTCTGAGTGCCCGCCACAGTGTATTGGTGCTGATCCTCAGTTTCCTGGCCGCCAGGGATTTGTTGTTGCCGCATTGCGTTAAAGTGCGGCGAATTATGTTCTGCCGGTGCCCGTTCAATTGTTCCTTCAAGGTGCGCATGCCGGATGCCTCATCTGTCCGGGGAAAGGCGGAGGCCGCCGAGGCGCCCTCGCCGGCGTCCGTCTGCCGGCCGCCGAGACCCCGGGGGGCCTCGTATTCTTCAAACAAGTCCATAAAGAGGCCCTCATTGTGCTGGCGGTTGCCCAACAGGATCAGATAACTTTCCATCAGCGAGTTTAACTCCCTGATGTTGCCCGGCCAATGGTAGGATTCGATCTGTTTGTACATGTCCTGCGTGATGCACGACAACGTTTTTTGGTAGCCTTTCAGAAGGGGCGCCAACAGTTCGGGTATGTCTTGTGCGCGCTGCCGCAAAGGCGGGATAGTCAGCCGCAGAACCGCCAGCCGATAGTACAGATCCTTTCTGAAGCGACCCGCGCGCACCTCTTCAGTCAGGTCCTTGTGAGTGGAACTGATGACGCGCGCATCCACCGGTACGATTTTGTCTCCCCCCACTCGCATCACTTCCTTGTTTTCCAGAACCCTCAGGAGCCGTACTTGGAGCTTTGGCGAGATGTCACCGATTTCATCGAGAAAAATGGTACCATGGTTGGCCAACTCGAACAGTCCGATTTTGCCGCCTTTTTTCGCACCGGTAAACGCGCCTTCCTCATGGCCGAAAAGTTCACTTTCCAAAAGGGTTTCCGGAAGGGCGGCGCAATTGATTGCCACGAAGGGGGCTTTATGGCGTGGGCTGATATGATGCAGGGCGTGGGTGAGAAATTCTTTCCCCGTACCGGTTTCCCCGCAAATCATGATGGCGGCTTCCGTTTTGGCGAATTGCTTTGCCTTGGCGATGAGTTTGCGCATGCCGGGGCTCCGGGCAACGATATCATTCATCGTGTGTTTGGCGATAAACCCTTTTTGGTAGATGCGTGCGCGCAATTTGCGATCGATATTATGGATGGCACTGCCTTCTTTCAGCAAACCGACAGCTCCGCGAACCTTGCCGTTAATTAAAATAGGAAGGCAGTTTAGGACCAGTTCGTTGTCCCTGACCTTAATGATCTCGTCGCTTTTTTTGGACCCCGAGTGGAGGACCTCCATCAGCCCCAGCGAATCGGCCAGCTTAGGAACGGGCAACCCCAGGTGCAACCCCAGATTCATCCCGAGCATTGATTCGGCTGTCTGGTTGTAGAAATTCAGGTGGCCGAGCGCGTCCACACCGATCATGCCGTCGTCCATTATTTTGAAGATGGTTTGCAGTTGTTCATGGGTCTCGATTTCCCTGCGTCGGGCGACAGCCAATGCCCGGGCCCGGCCTAGCGCATCCTGTACGATCTGGCGGGCGGGCTCGATGATCACGGCACTGGCCTGAAGGCCGGCGGCGATCTTGCGGCTCACCCCACCGCCGACAATAACATCGACCCCCTCGTCAATCGCTTTTTTGACCCCGTCTTCGAGTTCCTTTTGGCTGTTGAAAACAATCTGTCGAACATCCAGCCCCAGGATGTCCCGGATGATCTTGAAACCTTCACGGCCGACCGCGAAGCTGGTGACACCGATCTTATTGCCCAATCGGGCGGCGGTCTGCAGCGCCGTGATGATTTCGAGCATGGTGATGGGAATATTAACCACCGGCTGGCCGATGCTTCTGGCGATCATCCCGCCGGTACCGCCGTGACCCAGGATAACTTCGTACCCATCCTGAATGAGGTTCCTGGCTGTGGAGACCGCATCATCCAGACCCACGATGGTGGCAAACAGGTCGTCGGTTTGTGGATTCACGTGTCTCCTGACGGCCTCGACCACTTCGATCGAGTGGGAAACTAAGGCGAAACGATATTTTTTCTGTTGATGGGCCATGGCAAGAAACCTTGCGGTGAGAGGTGACAATAGCGATATCCAATTTGCCTATTTCTGGATGGACACTGACTGCTGCCAGGCACGTTAAGCTACAAAATTGATATTAATTTTAATTATGACACTATTATAACTCATTTTTGACATCAACCCCAAAGATAGTTTTTCATACAACTGTCTGAACCACCGTCTTTTCGGGGCGTTAGACAAAGTGATTGGATCGTGGCACGATGAATGCTAAATACCTGTTCGAAATTCAGTCCACAGGCATCCCCACGCGGCGGTTGGAAGACAGCCAGTCAAGAAAATCGATTGTTGCCGCCAGGCGGTCCATGCCGAAGGCCTTAACCATTTAAATGTAGATAGTGCCCATCCAGAAACGGTTATTTTGCCCGATGTCTGCGTTATGCTCAAAATTTTATCCTCGGAATATCAACTATATGCCTGCGGTAAAATTTTTCGCATGCCTTGATCTCGACCAAAATTCCTCATTTCTGGATGGAC
>NZ_JASJGN010000099.1:0-4387 GCF_033791525.1 Desulfosarcina sp.
CGACCCCCTCATCGGTGATGCCTAACATGACATATTCACCTTCCGGGATTTTTTCGTACCGATCGATCGACGTGTCCAGATACCGGTTCCGGGTTTGGATGCAGATGGTCCCGCCCGCCGGCATGGCTTCAGCAGCGTTGCCCACCAGATTCATTATTACTTTTGAGATGTGAACGGATGAGCCTTTCACGTTCATCAAGTCTTCGTCCAAGTCCGTGGTTACGCGTATGTTGGGATGGTTTTCCGCCAGATTCTTGAACTCAGGCGTCGTCAGATAGGTGCGAATGGCATCGTTCAGATCGATGATGTCGAAATTTTTGACGCCACGGCGGGCGATCATCAGCATGTCCTGGACAATGTCCGCTGCCCGTTGGCCGGATCGCTGGATCGTCTTGATGCTGTCTCTCATCGGGCTGTCCGGCGGCAGATCCAGCAGAAGCAGTTCCGGGTAGCTGACCAGTCCGCTGAGGATGTTGTTCAGATCGTGGGCAACCCCTGCGGCAAGGCTGCCCATGGCTTCCATTTTTTTTAACCGCTCCAATTTGCCTTCGAGGTGTTTGCGGTCCTCGATGTCCCTGGCGATGCCCTGGGTGCCCGAGAACGATGCGGTGTCCGGTGACGCCTTGCCGTATATCCCCTGCGCCGAAACGCTGAAAACCCGTTCTTTACCGTTTTCCCCACCGTCCATCGGGGAAAGCATCAGCCGTACCTCCAGATCGGTGGTGGCGCGGTCACCCGTGCGCCGTTCATTGATCCGAAAGGTGGCCAGGTCTCTGTCTTCCGGGGATACGATGTCGAGAATGTGTTTTCCGACCAATTCCTCAGGCTGTTTCTTGTACTTGGTTAGGGCCGGGCTGATGAACGTGATCCGTCCCGATGCGTCGAGTCGGAACACGATGTCGGGGATGGTCTCGATGATGGCGTTCAGGTCCTTCTGGCTGCTTCGCATCAGGATCAGAGCATCCTGTAAACCGCGGCGGGCTTTTCGCTGTCTCGTCCAGTATTTAAAGAGCATGAGAAACAGCCCGCTGCTGATGATCACCGTAGCGGGCAACAGGGGCGACAGAAGTACCTGCCGGCTGTTGAAGAGCAGCTGTGCACCCCCTCCCAACCCGACGATACCGGCAGCGCCGATTGCCGTGGTGGTCACAAATTCGAGGCGGGCGATGCACAGGCTGTATAGAAGGGCCACCACCATGGACAGGACGACTTCGGCCAGAACAATTCCTGTGTGGCGACGGATATAACTGTTGGACAAGATCGTTTCGAGCGCCTGGGCGTGAGCCTCGACAGCCGTGAACTGACCACCGGCCGGTGTCTGGTATGCAGATGCCAGGCCGGACGCACTCAGGCCCACAAATACCATGCGGTTTTTAATCTCGGATTCGTCAACCTGACCGGTCAGGACCCGGTCCGCCGATATGTGGCGAAGGGTCGATTGTTTGTCGACAAAGCGGATACGCAGGTTCCCGTTATCATCGATGGGAATGGAATGGTTGCCCAGGGTCAGGCGGCTATGGCTACCTGATCGCTGTTTCAGGATCACCGGTTGACCGATAACGGTGGGCAGCAGCGCGGCCAGCGCGAGGTTGGGGTAAACGGCCTGCCCGTAGCGAATCATCAGGGGCAGGCGGCGCAGCCGTCCATCACCATCGACCCGGCCGTTTAAAAAGCCTGAGTGGGGTGCTGCACGCGAGAGCTGATCGATGTTGCAGACGGCAGCTTTCGCCTGCGGCAGAGTAAGCGATGCGGGCCCGTTGGCCGGTTGGTGGATGTCAATCAATTCAAGCGGATTAAGATGGCAGCCCGCGTTATTTCGATGATTGTCTTCAAAATGAAATTCGTAGCCTAAAACAAACGGTCCGCCGGACAGGGTGGCTGCCATGACGGCATCGTTGTCCGGCAGTGTGGGCGGCGCATTTGTGCCATCCTGGAGCAAGCCGAGTTCACGCTTGAGTGCCTCATGGAGGGTTTTCAGGGAAGTCCGGTCTGGTTCAGCCATAATGAAGTCCAGGGCGATGGAGCGGGCACCCATACCGGCAATCCCATCCAACAGCCTTGCCAACCGGGAACGGGGCCATGGCCACTGGCCCCAGGCTTCCAGGGATGGCTCATCGATATCGACCACCACGACGCGATCGGTGATGCCGGGGTCGGGGGCATCGGCGACGATGGCGTCGGTCAATTTGAATTGGAGTGTGTCGACAAAATCGGGACGAGCGAGATAGACCGCAGTCCAGATGGCAGCCAAAAGGACGCCGAGGGTGATAATTAACTTGCCCGGCGGATCGATGCTGTGGGCGAATGGTTCCATTTCTTCTGAGACCGCAGGCACCTTCATTTTCGTGACCACTCCAGATACAGAGGATTACCCTTGGTTTAACCCAAGGACTGTTATCGGACGATGACTTCTACACGCCGGTTTTTGGCATTGGCCACATTGTCGGCCGTTTTAACCAGCGGGTTCTCTTCTCCATGGGAAGAGACATGCATGAAGGTGCCGTCAACCCCCCTATCCACCAGCTGTTGCTTGACTGCCGACCCCCGTCTTTTAGACAGATCCAGATTATAGGCCTTGTCTCCCCGTGTGTCCGAGTGACCCACCACAGAAATGCGTGTCGGTGCGCGCTGTTGGATGGCGGCGACGATTTCCGGCAATAGCTGGACGGATGCCGGCAGCAGCTGCTCCGAATCCGATTCGAAGTGCAGGATAAAGTGAATGGGTGGCGGCGGCACGTTGGACAGCACCTGTCCGAACAGATCTTGAACCTGCGACGGCTTCAGTTCGGCCGGAGCGGCGGGGACTGTCGATCGGTCCCGGACAGTCGTCGACTGATTGGCACGGTTCATCTCCACCGACCCGGCAGCATTGGCAACCGTGACCTGTCCTACCGACCCATCCGGGTCCGGGACCAGAACGATAATGTTCTTGTGGCCGCAGGCCATTATCAGATACATTGCCGCAACGCAGCACACCAGATATACCCACATACGCATGGAGTGTTCCACCTTCCTGCAAAATCGGTTGTTGTCAGACCGGTTCCATTCAATTCGCGCGGACCGGTTAGTCCACCTTGATCAGCACATGGGTTCCCCGGACGCCGATGGTCGCCGCAGGCATGACCAGTTGAACCGATTCGGGTGATAGTTTGGCAATTTGACCGGACAGAAACGATACGGTACCCCGGATCAGGCGGAGGACAAACGAGAGCTTTTTCTCCACCGGTTCAAACAGGTAGTCATCGACGGTGAGCTCGGTGCTCGGCCCCATGGATATTCGCGTGTCGTCGGAGAAAACCAGTCCGACGAATCCGTTACGATCGGTTCTGACGAGATCTGCCCGCTGGATTTCCATGCCTGTGCCGACCGCAATCGTTTCACCGTCGCGCGTGATGACGGCGCCGCCTTCAATGGTCTTGACGACACCGACGAAAGCATCCGCGGCAGCCGAGGTACCGGGTCCGACCAGTAACAGCATGAGACAAATCAGGTTGACAATCGTGAGCCGCATGGCGACCTCCCTTTGCATAACCGGATAGAGACGGCATGATATTTTATTTACCTGCGGTTGCCTGAACCGCAGAATCGGATTTGAAGACGCAGGAGGGCAAGAGGCGCTGATGAATTAGTCTCCAATATATTCGTATTCGAAATTTCGACGGATTGCAAGATCCATCTTAGAATCGCGGCACTGGCGGTTCTCACCGGCCTCCAACACGCCCGGATTTCGCTCATCAGTATTCCGAGCGAGAATTTGGAACGGCGGAAAATGGACGATATTGCATCATTGGGTTCAGAAGACGAGAGGCCGAAGGGGAAAGCGGTGGGGGATACGGCTGGCTTTAGATCTATGGAACGTTTTCTTTGCGGCGTTTCACGCGGTACCGGATGATTGTCATTTACTCGCCGTCAGCCGATCTAACCGCAAATCCGCGAGTGCCGTAGGGATCCATGTAGCGGAAGAGGTACAGCGACAATTCCTGATTGTCTTGATGCGGCCACACATGGATTCCCCTGGTTCTCAACAGGGGCGTAATGCTGGATAGTACTCCGGGTGTTCGGTAAACCCCATCGTTGCATAAAAACATGTGAAAATTATTGCAATATTCTGTAAAGATAGAGAAAACGTTTTCAACGGAAACCATTCAATCGAGAACCCGATGCGTTGAAATGCGTTCACCTGAAGTTGGGACATCAAATCAATGCCATGAGGAGAGCGTTATGGATCATTTGTGCTATCAGGATCCGGAAATTTACAAGATAGTAGCGGCTGAAAAAGAACGCATTGAGAACACGCTCGATTTGATTGCCGCCGAGAACCATGCCAGGCCTTCAATATTGGAAGCCCAGGGATCGGTCTTCAACATGAAGGCCGCCGAAGGTTATC
>NZ_JASJGN010000100.1:0-8019 GCF_033791525.1 Desulfosarcina sp.
TAAGTTTTCGAAGATGATCCATGTCGGCAGCGGGATGCGTATACTTCTGGTTCCCAGAACACACGGCGGGAAGATTGGCGATCTAGCTGAAACCATGTACCACGAACTCAGCCACAAGGTAGGGGGCACCAAAGATATTACCTACAATGTAAACACATGCAAGCGAAATGCCCTCCATACGCCTCAACAAGCGGCGTTGAATGCTGAAAATTACAACCGTTTTTTGGGTGAGTATCTTAAATAGGTTTCGTTTCTCCTGTTGCATTGGTAAATAAAGGGTACCATCAACCCTTCGTCTGTTCATGACCATTGTCCCTGCAGGCGACATGCTGGAAGGGCCTATACGTTAATCAATTGGCGGTTGGCTTTCTCATAGAGTCGGAAAAGCATGCCTTTGGCAGTTTGACATGCAGGGAATCGATTGATGTGGGAGGGAAGCAAAAATGAGCAACGCATACGTGATTGGCCACATTACGGTAAAAGACGCTAAAAAATGGAACGAATACCGCAATCAGGTCCCGGCGACCTTGGAACCATGGGGTGCGGAACTGGTTCTCAGGGGGAAATTGGCCTCCATCCTGTCTGGTGAACATTTGCATACCGACACGGTCGTCATCAGATTTCCCAGCACGAAAGCGATCGATGACTGGTATGCGTCACCCGCTTATCAAGCGCTCATCCCTTTGCGAAAGAAGGCGGCGGAAATAGTTCTGCTCTCCTATGACGGTTAGCGGCCTGACATCAAGGCGCTTCGCTTTACGCCGAGATCCGTTGCGGCCTTTTGGGCGACCTAATCGGGCCATTTTTTATAGGACCTGAGGGGAGTCTTGCGTAGGGCAAGGTTACCCATTTATTATGAATAAAGGAGGAATCGCATGGCCATCCGGATCGTGCGTCTGGGCACCAAGCGGTCTCGGGGAGAAGGACTGCGCATCGGGACGGTAAGACGTCCACCGCGGGGCGTACCCAAAAATGAATACGCATCGCAAAACTGGTATGACGTGTGTCTCCCAAACGTTGCACCATCCCCTGAACTCATGAAGATCGGGAAAGCTGCCGAATCCGAGAAAGAGTGGGCTACATTTGTCAGGAAATATCGGGCAGAAATGGCCACTTCAGAAAAAAGCAGAGTTCTCGATCTGCTTGCCGCACTGTCATACCATGCAAACCTATCCGTTGGGTGTTACTGCGAAAACGAGCACCGCTGTCACCGGTCCGTACTGCGCGAGTTATTGGCGGAGCGAAAAGCTAAGTTCGAATAAATCAGAGTGCAACGCCGCGCACCCCCAAACATGTCTCTTCGCAGGGGATCGGCGGCTATTGCGGTTCAAACAATGATTGTCAATAATGGATAACCACGAGGGACGGCATTATGACGGCAGGCACTCTTTATCGTTTATCGGCCTTTTCCAACCATCCTGAGGGGGGCAATCCCGCCGGCGTCTGGATCGGAGATACGCTTCCTCAGCCCGAGGTAATGCAGCAGATTGCTGCCGACGTCGGTTTCTCGGAAACCGCCTTTATCGCTCCGGCCATCGGAAAGGACCGCACCGTGCGTTACTTCAGTCCTGAGGCGGAAGTCTCGTTCTGCGGTCATGCCACCATTGCCGCAGGCGTGGTGCTGGGAGAGACAGAGGGAGACGGCACGTATCGATTGGCAACCGCCGTTGGAGAGGTGCCGGTCGCCGTGCGCATGCGGGGTGTGATCCGTGAAGCGTCGCTCACTTCCGTGGCGCCAAGGCATACGGGCGCATCCGATGCACTGGTCGGCGAGGCGCTATTGGCGCTCGGATGGAAGCCGTCCGACCTGGACTGCGCCATCCCCCCTGCCAAAGCCTACGCCGGCGCGTGGCACCTAGTACTGGCCGTTGCGGACGCACAGCGCCTGGCCACATTGAACTATGACTTTGATCGACTCAAGTCACTGATGCTTGGCGAGGATCTCACGACCCTGCAGCTCATTTGGCGGGAAAGCCCGGACGTTTTCCACTCACGCAATCCGTTCCCGGTCGGCGGCGTCGTCGAAGACCCTGCCACGGGCGCGGCGGCGGCCGCACTCGGGGGGTATCTGCGGGATGCCCGACTCGTTACAGTCCCCACGACCATTCTCATCCGCCAGGGAGAAGCGATGGGTCGACCGAGTCGGCTCACCGTCGAGATTCCTGCCGCAGGAGGAATTGTCGTAACGGGGACGGCCGTCCCAATCAAGGTGAAGTAAATAGGCTGGCCGACAGCCCGAAGGTGGCGGGGCCGCTGCTCAAAAGCCTGATGTGAAAACGAATTTGGCAAACTGGAATAGCTGTTAATGGCTGATCGGAAGACCGAGCCAAAAATGAGGAGGTTCCATGAAACGCGTGCTGCTGATGACAGTCTGTATCGCCCTGCTTACCGGATGTGCAACCACCCAGATGCTCAAACCGGAACAACCGCCTGAACTCGCCGCAAAACCGGATTCCGCCTTATTGGTGATTGTCCGCGATACGTTCATTGGAGGGGGTATTGTTTTCTGGAATTATCTGGATGGCCAATTCATCGGTGAAACGATGGGCAAGTCATACTTTATCACCCACGTGCCGCCTGGAATGCATTACGTCGTTGCGGCAACGGAAAACACGGGCGTTGCCCATCTCGATTTTCAAGCCGGGAAACATTACTTCCTGCGCCAGGGAGTTACCATGGGTGTGTGGCGGGCAAGAACCTCCGGCTTTTTTCCAATGACCGCTGCCGATGCACAAAAAGCGATCGGCGGCTGTACCTATACCGAGCTGGACAGCAGTAGGACATTTCCGGACATGGAGCCTGGCCTCTATCAAAAAGCAATCGAAGAATACCATACCGGCGTGAAAGAAAATCCGGAGGGTTATATGGAATTGCTCGAATACCAAGGGGAATAGCCCGATCAGCCTGATTCGGCAATGCGATGGACCTCTTCCACTGTTGAGCTTTTCACAAATTGCCAGTCGGGTTCATTACTAATGACCATGATATCCAAGGAGGGCACGGTATGTATCCTCATCTTTTTTCCGAAATAACCATCGAAGGCCTGACCTTGAAGAATCGCCTGACCATGGCGCCGCTCTATCTGGGCTATGCCGGCCAGGGCGGCACAGTCAGCGAGTTGCTGCTGAAACACTACCGGCTCATGGCCCAAAGCGGCGTGGCCATGGTCGTGGTCGAAAATGCGACAGTGGACCATCCAACCGGCAGTGGTTCCAACCGGACCCTGCGGGCCGATACCGACGATAACCTGGACGGGTTGAAGCAACTGGCCGCAACCATCAAGCAGGAAGGTGCGCGGGCCTGCCTGCAAATCAATCATGCCGGCCGCTTTGCCCACGCAGCCGACCGGCCGGTCGCACCGTCGGCGGTCAACACTTTCGGACGCATGCCCGAGGCTTTGGAAAAGAATGAAATCGATCGGATCGTCGACAAATACGCCACCGCAGCGGCCAGGGCCAACGCCGCCGGGTTCGACATGCTGGAACTGCACGGCGGCACCGGCTATCTGCTGGCCCAGTTTCTCTCACCGCGAACCAACCGGCGAACCGATGAATACGGGGGCAGCCGGGAAAACAGGCAGCGGTTTGCTCTTGAAGTCCTTGCGCGGGTCAAGGCGGCAGTGGACGGCCTTCCGGTGGGATACCGGTTCCTGGCCGACGAGTGGCTGCCGGATGGGTTGCATGTGGAAGAATCATGTCAATTCGCCCACCGTCTCACCCGAGCCGGGATTGCCTATATTTCGGTCATGGGCGGCACGTATGAGTCCTTTTCCCTGCCGGATATTGTAGAAAAGTCCAAGCAGGAAGGCTACATGCTCGACCTGGCCGTCGCTGTCCGTTCGGCAGTCGACGTGCCGGTCATCGCTGCCGGCCGCCTGGCCACCGGCGCATTTGCCGACCAGGCTATTGCCGACGGCAAGACCGACCTGATCGGCCTGGCGCGCGTGCTGTGGGTCGACCCGGATTGGCCGCAAAAGGTCCGCGACGGCCGAGAGGCCCAAATTCTCCACTGCAATCCGGATTGCGGCGATGCGTGCATGCACATGGTCATGAGAGGCCGGCCGGCATTTTGTGTGGCATGGCCGGCGGAGAAGATGAAGGCGTGGAAGGCTAAATTTGTTTCGCAGCTATCTCAGCGCCAATTTGTTCAGCCTGGTTCGCCGACAGTGACAAAGCCGGCGGCATAGACAGCCGTTGAGTCAAAAAACCGGAACCTGACGGTGTGTCCCGCTGCCGCCACGCCAGCTTGGAGGGTGTGGACATCCCGGCCGATCTCCTTCAGGTACTGAATCCCCACCCGGCGCACCCTGGTGTTACCGATCCCGCAGCGTTTGACCAGCGTGTTCAAGTACTCCAGGTAAACCGTGTTGTTCACGTGCCCGTTGGGATCGTAGTCCCCTTCCCGGGTGGTGATGCTCATCGTCTGCACCGGCACGAACGTCTTGTCTACCGCAAAGTCGATAGCGTCGGGCGCCAGGACATGATCCGCCTCGGCCGTGTATGGTTCGGATACACGCTTCGGGATCTTGGCGATGCGTTTGCGCTTCAGGTCGTAATAGAGCCACAGGCTGGTGGCTGCCGCCACCGTCTCGTCACCGCAGACCATCAAGAAATCCCGGCCGGCCCGAAATCCGGCCGATCCTTTGTGCCACGTCCGGAGGGTGATTGCGTCCCGGTAGACGGGCATGCGGTAAATGTCCACCCGCATGCGGTTTAAAATCCACACCGCACCGGCCGCGACCATATCCGCCGATCCCAGCCCTACTTGTTCCGAATGTTGGACCGCGGCACGCTGGAGACGCTGAAACAAGACCGGCAGCTTCATCCGAAATTCCGTATCCACCTCGTCGTAATCCACTACGGTCGTTTGTTCGATTTTCATGGAGTCCCTCTTCTTTATTGTCCCCTCAGTCCGGCCCTCTCCCCCACGTACCGTGGGTAAACGGGTCGGTGAAAAGGTCATATCGGCCGATGTCGGGGGCCTGGCGCCGAAGAATCAGACGCTGACCGTCACGGATTTGGCGGATTCCGGCATCGGGCCTGCTGTATGTCTTCTTCAACCGTTTTAAAGACCGGTTCCAAATCATAGTTCGGATCAATTGGCAACCGTTTCAACGATCGCATACCGATTGCCCATGGTGCAATTCTCAGGTGAGCCGTGGTCAATTTTATGATATAGGCGCCGTGTATGCGCCCACATACACGGTGTATAAAATGAAACAGCCCAGGGCAATAAAGACGGGGCAACCCGGATTGCCGGGCCGCCGGCCGCTTCCGAATACGACAACCATGATAAAATGCAACAATATGGAACGGTTGTTGCATTTTTACCGTGAAACTTTATTCATCCAGCGACGACAAGAGGGGGAAAAGGATGCCAGGCGCCAACCAGGATAAACGAACCACCGTGTTTGACCGCGAAACCTACGTGAAAATGCTGATCGCCATTGCCAGGGCCGATAAGCACAATAGCCTGCCGGAGTATCGATTTATCCGCAAGCAGGCCATCCAACTGGGTGTCAGCTACGAGCAGATTCTAAAGGACACGGATAAGGATTTTGAAATCGGCACCCACAGAGTATCCCGCCTGACCGCCCTTCGCGTGCTCAAAGACGCCATCATGATCGCCTCCATGGACGGCAACTTTAGCCTTCCCGAAAAACAAAAACTATACACCTACGCTGAAAAGCTGGACATTCCCCGAACCGACGTGGACGATTTGGAAAGTCTCGTTGGACAGCTCAAAGAGCTGGATCAGCGCTGGAAGGAACTGGTTGCCGGTCACCCCGATGAGTAACACCGGATACTTCGCACCCCTTTTCGCCTACGCAGACCAGGCAGCAGCCTATTGCGGGGCAGGCCTCCAGCAGCTGAGCGGGTGGTATCGCTTTGCGGAGGCCCTGGATCCGTGGTTTTCCCTGGCCCTGTTTCTCGTCTGCTCCATGCTCATGGTATACCGTCTCAACGTGCTGGAGCGCAAAGGACTCGAAGGCACCGTGCTGGGCACACTGGTGATGCCCTATGCATCCGGGTTTCCCAACCTGATGTTCGCATTTTCCCTTGGCCGACAGGGGGGCAGCGGATCGGTCATCGTCGAAAACTGTATCGTCAACAACGTCACCAACCTCACCCTGCTCATCGGCCTTCCGGCACTGATATGGACCCTCAACATCATCCCTTCGCGGTCAGCCCAGACCGTTCACAAGCCCGTTTCCAAGCTTCAACGCCTGAACACCCTCTCGCTGATTCTGACCCTCGTGGCCCTCTTCTTCTTCACCGGCGCCCTGTGGGCTTTAGGGCGTGACGGCACGTTGGATTTCAGCGACGGTCTGGTTCTGGTGGGAATTTTTCTGTTCTGGCAGGTGCTGCACGTATTCGATGTGCTCAAGTATAACATCCATCAGCGCCGCTCCCTGTCGTGGACCATCATGGTGGATGCCCTGCTGGTGGTGGCGTTAGGCGCAGGCATTCTCCACGGCATCGACCGTCTGGTGGCCTGGGTCATGGCCCTCGGCCCGGGGTTCATCCTTTACGACCAGCTGGGCATTCTCAGCGGCTGCCTCATGGTGCTGCCCAATGCGGTGCTGGCCGCATACTATGCCTGGGCCGGCCGAGCTGACATCGTCTACAGTTCGCAGGTGGGCGACGGCCATATCTGCATCCCCATGTGCATCGGCCTGTTTGCCCTGTTTTCAGTTATCCAGGTGCCGGACCAGATGAATATGGGGATCATGGTCATTCTCGGGGCGGGGTTGCTGCATCTCTTCTTCGTCTCGGTCATCGGCCGGCTTCCCCGCATCATGGGCGCCCTGCTGACCATCGCCTACGGGGCCTTCCTCTATACCGGGTTCATGGGATAACCGTCATCTCACAATGATCCGGTTATCCCATGACGATATTGGTTAATGAATAAACCGGTTAATGAGATCCACACATTCCCTGGCATGGGTGATCGGAACAAGGTGCCCAGCGCGTTTGATAACGTGGCAATCCCGCGGACATTTAATGACCTTGTCTTTTTCACCGTGGATTCGGGTGATTCGTGTGAGGTTTCCTGGATAGCCATCCCATGTGGAAATGGCTTTGCACATGGTCCTCATAAATACAGCATCGGAGGATGCGAACATTTGCTGAAACAAGCTGTCATGCCTACCGGCAATTTTTTGTAGGAATTCTATGGGGGCGAAGTCAACAAATGGCGTCAGGAGAGTCAAAAATAAATTCATCTCAGAAACATCAATTGCACTACCTACCAAAAAAACGCTGTCTAAACTAAGCAGTTTTGAAATCTCAAGTGCGACCATTCCACCCATAGATGATCCAATCAGGATATCGTTGCCTTGAATTTTATAGTGCGTTGCCACCCTATTTGCCAATTCAGATAGCGATGCTTCTCCTTTATACGGAGGCCAGTCAATATAGGTTGCGTGATTAAAATCCAACCAGGCGCCTTGATACATTTTTGAATTGGCACCCATCCCTGGCAGTAGATAAATCATTTAGGAAGACCGAAGACCGATTATGTCGCTGCTCTCCGGCGCGAGGGTCGAGCGTCGGGAGCAGCAGTTTATTAGGGTATCCTTAATACGGTGAACCCTCCCCACCGCAAACCGCGGGGAATGCCCTCGCTATGGCGGTTCACAACCCTCATATACAATAGATGGCAGTCCCTGTGCAAATGCCGTGAACCGGCAGGATCATCGAGCGATGACGCAACAATTTCCTCGATCGGTGGCCGCTCTCTCCGCAAGGAAATCGTTGCAAATGTTCCTGTTTCAGGTATCATAGTATCGTCAGGTAGAAACAACACGCCCTATTTTATCCTAACGCCCCCTCAAGGAATGACCTTTACGATGAATGCCGCGAAAACGGTTCTGGTCATCGACGATGAAACCGCCACCTTGACCATGTTCCGTCTGTTTCTGAATGCCTACGGCTATTCGGTGCTGACCGCTGAAAACGGCGAAACCGGCCTTCGGCTGGTTCGCGAACATCACCCCGGCATCGTATTCACCGACCT
>NZ_JASJGN010000101.1:0-17726 GCF_033791525.1 Desulfosarcina sp.
ATATGTCAGGGCACATTATCCACAACGTTGCAAAAGCTGGAGGGCTTCAGAGCCAAGGCGTCAAGGGTGAAGCTGTAATCGGCTACCGCGATCCCTTGACAACACGGGATATGAAGTCTTCCAGCTTTCATGGAATGTAAACAAAATGATAAAAACTGAGCCATTCTTGGATATCACCGTTGGTGACATCCAGAATATGGTAGAAACCTGTTTATATTCATTATGATACCTTTCATTTAGCTATCTTTTTCCATACTGTTTATGCAACATTGGGGCAAACCTGCCTTTTTCGGTAGTCCCTGATCGCGAGTCGCAGGCAGACAATCAAATGGAATCAAACCGTTCTTTTTTTAGAAAAAAAGATCGACGGTGCCAAATTAATCAAAATGGTCGAAAGCGAGAAGCATCAGCAGGAAATCATGAAAGCCTTTAAATTCAGCACCGCCGCACAATCCAAAACGCATCATCTCGATGCGTTGATGAAAGCTGGCAAGACACCGGAAATCAAATCCGGGCGTGGAAAAGCAAAAGCCAATTCGGCTAAAGAAGTCCTGGTGAGTAAACGCGGCAGTGTCGTCATTCCAAAATCGATGATTGATGAAAGGGGTTTTGCAGAAGGCAACAAGTTCACCGTTCCCAAGACCAAATCAGGGATCTCCTTGAAGGCGATTAGGAAATAGTTTCAGCTCTTTTCACTGATGTGGGAGATAAAAAAGCAGGCCGTGTGCGGCCTGCTTTTTTCTTTTTAACTGGGTGTTGGAAAACGTCATGAGTGCACGCAAGACAAGACATAATTAGGTAAAAAACCGACGCTTATGTGTAAAAAAATGATGCAGTAAACCAAAACCGAAATCAATTCGTTACGATTGATTAATCGTTACATCAGGGTCTCCATTAGCTTTCTCATCTGTTCTTCAAACACATCGGCGTTAAAACAATACTGGATGTCCAAATATTGTTCTCGCAACCGGGACACCGCTTCCTTTACCAGAATATCATCCATAACGACATCCCGCATCAGTTGGGCCAGTTGTTGAAATCCCTGGGGCCCCATGCCGAAGCGGGTCATTTCGGACACGCCCATTCGCAGCATGCCAGAAGCGGAAAAGCTCTCGTCTTCGGGTCCCGCCTGATAGTTGCAGATGATGTTGTTGGCTTCCAGGCGCCAGGCGATCTGCGGGCCCTTGGCATACCCGACATCCACGAGCACCTGGTGGGTTTCCGTGTAACCCTCGGCCGGGTCGCCGGCAACGTGCAGCCCGCAATCGGCAAGTGCCCGTGCAAATGCCTTTGCGTTTGATATGACCGCAGACTGGTAGGCGTCCTTGAAATGATTCATTTCATAGGCGGCCAGCAGGAGTCCCACCAGGGTCCCCAGGTGGTGGTTGGACACCGATCCGGGAAAGGTCCGCCGTTCGATGGCTTCCCAAAGGGCATAACGTTCATCGGCTTCCGCATAGCGACTGGCCACCACGCCCCGCTGCGTGCCGAAAAAAGTCTTGTGCGTCGAACCGGTGACCAGGTCGGCACCCTCTTTGAACGGATCCTGGAAATGCGGGCCCGCCAGTCCCAGCACATGGGCCATGTCGTACATCACTACCGCGTCGATGCCCTGCTGGTCCAGAAAGGTCCTGACTGGCGCGACCGGTTCCTTGCTGATGACCATGCTCTTGCCGAAGATAATCAACTCGGGCCGATGCTGGTCGATCAACTTCAGCGTGGACGGCACGTCGATGCGAAAGGGATTGTCCGGCAGGACCGGGAAATTGACCACCGACGGCCGTTCCGTGGCTGGGTCCCGGGCCACGAAATCCCTGAGGGCGCCCATGGGCTGAGCGCTGAGGTGGCCGCCCTTGCCGATGTGGTTGTTCATCACCTTGCGCATGCGCCGGGGTTCACACTTGCGGTCGGCCCGGTTGATATAGTCCAACATGGCGCTATAAACGGCAGTGTTGGCCATCTGCCCGCTGATCACCCGGGTCTCCACCTCGGCGCATCCAAAGTATCGCTTCATTTCCTTGACCAGCAGTGCTTCCACCTCATCAATGAAATCGCAGCCCTGGTAGTAGAACACCTCGGCATCGTAATAGGCTTTTAGTTTGCGGTGCTCGGCGTAACGGAAGGACGGATCCGTGATGGAGAGCATGCGCACCAGGGGAGAAGCGGTCATCTCCGAGGGGATCAGGTTGATGCAGGCCTGCTGCCGCCAGCGGTGGTTGACCGTGGCCTTCTTCAGCAGACGCAGGGCATCGGCCTGGGTGGTATCCGATTCAACGGCTTTTCGCACACGACCATGATCATACAAAATAGGCCGGGTATACGGTGGTGCTTCGCTGCGCATGTGATAGGGCACCGCCATGGCCGGCACCTGTTTTCCGCGGATTTCAACCGACAGCGGAGCCTCGTCGAGGATATCGCTGTCAATATAGGCCAGACAGATGGAGCGCCGCTGATTCGTGTCACTGAGGTCGGCATGAACGCTTTGACCTGCAAATTCCCAATAGGGCACCATGGTGCCGCTGGTGACGGTCCCCACGATTCTGTCACCGTCAAACACCTTGGCTCCCTGGCGGGCGATGCCGCGCCCGGCCAATACCAGCGGCCGGATCATCCGGGGCAGATCGGCCATGGCCGAGAAATCCCGGAAGAGGATTTTCCGGAACGCGTCGTGCTGGCGCGCCAGGGACCGGCGTCCCATAAAATCGCCCTTCAATGGAGAAAAACTGACGCCGAACTTGGCCAGCTGACAGGCAAAAATGGGTATTTCATGTCCGTCGGAATCCGTGCCCAGTTCATGACCGTAAAGGGGCAGCGCCGCTTCCAACCGCAGGGTGTCCCGGGCGCCCAGGCCCACGGGCGTGGCTCCATTTTCCACCAGCCGTTCCCAGACATCCACCGCTGCAGCGCGGGGAATGAACAACTCGAACCCCAGTGGTTCACCAGTGTATCCGGTACGCGCCAGCAGAACCCTGGCACCGGCGATAGACACCGTGCTCAGTGCGTTTCTCGCGGGCTCCGGCAAACGCCCAGCCGCGATGATTGCCGACACCATCGAACGGGATGTCGGCCCCTGCACCGACACCATGGCCAGATCGTCACTGCGGTCGATGAGTTCTACATGATCGAACGTTTTCAGCAGTTCCTGGAAATGCTGCCAGTCCTTGTCACGGTTACCGGCATTGACCACCAACAAGTATTCGTCGTCTTCGAACCGGTAGAGATAGGCATCGTCCACCGCCGTGCCGGCTGTGGTGGGGATCAGTGTGTACTGGGCTCCCCTGTCGAGGCTATCCAGAGCCTCGGCGTTGTTGGTAAGCGCATATTGCAGAAATTCTAGCGCTCTTGAACCCCGAAACACAAACCGGCCCATGTGGGAGACATCGAACAGTCCGGCACCCTTGCGGGTGGCCAGGTGTTCGGCCAGAATCCCCCCGCCGTACATCACTGGCATGTCCCACCCGCCGAACGGTACCATCTGGGCGCCTGATTTGAGGTGGCAGTCATATAAAATCGTGCGTTTGAGTTCGCTCATGGTTTGTCTCCTTGGGTTATTTTTATCATCCTATGAGATGGTAGTTAGGCTGTGTCCGCCCGCAAATGGTAGGTTTCGGTTCAGGCTAAGGCCGCAGCGATTTTGGGACCGCAGGCGTAGCAGCGCTACGTCGAGGATCACAAAATCGGGAGAACGCCAGCCTGGGCCGAAAGATACCGTTTCTGGATAGATACTAGAGCTCTTCCGGTACAAACGCAACCACCTCGTCGATTGATGCCGCGCCGGTAAGAAGCATCACCAGCCGGTCGAATCCCAAAGCAATTCCGGCAGCCGACGGCATGCTTTCCAGAGCCTGGAGAAACGGTTCGGCAATGGGATAAACCGTTTTGCCGATTGCTCCTCGGGCGCGGTTATCGGCGTCGAAACGGACGCGCTGCTCTTGCGGATCCGTGAGTTCGCTGAAGGCGTTGCACAGTTCCATGCCGGCGATATAAAGTTCGAATCGCTCGGCCACCGAGGGGTCAGCGGGCTTGAGCCGGGCCAGGGCGCCACAGCGGGCCGGGTAGTCGTAGAGAAACAGTGGCCGCTCCACGCCAAGCTGCGGTTCGATGTCGAGGCCCATGATCTCGTCGAAGCATTCCCTGTCGAGTGCCTGCTGAACCGTCATCCCACCGAACCGTTCGAAGGCCTCGGCCACCGTCAACCGATCCCACGGCGGTGTCAGGTCGACCGTTTGCCCCTGGTAGACGAGCCGCCGGCCGATGTCCGTTCGGGCGGCCACAAAACCGATTAATTCCTCACACTGAGTCATCAGGTCCAGATAATCAAGGCCTGCCGCATACCACTCCAGCAGGGTCATTTCCGGCACGTGGCGGCCACCGCGCTCGCCTTTACGGAAGCACCGGCAGATCTGGAAGATCTTCTCATAGCCGGCGGCCAGGAGCCGTTTCATGCAAAGTTCCGGTGAGGTCTGCAAAAACCAGTCTCCCGTTTCCTGGGCGTCGATATGGATCTCCGGAGCCGGTGCCGGGATGCGTACCGGTGTTTCAATTTCCAGAAATCCCGCTGAGGAAAAAAAGGCGCGGACGGCATCGATTACCCGGGCGCGTTGTTCCAGGTTGGATCGAATGGCGGCTTGTCGGGAGTAAGACATGGGATCTCGTCGATGGGAAAAGGCGATGAAGGATAAATTACAATAACCAAAACCCAAATGACAAATAAATCACAATAACCAAATTAAAAATCCCAAACCTTACGGTCTTGAAGAAAGGACATTCCAATCAAATTGGATAAATTCAAGTGACATCATCGGTCGGTTTTTGCCCTTTTGGGGATTTGGACATTGTAATTTGGAATTTAATGAGATTTGTAATTTGGAGTTTGTTATTTAAGATTTTGTGTTTCCGGGTCAGGTCGCCTGGCTTTTTTCTGTAATCACATCCCCGGAACGATCCTGGAGGTAAACCTTATCGTATCGGGTCGTGTCGGCCGAATCATACCACTGGTAGCCCTGTTTGCGGCAACTCTCGCAGACGTTTCGCGGGATGTGCACCGCCAGGATATGTTTCATCCCCCGGGCGGCGGAATCGATTTTCAGGGCGCCCCCGCAGCTGTCGCAAACCCGGATGGTCTCCTGTTGGTGCTCATGGATATTGTCTGTATCGTAGTAGATGTCGCGATCCCGGTTCATGAGTTGGCAATCCCCCCGGTAGACGTCTGCCAGGTGCCGCCGCTGGTGCCAGTTTTCCAGCACCTTGTCGCAGGTTTTGTGCACCCAGCGGGAAACCTCCGGGGACTGCCGGATTTTCACGGGGTCGAAATCGGGCTCCTGAAGGTGGCTGTAATCCATGCCGGCCATGGCCAGAATAATGCCGGCATTCACATAAGGCAGCGCCCCCTCGATGGCATACCCGCCTTCCAGAACGGCAATGTCGGGTTTGAGCAGGGTTGTCAGCTCGGCATACCCCTGGGCCGAAAAATTCATATTGGTGATGGGGTCAGAATAGTGGTTGTCCTGTCCGGCAGAGTTGACGACAATGTCCGGCTGAAATTCCTTCAAAATGGGAAGCACCACTTCTCGAATGGCATGCAGGATCCCCTCCCCAGAGGTGTTGGGCGGCAGCGGGATATTGATGGTGCTGCCCACGGCATTGGGCCCGCCCAGTTCGCTCAAAAACCCCGAGCCGGGGTAGAGGGTGCGGCCGTCCTGGTGGATGGAGATGAACAGGGTATCCGGATCGTGCCAGTAGATCTCCTGGGTACCGTCGCCGTGGTGGCAGTCCGTGTCCACGATGGCCACCCGGTTGACCCCGTAAGCCTGGCGGATATATTCGACCATGATGGCTTCGATGTTGACATTGCAGAACCCTCTGGCACCGTGGACCACCCGGTTGGCATGGTGCCCCGGCGGCCGTACCAGGGCGAACCCGCGCTCCACCTGCTTGTCCATCACGGCCATGGCAATGGTCTTGGCGCCGCCGGCGCTAATGAAATGGGACTCGGTCATCACGGCCCACAGGTCCGGCACGCAGAAGTGGACCCGCTGAACGTCCTTTTTGGTAACCAGGTCGGGTTTGTATTCGATGATACCCTCGATGTCCAGAATGCCCTCTTCGAACACCTGATCCTGGGTGTAAAGCAGCCGCTCTTCACGTTCCGGATGGGTGGGGCTGATGGCCCAGTCGAAAGCGGGGAAAAAGACCAGGCCGGTTTTATGTTTGGCGCGCAGCATGGCAGACTCCATCAGTGTTCGCCCACAAACAGCATCTTTCGGCCCAGGCCGGCGTTCTCGCGATTTTAAGCACGTAGTGAAGCTTCAGCGCTATCCTCAACGTAGCGCTGCTACGGCTACGCCGTCAATTTCAACATCGCTGCGGCCTTGGCCTGAACCAAAATCTACCATTTGTGGATGAACACTATATCAAGGTAATAACAATTAAAACCTTCAGGGAAAACTGCTGTCCATGATCTTTTCCGCAATCGGGTCGTAGCCATGTATCAGCCCGGGTTTGACCTGGGCCGTAACCCGGATGTTCCTGCCGGTGGTATAAAATCCGCGAACCATATTGAATGACATGGCCTCGGTGACTTCCAGCTCCAGGTGTTCGGGATTGGCGCCCCGGGCGATTGCCTTGCGGCGAAGCAGATCCAGGGTCGCGTCGACGGCGTCTTCCTTGGTGTAGGTCGACGGAATCACGGTGGTGAAATTCTCCTCCGGTGCGGTGGCGATTTCCCGCTCCGTATCGGCAAAAAAGGTCACCTCGCAGGTCGTGCGGGCCAGACCGGCACCGATGGCATTGGCCACCGTCCACCGGGGAACCACAGTCACCCGACTCTCACTCAAGCGTTCCAAACCCGTGGCAAACCAGGGGGCCGGGCCGCCCAGCACCAGAATCTTCCGGGGTTGCAGGCGATGTCCCTCCCACAACTCGTGGACCGTGTACACCGGTTTGGCGTTGATCCGCTCGACCATGGAACCGGCTTCATCCAGAATCGTCCGGCAGGCCTGATCAAAAATCCGATTGGCCGCATCCTGAAGATCGGTACCCAGGGCTTGGGCCACCGACTGGATAGCCTCCCGGGCTTTTTCCGGATCGCCCCCATGGCCGATGCCCAGCAGAAAAATAGCGTCCGTAGGGGTGGGTACCGGCCCGCCGTAGGCCATGGCCATGCCCAGCCGGTCCGGACCGATATGGATCTTTCCGTCCACCACCCGCACGGCACTGTCTCCGCCGACACCGATGGAAACCGTTTCCAGGGAACGGATCAGCGTCTTGTGGTCCCCAATGCTGATTCCCATCGGATCGAGCAGCGGCACGCCGTTGACCAGCACCGCCATGTCCGTCGTGGTGCCGCCGATGTCCAGCACCAGGCAGACTTCATCCTTGGGCGCAAAGGCCACGGAACCCATTACACTGGCCGCCGGCCCGGACAGGATGGTCTGGGCCGGATGGTCGATGGAGGCATCGAAACGCATATTCCCGCCATCGGGTTTCAGGATGCGGATGGGCACACTGAGCCCCTTTTTGGCCAGTGAATTGACCACGGCCTCGAAAAAATCCTTGTGAATGGGGTAAACCGAAGCATTCAGAAAAGTGGTGGCTATGCGGCGTGGGAAGTTGAGGTGTCCCGCGATCCGGTGGCCCAGAAACACCTTTTCGAAGCGATCGCCGAGAAGATCACCGACAGCCAACTCGTGAGCGGGGTTTCTAACGGAAAATTTGGAAACCACCCCCACGTGGCGAATCCCGTTTTTTTTCAGACTGTCGGCCGCCTTCAACACCTGACCCTCATCGATGGGAGTAATCTCCCGCCCCCGGTGATTGATGGCCCCGGTCACGGCGTGATAATGCGGGCCGGTTCGAAACAGTTCGGGATCCATTCCCGGACCGGAGGAAACGATCATTCCCACCTCGGGGATCCGACCCTGCACGATGCGGTTGGTGGCCAGGGTGGTGGAAAGTACCGCCCGGCTGATACGGGCGGGATCGATGCCTTCGGTGATTTTTTCCAGGCCTGTGAGCACGGTGGCAAACAGGTCAGACGGGTTGGTGGTGACTTTGATCTGCCGCACCAGCCCCTCTTGTCCTAAAAGGACCACATCCGTGTGGGTACCGCCTACATCCAACCCGATAATCATGGTGCCATCCTGAAGGTGGTGTGTTTTTAGCCGCTGTGGAAAAGAAATTACGGTATCCAAAATCAACACCCATGTCAACAATGCGAAGTGGCCGCAACGCCTTTATTGCCGGCAATTTACAAAACGATTGCCATTTGCCGTGAGGGCTGTTAATCCGAACCATTATACCAACCCCGAATTAGCCTGCCGGTAGAGTGACTGCCATGGACGATCGTCTTCGAACGCATTTGACAACCCATCAACGCGGGATGTTCGCCCTGTTGAAAAAAATGGTCTGCATCAACAGCGGCAGCCACAACAAGATCGGCGTAGATGCGGTTGGCCGCGTGGTCACCGACGCGTTGGCCGGATGTGGCCTGTCAGCAACGGTAATCGAAGAGGAAGCCATCGGCAACCATTTGGTTGTCCGCACCCCATGCCCGCCGACCGATGCCGGTGGGGTGCTCTTGGTTGGGCATATGGATACGGTCTTTCCTGCAGACACGGATTTTACCGGTTTCCGGGAGGATGACACCCGGGCATACGGCCCCGGAGTCATTGATATGAAAGGTGGACTGGTAGCGGGGATTTTTGCCCTCAAGGCCCTTTCCGCCATCGGTCTGCTAAACCGTATACCGATCGCGTTTGTACTCAACAGCGATGAAGAAATCGGCTCCGGAAGATCCAAGACCTTGATCCGCCAGGAAGCACGCAAAAGCACCTGCGCTTTTGTACTGGAAGCCGGCGGACTCAACGGTGAGGTCGTTACTGCGAGAAAGGGGAATCTGTCAGCCAGACTTGCAATTAAGGGCCGGGCCGGCCACGCCGCCTTTGCCGGGGCCAACAAGGCCAGCGCCATCCTGGAAATGGCCCATAAGACCCTGGCCATCGAGGCGCTCAACGACCCGGATCGGGGAATCTCCGCCAATGTGGGGACGGTGACCGGCGGCATCGGCCCCAACACCGTGGCCGAACACGCCGGGGCCCGGCTGGACTTCCGGTTCAACCGGCCTGAAGATGGAGAGAGGCTGAAAAACCGCCTGGCCAGGATCTCCGCCGACACCCGGGTGACCGGCACCGCCTCCACCCTGGAAATCATCTCCGGCCGACCGCCCATGCCCGCCGGCGATGCCAACCAGAGCCTGTACGCCCGCGTCGAAAAGATTGCCGGACGCCTGGGTATACCCGTCAGCTCGGAATGTCGCCCGGGTGTATCCGACGCCAACACGATTGCCCAGGCCGGCACCCCGGTCGTCGACGGCATGGGACCCATCGGCGGCAGGGACCACAGCCCCGACGAATACATGATCAAATCCAGCCTGCCTCGACGCACCCTGCTGCTGGCCTGCATCCTTGCCGATTTTGCCGGTAAACGATGACGTCCACCCATCTGCGCCAAATTAATGTTGACTATCCGCGAAATCCTGGGATAGATGTTCAGGTTTACGCGTAAACGTTGATGAACTTGTGGAAAGTCGGATTTCCGACGGCTTCGTAAAAGGTTCGAGATCAAGGCTTGCGGGCCGCGAAAGCGAGCTTAAGCGAGCGAATGTAAAACCAATCAAGATCCTTACGGCGAACATTCATGTTCCATCCCGAGAATACCGCTATCGCGGGTGCCGTAGGCAGCGTACTTATCGTACGCCGCAGTGACGAGGGCTGAAGCGTAACGCAGATATCGGACTTTTTACGAAGCCGTCAACGTTCGCCGGCAGACTGCGGCGGCGCGTCATCATGGGGTTACAGAATGCCCGAAAGGTATTGGTTAACCAATGAGCCAACCAAACATACAACTGATCAGAGGATTCAAGGACATCCTGCCCGGTGAAACCGAGCTGTGGCAGCAAATCGAACGCACCGCCATCGCCCTTTTCGAAGATTTCGGCTACCGGGAAATCCGCATTCCCATCATGGAAAAGACCGAACTGTTCGCGCGAAGCATTGGTGAGGACACGGATATCGTGGAAAAGGAGATGTACACCTTTGCCGACCGCAAAGGTGATCAACTGACCCTGCGGCCCGAGGCCACGGCATCCATATGCCGGTCATATATCCAGCACAAGATGTATGCCCAGGATCCCGTTCGCAAATTCTACACCATCGGCCCCATGTTCCGTCGGGAACGGCCCCAGAAGGGCCGCTACCGCCAATTCTACCAGATCGATGCGGAAATTTTCGGTGTGGCGGCGCCTTACGCGGATGTGGAGCTAATTTTTCTGCTGCGCACCCTGTTCGAGCGCCTGAACGTGACCGACACCACGGCCCACGTCAACTCTTTGGGCTGCCCCGTCTGCCGACCCCGGTTCAAGGAGGCCCTGTCCACGCTGCTTGCCAAGGCGGCCTCATCCCTGTGCAGTGACTGTTTGCGCAGAAAAGACCGCAATCCCTTGCGAGTAATGGACTGCAAGGTTCCCGGCTGCAGGGAAGCCATGAAGGGCGCCCCGGCCATCCTCGACTACCTGTGCGATGACTGCAGCAGCCACTTCTCGACGGTCACCGATATGCTGACCCAGCTGGGCGTTCCATTCAACGTAGACAAACAGCTCGTACGCGGGCTGGATTACTATACCCGCACCGCTTTCGAGATCCAGACCGGCGCGTTGGGCGCCCAGAGTGCCGTAGCGGGCGGCGGGCGCTACGACGGACTGGTCGGTTCCCTGGGCGGGCCTGAGGTCCCGGCCATCGGCTTTGCCATCGGTTTCGACCGCCTGGCGGAAATCGTCGCGTTGAACGCCCCGGCGACCATTCGACCGCCTGACCTGTATATCGCCGCGTTGGGTGAACCGGCCAAGAAACTGGCCTTCGAATGGTCTGCCGCTCTGGGGCTCAAAGGCATCGGCGCCGCCATGGAATATGGGGGCAAGAGCCTGAAGGCCCAGATGAAGCAAGCCAATCGCGCTGGTGCCGGTCGGGTGCTCATCGTTGGGGAGAGTGAACTGGAATCGGGAATGGTGGCGCTTCGAAACATGGCCGACAAAACCCAAAAAGACATCCCCGTGGGTGTGATCGTGGACACATTGATCGAAACATTTTCCAAAAAGGAGCAATCCATTGGCTGAGATCCTCGGCGACATGAGAAGAACCCATCACTGCAACGCCCTGAGTGCCCAGGATATGGGCAAAGAAGTCATCCTGATGGGCTGGGTCCTGCGACGGCGGGATCACGGCGGCGTGATTTTCATCGACCTTCGTGACCGGGAGGGGATAACCCAGGTCGTCTTCAACCCGGAGATCAATCCGGACATCCATGCCAAGGCGCACATGTTGCGCAGCGAATTCGTCCTTGGCATCCGCGGTCGGGTGGAGCCCCGGCCCGACGGCATGATCAACGCCAAGCTGCCCACCGGTGAGATCGAGGTACTGGTGGATGAGCTGAAAATTCTCAATCCGGCCAAGACCCCGCCATTCCTGATCGAGGACAACGTGGATGTCTCCGAACCCATCCGCCTTAAAAACCGGCATCTGGACCTGCGGCGCCCGCCGCTGCAGCGCAACCTCATCACCCGGCACAAGGCCGGCGCATCGGTGCGACGCTTTTTGAACGACAACGGATTCCTGGACATCGAGACGCCGGTGCTAACCAGAAGCACCCCGGAAGGCGCCCGGGACTATCTGGTGCCCAGCCGTGTCAATGCCGGCCAGTTCTACGCCCTGCCCCAGTCTCCCCAATTGTTCAAGCAGCTGCTGATGATATCCGGTTTCGACCGCTACTATCAGATCGTGCGCTGCTTCCGGGACGAGGATTTGCGGGCCGACCGCCAGCCGGAGTTCACCCAGATCGATATGGAAATGTCCTTTGTGGGCGAGGAAGACCTCATGGACGTCAGCGAAGGCATGATGGCCAGCCTGTTCGACGAGGTCATGGGCCAATCACTGCCCCGCCCTTTTCCCCGACTGACTTACACCGAGGCCATGGAACGTTACGGCCTGGACAAGCCCGACACGCGCTTCGGCCTGGAACTCAAAGACATTTCCGACATCGTTGAAGGCTCCGGTTTCAAGGTCTTCGCCAATGTGGTCAAAAAGGGTGGTATCGTCAAAGCCCTGAACGCCAAGGGATGCATCGACTTTTCACGCAAAGAGATCGATGACCTGACTGCGTTCGTGGCCGTTTACCGGGCCAAGGGCCTGGCGTGGATCAAGGTGCGCGAAGATGCCTGGCAGTCCCCCATCGCCAAATTCTTCACCGACGAGGAGAAGGCCCGCCTGGCCGAAAGGATCGACATGGCCCCCGGCGATCTAGTCTTTTTTGTGGCGGACCAGCCCAAAGTCACCAACGAGGCCCTGGGACACCTGCGCAACCACCTGGGTAAACAGCTGGGGCTCATCGACGACAACCGGTTTGACTTTGTGTGGGTCACCCACTTTCCCATGTTCGAATACGACGAGGTGGAAAAGCGCTACCAGGCCCTGCACCACCCCTTTACCGCTCCCCTGGAGGAAGACTACGACCAACTGGAAACCGACCCCCTGGCCGTTCGCTCACGGGCCTACGACCTGGTGCTCAACGGCTTCGAAGTGGGCGGCGGCAGCATTCGTATCCACGACATGGAGCTCCAACAGCGGGTCTTTGCAGCGTTAGGCATGCCGCCGGATGTCTACCAGGAGAAGTTCGGCTTTCTGCTTGATGCGTTAGAGTCCGGCGCCCCGCCCCACGGGGGTATCGCCTTCGGATTCGACCGGCTGGTGATGCTGCTTTGCAGCGAGCCTTCCATCCGCGACGTGATCGCCTTTCCCAAGACCCAGCGCGCCGCCTGTCTGCTCACCAATGCCCCGTCGGAGGCGGCCAAGGCGCAGTTGGACGAACTGTCTCTCAGGATAAAGCTCACGGTTACGGAAACCCAGGAGAAAAGCGAACTGTAGAATGTCCAATTTTCAATCACGAATGTCGAAGGAAGGGATCGCTGCGCGATAGCGATATTTAAAAGACAGAGTTCCTTCCTTCATCATTCTGCGGTTCCCTGTTCGACATTGGATATTCGTTGTATTCTTCATCCACGAATCAGGAGCGACTATGACCGCCCGAAACGAAGTAAAGCTGTCCGACCTGCGCTGCCTGTGCCAGCCATCCATGTTCAATTTTGAAACCACCGCCGACATCGAGCCGCTGGACCAGGTAATCGGCCAGGAGCGTGCCGTGCGAGCCATCACCTTCGGGCTGGAGATGAAAAGCGCCGGATACCACATCTTCGTTACCGGTCCGGAAGGCACCGGCAAAACCACCATCGTGCAGGAGCTCATCCGTAAGGCAGCCAAAGCCTTGCCCACGCCTGCGGACTGGTGCATGGTCAACAATTTCAAGGATGAGTATCGACCTAAAGCACTGCCGGTGCACCCCGGCCAAGCCGCCCGTTTTGCCAAAAGCCTCAACCGGCTGATCACTGACCTCAAAATTCGCCTGCCCAAAGAATTTCAGACGGATCCGTTTCATGAGAAGATCATCGAGATCCAGAAAAGATACGGGCAGCAGATAAAAGACCACTTCGAGGCGTTGGATCGATCGGCCCTGGAAAAGCACCTGAAGCTGGATAAAACGCCGTCAGGCTACCAGACCATCGCCTTGAACGGGGAAGCGCCCTATACCGAGGAGGAGTTCGAAAGCCTTTCCGATCAGGAGCGGGCCGGTATCGAACAGACTATTCAATCCTTCCAGGAAGAGATCCAGACAGCCATGCGGGAAGTCAACCGGATCAACCACACCCAACAAAAGGAGATCCAGCAATCGGCCGGAAAACTGGCTCGGTTCGTGGTGAAAAACCGTTTGGATTTGGTCCGTGAGAATTACCAGGATCAAACGGAAATTCTACAATTCCTGGATGAACTGCAGGAAGACATGGTGGACAATGTGGCCCTCTTCCTGCCCCGGCAACAGGAAACGGAAGGCAACGGCAACGCGCCTGAGGATGCCAGGGAACTTTCCTTAAATCGTTACCGGGTCAACGTGCTGCAGGACCGCTCCGGCATGGAGGGGGCACCGGTGGTATTCGAAACCAACCCCACCTATCAGAACGTGTTTGGTCGCATCGAAAAAAAGGCCTTCATGGGCACCCTGGTCACCGACTTCACCATGGTTCAGTCCGGGTCCCTGCTGCAGGCCAACGGTGGTTTTCTCATCCTGGAAGTGGAGTCGGCACTTGCCCATCGCCAGGTATGGGAATCGCTCAAACGCGCCCTGCAGAACAAGGTGCTCTGCATTGAGGACATGGCCCACGACATGGGCATGGGCACCGCCTCCCTGCGGCCGACACCGGTGGCCCTGGACGTAAAAGTGATTCTGCTGGGGGGTTACGAGCCTTTCCAGATTCTGCAGAACTACGATCCTAAATTCAACAAGATCTTCCGGGTGCGGGCGGACTTTGACTATGAAGTGGTCCGCACCGACGAGACCGTAAGGCTCTATGCCCAATTCATCGCACGGGTCTGCCGAGACGAAAACCTGCTGCCGTTTACCCCCGACGGGGTCTCGGCCGTGGTTGAGTATGGTGAAAAAGCCATCGACAGCAAAAGCAAGCTCTCTTTGCGCTTCGGCTCCGTGGTGGGGGTGATCAAAGAGGCCGATTACTGGGCCAAAAAAGACAATGCCGACCGGGTGACATCCCTCTACGTGGTCAAGGCCTTCACGGAGTATCGCTTCCGCTATAATCTGTATGAAGAGAAAATCCACGAAAACTATGTGGAAGACACCATCATGATCGACGTGGACGGGGAGGAAGTCGGCCAGGTCAATGCGCTGGCCGTCTACCAGATGGGTGAAATCGCCTTCGGCCGGCCGTCACGCATCACCGCCGAGACCTTCATGGGTAAATCCGGCGTCATTAACATCGAGCGTGAATCCAAGCTATCCGGGAAAACGCATGACAAGGGCGTGCTGATCCTCTCCGGATACCTGGGGCGCACCTTTGCCCAGCGCTACCCGCTGAGCCTGTCCATCAGCCTGACCTTCGAACAGAGCTACAGCGGCATCGACGGCGACAGCGCCTCGTCCACGGAGCTTTACGCCATCCTCTCCAGCCTGTCAGGAGTGCCTATCCGCCAAGGAATTGCCGTCACCGGTTCGGTGAACCAGAAGGGCCAGGTCCAGGCTATCGGGGGGGTGAACCAGAAGATCGAAGGGTTCTTCGAGGTCTGCCGCAGCAAAGGGCTGACCGGCAGTCAGGGCGTGATGATCCCGGCGGCCAACGTGAAGAACCTAATGCTGAAAAAAAGCGTCGTGGATGCGGTTAAGCAGGGACAGTTCAAGATCTGGCAGGTCGCCACCGTTGAAGCGGGCATCGAAATTCTCACCGGAACAGCTGCCGGAGCGCCCAACGCAGAAGGCAACTTCCCCCCTGAAACGCTTTACGGCCAGGTGCAGCAGAAGCTCAAGGCCTATCTGAAGCAAAGCCTGAAATTAAAGAATGCATACGGATCGAACAAATAATCAGTTTTAGAATTTTGGCACAAATTATACGGATAGATAAAAACACAAGCTAACGTATGCAGGTATAAATCAAGACATAACAGCAGTAAGCACAGCTATCGCAAATATTGTGGTATGATTTGGATATCTCATTTTATGTTTTCCAGAAATCAAAACAGCCGGTTCTCCTCTATCAATTCGAGGTCAATGATTTTCCATGCACCAGCCATTGGCTTAATCGTGACGATTGCATCGTAACGGTTCTGGCGACTATGGACATGCCCCCAGTGGCCGACCTGCCCAAGCGCCGTCCATTGCGCCCGAAGATCGAGGGCGCCGTCATGTTTGGTCGACTTGCCAACCACCACATCTTCGATGGCGACTTCCTTCACCTTAGCCTGGGCTCCGCCGGCCTGCTCGACCACCAGTGACCGCCGCTGCTGCAGATAGAGGTCGGATAGCAATTCACCACTGACACATATGGCCAATTTATCATAAACATCCTCCTCGTCACGGAAGTCGAAAGCGCGGTAGACGTTCTTCATAAGGCTATCGAGGACCACCTGGCCGTCTTCCGCAGCAAACTGACTGGCCCGGGCACTGCCGCCGACTGGAACCTGGAAAACCGGGATCAACACCAGTGCACCGATAAATAGCAGGCCGATCAGTCCGAATAGTGGTTTGACTGAATCACCATGCTTCCTACGTTGCAGGACACTCCAACTAATGGGAAGCAGTAAGACGATGCAGACCACACTCCCGAGCGGTACCGGCACCCCGCGATGCTGGTCGGCGACATTGATCTTTTCGACGGTGGGGATGGTGTAGGTTTTCAGGTAGTTGTTCCATTTCAAGACATTATCGTCAGGGGTCAGGTCGTAGGGGAAAGGTCCGGCCGGGTCGGTCATGCGTGCGGTCACATTCTGCACCCGCTCCGAGAAGAGCTCCCAGGTTGTGGTGACCTCTTGCGGCATCCCGTCGGTCAGATAGGTGACAATCACCCCGACCATAGCTGAGTTGAGGGGCACCTGCTCCGGGATTTCAATGAAGCGACTGCGCTGCAGCGATGATTCGACGAAGGCGGTCCTGTCGAGGATCGGTTTGAGCCGTTGACCGTCGATGCGCACATTCTCCCGTTCCATGAAAAATTGACCGATCTGCTCGCGGACGCGGTTGAACTCATCTTCTTCAATAGTCTTATCTCCGCGCAGGTCGAAATCAATCCAGTTCATCATGTCCTTAACCCGCACCAATATCTCGTTGCGCACCTCAAACGGTTCAATGTAGAGGAAGGTGCGCATCCCGGAACCGATTTTGCGCCGCAACGGTTTCTTATCGAATTCGGAATACCACGGGTCGTCCCAGTTGAGATGGAGGGTGCTCCCTTGCGAGAGGATACGAAAGTCGACCACCGTCACCCCCTGGTGGTTACAGATGAAACCGATGCTGGATTTTGGCAGTCCATTGTCGTCTTGCGGAGGGATGAAGGTCAACGACTTTGGCTTTTCTTCAAAGGGATAGATTAGCTCAGCATAAAGGACCCGTTTGTCCGCGGGCGGACCTGGTATTATTTGCCGGGTGAAGGGACTGATCTTCCCGGCAAAAGGAGACGGCCGCTTGACGCGGATTCGCGGTTCTACCAATGCGAAATTGACATGAAGTTTCTCGCCCTGGTCCGTGACGACCTGGAGAACCCGTTCGGCAAAGATCTGCTGGCGTTTCGCCAGGCCCGGTCGGCCGGGAAGCGGTTCGGAAAAGAAACTCTCCGGGATCAGTTCCGCAAATACCGTCAAATCGTCGACGAATATTTCCATTAGGATACGAACACGATCCTTTTCGACATAAATCTCGGCGATATTGCGGGCATTCTCGGCACCGGAAAGGTTTATCCAGTCCGCATGACTGGCCGAGGAGAGCAATATCAGAATTGTAATATAATAAAAAAATATTCTATAAAGTTTAATCGTGAATAGCATTAACATCCTAACACATTAAAATAATATACTTTTTACACCTGAAACCCGACCCCCAAGCCTGTTTCTTTATCAGTAATTAAAGCGCAGCCCTACGCCAACTCCCCAGTCATAGGGTTTGTCGCTACCAATACCGATAAGACCGTCCACGTAGGTACCAAATGATGGCGTAAACATTTTCCCGAGTTGCACCTCGGCACTCGCGGGTACGGCATCGTTCTCCCAATCAAAAGGTACTTTGGC
>NZ_JASJGN010000102.1:0-19372 GCF_033791525.1 Desulfosarcina sp.
TCATTCGGAATGTGCCCTCAGCATTCCAGACAGCGGGGTCAGCCGCAGACACGCTGACGTTTTCTGGAAAAATGGGCAGTGGTGGATCAAGGATCTAAACAGCGCCAACGGGGTCTTTGTCGACGGCCAGCGCATCGATCGGGTGACTCTTTTCGGAATTGGGCGAATTCAACTGGGGGCAGGGGGACCCACGCTTTTTTTCGATGTCGAAAGGCCTGCGGCGGTACCACCGGTTTACCAACCACCGACCCTCACACCGCAAGCAACAACCATATCAGCAAATCCAGCCTCGAGCGATCCAGCCAGCCTCGACCACTACAAGGACCACTATTTCGGCAAGACCCTGCGCCAAGGCGGTGGCGAGCACACCATGATGGTTCGCCGGGCTTTCGTCGAGGTGCAGAAAAAACAGCACCTGACATATGGCGCCATCATCGGTCTGGTGGTGCTGTTGCTGGTCGCTACCAGCGGCGTGGCCTGGTACAAGCACAGCCAGGTGGTCGAGCAGCGCACACTGGCCGCCGAGGTATTCTACACCATGCGGGCGCTGGAGATCGATCTGATCAAGCTGCGGGTGGAAGCCGAACAGCGAAAATCCATGGCGGCCAACAAACAGATCGACGCGGTCAACGACCAGAAGAAAAAGCTCGAACAAAGCTACGACCGTTATGTGGAGAGCCTGGGTGTCTACAGCAAGGGGCTGAGTGAACAGGAAACGATCATCATGCGCATGGCGCATCGATTCGGCGAGTGCGAGATCAACATGCCCGATGGATTTGTGGAAGAGGTCACCGGGTATATCGAAAACTGGCAGTCCAGCAAGCGGCTTTCGCGGGTCATTCGTCGAGCCAAGCGCCAAGGGTATATCCCCAAGATCCTCGAGGCGTTGGCCGATGAAGATCTTCCGGCCCAGTTTTTTTACCTGGCCGTCCAGGAAAGCAACCTCGATCACCAGGCCGTCGGGCCGCCCACCCGCTTTGGCATCGCCAAGGGCATGTGGCAGTTTATCCCCTCAACCGCTGAAAGATACGGACTTCGCATCGGCCCCCTCAAAGATGACGCTGTGGTGGACCTTTTGGACGAGCGCCATAATTTTGACAAATCCACCCGGGCGGCCGCCCGCTACCTCAGAGACATTTACACGACCGACGCCCAGGCGTCCGGTCTGCTGGTGATGGCCTCCTACAATTGGGGAGAGCGGCGGGTGGTCAAACTGATCCAGACCATGCCGGAAAATCCCCGGGAACGCAATTTCTGGCAATTGATATCCGCCTACCGGAATAAAGTGCCGGATGAAACTTACGATTACGTCTTCTCCATCTTCACCGCCGCTGTGATCGGCGAAAACCCCCGCTTGTTCGGTTTTGATTTTGACAACCCCCTGGTGATGGCAGACGCACCCAAAAACAGCTGATTTGATATCAGCATTTCTTACATTCATTTCATTGAACGATCTATTGGATGGCAAACGAGTCAGATGTTACATCCTACATCCCATATAGTATGCGTGTATGGCTAAAGATACAATATGTGGTAGTTGTGATTAGATTGCTGCGAATTTGGGACCGGCGTCAACAGGCACCGTATCAGACGGAAGGACCAGACAAAAGGTGGCGGTGATGATTAATAAATGGATTATATCTGCTGTTAATATGGACGGGTTAACTGAAGAAGTTTTTAAACAGCGACTTTGATTTTTTTTGCGGTACTGATGGCTCGCTATCTAATTCCTTAAGATCGGATCCGGCATCGGTCTTTTCCAAGGGCTCCGGCACCACATCTTGTATCTCCGCCAACCGGCCACCACCCAGAAACCTGAATTTGGGCCCCTTATCGGTCAGTGTCAGTTCCGCTCCCTGGGCGATTACCGATTGCGTTCCAACCGGACGGCCATTGATCGAGACCATTCCTCTTCCCGTCAAATCTTTTGCATAGTATTCGTTGTCGCTGAAAAATATCTGGATGTGTCGTCCGGCAAGGGCATCGTTGGCGATCACGAAGTCGCAAGCCGGATCGGTGCCGATGGTCACGGGAAGCAGGTTGTAGCTCTGAAGCGTCGGCCCGAATTGGATGACCAGTGGTGCATTGACGCTGATGACGGGGATTTCCAACCCGGGGCCTGCGGTCAAGCCGGGTTCAGGGATATGGGGGGGAGGCGTCGAAGGCACCGCTGACGGAGTCGCTGGCATGGGTGCCGGCATCTGCGGGTGCGCCGGTGAAACCGGCGACGGTGGCATCGGTTGAGCCGGTTGCGCCGACCGTGCATTCGCGATGGGTGTCTCGCCGGCTTCAATTTTGGTCAGGAAACTGGCTTTAGGACCATTTTCGGAAAAGGTGATCACATCGCCGTCCCTCAGGTACACGTCTGCGATTCGTTTTCCGTTGACGTAGGTGCCGTTGGTACTGGCGTCGATGATACGAAATCGGTTTCCTTGTCGATCAATACGGGCATGCCGCCTGGAAAGGGTAGTCAGGTCTTTATCAAACCTAACCTGGCACGAAGAGTGTCGGCCGATATGAACGGGAAATTGTGAAAAATCCTGGATCTGCCCTTTCAATGGGCCTTGGATGTGAACCAACTGGACGGTAATGTTCGGCACCTGGGGCATGTTGTCCCACCTGCATGTATCAGATCTTGGGTTGCGGTATTGCAGTGACCCTGTGGTAATCAAATAGAATCGACTATAGCCGACAAGGTATGGCTGATGTCAAGGGGTTTTCATTGGCCCTTATTGAGTCGTGCTTGTCTTAATCCTTTCCAGTCGGTCGTTCAGCAGGATAGCCTTCTTCAGATTCTGCTGAACATCCTTGTAATCGGGATCTACTGCCGTGACTTTTTCCCACGATAAAATAGCTTTTTTCAGTGCTTCCTGTCCAAAAAAAACTATACCTTCGTTGTAGTGGAATTCTTTGTATTCGGCCATGCTGTTCTCAATTAATCGTTTGCATTCACTGCAATCCGGTTGAATGGCGGCCGCTTTTTCAAAACCGGTTTTCGCAGCCAGATAATCCTGTTTGTTGTAAAGAACCAGGGCTTTTTGAAAAAGGGTCTGAAACAGCAAGCCTGTTGCTTTAGCATCATCCGGGTCTAGTGCCACGGCACGTTCGAGCATTAAGGTGGCTTTGTCGAACTGATTGTTCTGAAAAAGGGTTTCACCTTCTTTGGTCAGGGCTTCGGCTTCTAACGTGCGGCACTGGGCCAACAGATCCTGGCAGTCCCTGCAGTTGTCATCGTAATCAAGGGCTTTGATAAATGCGGTTTTGGCCGCATTGAGACGATTTTGAGCAAGGTGCGCTCTACCCGTTTCAACGTATGCCCGGGAGATATAGCCGATGGCTTCGCTGTCCTCCGGGGCGGCGCTGAGCACTTTTTGTAATTCAACGATAGCCTCGTCGTATTTATTTTCATTGAACAGGGCAATGCCCGTCTCACGATATTCCATCACCTGATCCACTGGCTCCGACGCTTGAGCTGAGTCAACCGGCGCCTCAGGTGCTTCGATGACGGGTTCCGATTCGGCGGCTTCCGGATAATATGGGGTTGCGGTTGCTGGTTCAGTGGACTTTTCCAATCGAGGGACTTTCACTTTCTGTCCCACCTTGATGCTGGCAGGGTCAGAGATGCCGTTATATTTGGCGATGACGTGGAACAATTGGTAATCGCCGTAATAAATCTGGGCAACCTTGGCCAGGCTTTCTCCCGGTTGGATCTGATGAACGGTGTATTCCTCTTCTACTGCGGGCGGTTGCGCTGCCAAACCGGTGCTGGCCCGATTCAGGTCATCGATGGTTACGCCGTCGATGACCGGCACCATGACCCGCTGACCGACCCGGACTTGGGTTGCGTTGGACATGTTATTGAAATTAGCGATATGGTGATATTTTTTATAGTCGCCATAGTATTTGAGCGCCAGCTTTGAAATGCTTTCCCCCGGGGCAATTTCATGGGTGATGAACGCTCTCTCACCCTCCGGCTGGCGTTGCTGAAGCATGGCGGCGGCTTTTTCATGATCCGGTCGGTATCGCAGTGTTTTCAGGAACTCTTTTTTGGCCAGATCCCATTTGCCTTTGTTCCTGAAGCGGATGCCCGCCCGGTAGTGGGTCTCAGCCAGGGCATTCAACTCGTTTTCAAGGCGGTTGATCCCATCGGTGATGACCGGTTCGCCGGGGTCAATGGTCTGAGCCAGTTTATACTGCTCCAAGGCCTCTACCAGATTCCCCTGACTTTCATAGGCCTGGGCTTGCTGGATATACGCCTTGGCCTGCTTGTCCATTTCCCGGGGAGACTGGGATGCCTGGCAACCGCAAAGGACTACCAGTAAAAACCCCAAGCCGGCACATACGTTTTTGTGTTTCATGGCATACTCACTTTAACGGGTAATTATAAAAAGTTTTCAAACGGGAGGCAAAACGATCCATATCCCGCTTTAAAATCTGGTCTCGCTTGATCATAAAGGGGTCGGTGAAAAACGGATTGCTACCCCGGTCTACGGTAACAGCCATTTTATACCCGGCCTGCCGTGTCAACGATGCGACCGTTTGGTTCAGCCTGCCGAAAGGGTAGGAAAAAATGATAGTATCCTGACCGAGCTTTTCATCGAGGATCTGCTTGGAACGGAATATCTCCCTTTTCAGTCGGGCCATGTAGGTTATTTTATCCTCATCTTTTTTCTTTTTGGAGAGGTCACTGTGGGCAATTGAATGAGAGCCGATGGTAAATCCCTCCCGCTTCAACTCCCGTAACTGATCCCAGGTGATGGCCTGGCGGGAAACACCCACGTAGTCGATGTATATAAATAGGGTGGCCGTGAAGCCGTATTTTTTCAGAATGGGGTATGCCACATCATAGGTGGAGCGATAGCCATCATCCACGGAAATTATGACTGCATTTTTGGGAATCGGTTTGCGGTAGTCCAAAAATTCGACCAACGCTTCCGGACCGATCACCCGGTAGCCGTTTTCCTTTAGATACCGAACCTGCTGTTCAAAGATTTCCGAAGGCATGCACAGGGGCGAATCGCAGGACGGCGCAAACCGGTGATAACACAATATCGGAACGGTCTGGTATCCCTTGTCGGTGATCCCGGCACGGTTCTGTATGACCAGGGGAATTACTGCGAAACGGCCAACCCGAAACGTTTCTTTTGGATTGGCATCTTCCACCATCCAGGCCAACCGTGCTTCTCCCAGATATTTTTTGGCCAGTATTTCCGGTGTTTCACCGGGCTTGAGACGATGTAGAATCCGTTCATCCGAACGGTATGTTTCGGGCCGTGAAAGCGAAGGGATGACGCTTGGGCCGGCACAGCCCGAGAAAGCGGTTATAGACATTAGAGACAGGAGGAAACCGGCAGATAGAAGTTTCGAACGTGAGCCAGCCAGGGACATGGTGATAACTCCGCTAACAACTGAGAAAAGCCGCGAGAACCAGTACCGTGTTAGAATTAGGACTCACGCTTGCTCTATCTTTCAAGAAAATCCTTAACTTATCTATCATAGCAGCTTTTTAAATTCAATAGCCGCTGCCCGTTCATATTTGCCGATATTGAACCCACCAAGGGTCAGTTTTAGCCGCGCAAAATAGATGCAGGGCGGTTATAATGATCAAGTTCGTTCCGTGTCATGTGCCTGATCAATGCACAGCGTTAAAAGGAGATGTTCCTTGACAATCCACTGGTATCATAATAATTTTGTGCATATTTAAAGGATTGGCAGGCGGTGGAATGGTTACCTGTCAAGGCTTTTGGCGGGTCAGCATTTACAGACCCTGAAACGCCGTGTAGGATGCACACGCGCATTGCCCCCAGACCCGGAGGATAGCTGACGTGAAGCCTGACAACACGCCTGGACGGATAAAAAAGACCCGCTGGTTTACCTGCCTGGTAATCTGGTGGGTGGCGGCCGTCTTCTTTTACCTGTTCATAGCCGCCCATGACAATAACCGGGTGGGTCGCGTGACGGCTGCAGGAATTAAAATAATCCTGGTAAACGCCGAACAGGCCGGTCTGCCGCTGCTTGAACAGAACGTCCAAGCCCTGACTCGTCTGACGCAGGATACCCTCAGGGTGAAGGGGGTGGTCAATGTTTCCATCATCGATCACAAAAATAAAATTATCGCTTTCACCAATCCTGATCAGCTGCTGTCGATGTCCTCAAACGCTTTACAGCAGAAAGATGGAGTCAGCTATTGGCCCCTTATACTTGATGACGGCACCCGGACGGTATGCTTTTCATCCGACATTATTTATGCCGGCACCAAAATCGGCGAAATCTTTCTGGCCATGGACGCCAGCGGTCCTTCCGGTCTGACCACGGCGTTTTTTCTGGCGGCGCTGGTTAGTTTCCTGCTAATTGTATTCGTCTTGCTGGTTCTTGATTTCCATGGGGTGCACGCGTTGAGGGCAGCCATGGGAGTGAAAATCCGGGCCTGGGCCGCCGGTGAAGAAAAGTCGCGCGATGATCGAGAAATGATATGTCCGGTATGCGGCAGCCACAAGCCGCTGTCCCGATCATTTATGCTTCGGGCCGACCTGAACCGCTTTCCGGTTGTTCGGTCGGCACAAAAAGGAAATGAGACGGCGCAATTTTTGCATGCCAAAGGGGTCAATCTTCGTGAAATTTCACGCCGTGACGATTTGGGATGGTTCCGGCGTGAGATGATCCACCGATGTGCAGACATTATTAAGAAGCTGTCCGGTGATTGAGGTGCGCTTTAAAAAGAACGCGCCGGACGGCAGGGAGAATGCGCATGGCCGCCAGTGAAAAAGCGTCAATAACAATGATGTGGATGAAGCAGTTGTCCACCACAACCATCAATTCAGTTACCGGAAAGGTAAAGGCTTTTATGTCCGGATCCCCGATCAAGCGGCATGTTGCCGTTGGTGTGGCCGCCTGGATGATCCTCAATCTGATTGTTTTTTTCATCCTTCAGGGGAAAATTGACAACGCTGAAAAAACATTTTTCAACAAGGGCGTCGATGTGGCCCTTGGCCTTTCAGATAAGAGTGGTTCGCCGATTCTATCCACTGATATCCTCTCTTTGAACGTGGCCATCGGTGAGGTGATGGAGAACCCGGATATCAGATATGCCGCCATTCTGGATCATCAGGACACCATCCTTGCCCATTCCAATCCAACTCAAATCAACCTGAAACTGAAACCCGCAGCTTTGGAAACCGAGCTTGACATCATCAATGGCGTACGAGTCACTTCGGGCAAGGTCGATGGCCAGACACAGGTCCTGATCTTTGATAACGAGGTTACCTATTCCGGTGTTAAAATCGGAAAGGTATCCATTGGCTGGGGGGCTCAGAAGCTGGCAGCATCTGTGAAAGCCTACCACATGTACGTGATGTTGTCCCTGGTTTTCAGTCTGGCAGCCACTGCCTGCATACTTTTTTTACTGGAGCGAACCCTAAAGAAACGAATGATGGCAAGGCAAAAAGCCATGGAGGGCATGACGCGGATTGGGCCATATCTCTTAACCCAAAAGATTGCTCAGGGGGGGATGGCTGAACTGTACCTGGCCGATTATCTTCGGGAAGACGGTTTCCGAAAGACGGTCGCCGTTAAAAAGGTATTGCCTCACCTGGCAGACAATCGTGACTTCATCGATATGTTTATCAGGGAAGCCCGACTGGCAGCACTCCTGCAACACCCCAATGTGGTGCAAATAGCCGATTTTGGGAAAATCCAGAACGCCTATTTCATTGCCATGGAATACGTGAAAGGAAAGAACCTGGCCGAGATCATGGGGTTCATAAAAAAGGGGTTGCCGGTGGATATGGCGGTGTCTCTGATTTTAAAGATCAGCAATGGTCTGCATTACTCCCACACGCGCAAGGATGACAAGACCGGTAAACCGCTCAATATTATCCACCGGGACATCAGCCCTCAGAACATCTTGATCTCCCTGAATGGCGAGGTCAAACTCAGCGATTTCGGTATTTCCAAGGCCACGTCGGAACCTTCGCTAACCCAGGCGGGTGTGATTAAAGGGAAGCTTTCCTATTTGTCCCCTGAGCAGGCCATGGGGCAGGAGGTGAACCACCAGATTGACATCTATGCCCTCGGTCTGGTCTTCTATGAAATCCTTTCAGGCAGCCGCCTCTATCGATTCGCCAACGACATTGAAGCCATCCGCACCATCCCAAAGATGACCATTCCACCGATCATTACCAACAGGCCGGACATCCCCCAGGGGTTGAACGATATCGTTATGAAGTGCCTGGAGAAATCAACCGTCAATCGGTATCAGACTGCCCTGGAACTGAACAACGATCTGTTGAAATTAAAGAACCACCTGGGAATTACCTATGATGCCTCGGACCTGGCGCTGTTTATGCGGGCCAACTTTGAAATACCGGAATCGGAGCCGGAGCCGGCTGCCTGATCTCAGACGTACATAATCGAAAAGGGGCGAGGCTCGCTGGCAGCGGGATCCTTGCTGAGGGATTGTTAAACAACCGATAGGATGCGAAAGGCAGGGCTCAGGTGTCACAGGAATTGTCGATCATCAATTACCACGGTGCCACGGACGTGGGAAATGTCCGCACCAACAATGAGGATGTATTTTATATCTGTGAAGCATGCCATTACTGTCTGGTTGCCGATGGCATGGGAGGGGCTGCCGCCGGGGAGGTGGCCAGTCAAATATTTACCGACACGGCCAAAGCGGTGTTTACCGGCCACGACGGTTTGTCCGAAGAGAACACCATCGCCCGGGTGCAGACCACCTTCAAGCTAGCCAACGACAAAATTCTCAAGCACGTCGGCCGCAATCCCCACGATCAGGGCATGGGTTGTACCGCTGATTTGTTGGCTTTTTCTCAGGACAGCTTCATTATCGGCCATGTGGGTGATTCAAGAACCTACCGGCTAAAAAACAGCACACTTAAACAGCTAACCAAAGACCACTCACTGGTTCAAGAGCAGCTGGATCAAGGTCTGATCAGTCCGGAGGAAGCCCGGCGGCACGCCATGCGCAACGTGATCCTCAGAGCTGTCGGGGTTAACGCTACCGTTGCCCTCGATATTCTGAAGGGGAAGAAAAATCCAGGAGATCTTTTCCTTCTTTGCAGCGACGGGCTTACCGATATGGTCGGCGATCCCGCAGTTTTCTCTGCGTTATGTGCTGATGGAAACCTGAGTGAAAAGTCAGCAGCCTTGATACAACTGGCCAAACAGGCTGGCGGAAAAGACAATGTGACCGTTGTATTGTCCGCCGTTGTTTGAAGATAATGAAATACGGACGTTATAAAGTTGTTAACGAGCTGGGACGCGGTACCATGGGCGTGGTCTACAAGGCACACGACCCGCAGATCGACCGCATGGTAGCCCTGAAGGTGCTCCGACCAGACCGGGTTGTCAGCCAGGACTTCGTCCTCCGGTTTCTCCGTGAGGCCAAGGCCATTGGCCGAATATCCCACCCCAACATCGTTACCGTATACGATGTGGGACAGGACCATGGAACGATCTACATTGCCATGGAATACCTTGAGGGACGCCCGCTGAATGAAGTGATCAAGGACAGGACCGTGCCGGTGGATGAAACCGTTGGGATGTGCGTCCAGGTGGCAGAGGCCCTGGAATACGCCCACCGCCAGGGGATAATCCATCGGGATATTAAACCTTCCAATATCATCCTCACGCCGGACAACCGGATCAAGCTGACCGACTTTGGTATTGCACGCATCGAAGATCCCGATGCAGCACAACAGACCCAGGCCGGAGATATTCTTGGTACGCCAGTATACATGGCCCCCGAGCAGGTCATGGGGCAGAAAGCAGATGGCAGAACGGACCTGTATGCGCTGGGGGTGATCGCCTATGAGATGGTGGTGGGCAAGCGTCCATTCGGCGGCGGGAATATCGCTGCCATTTTCCGGTCCATCACCCATGAGCCACCGGAGAATCCGATGACCATGGGCAGCCTTGACAACCGGGAACTGGCTGATCTCATTTTGAAGAGTCTCTCCAAAGATCCTGCCAACCGTTTTCAAACTGGAGAAGCGATGGCGACTGCGCTGAAACGGTGCCTGGATACCTCGGCCCACCCCTTCCCCGAACTGGCCATGCCCCGTCAGCGAACGAGCTTGTTCGCAAAAATGAGGTTGGCTGTTGCGATCTTCTGCCTGTGTCTGGTTGCCGGTATCGTTGGCTACACCATGATCCGCAGGCCCGCCGTCGAATCCAACCATGGCGATTCTGCGGCAGTACCGGTCCCTTCGTCCATACTCAATGTCACCAGCACTCCGGGTGGCGCCCAGGTTTTCGTGGATTCCATCTTCAAAGGAACCACTCCGGTGGATGTCCCATTGGTACCGGGTCTATATGAAGTTAGATTGAACTTGCCGGACTACTATGAATGGGAGGCCCAACTAGAGATCGGCCAAGATCAACCGGCGCCCCTGAACGTGCGGCTGGTATCTATAAATTAGTTTTATCACAGGAGGACTTACCATGAAGGTCAACCCAATCTTTGTCGGGCTGTTGATGGTGGCCGTTATCGCTGTGGGGCTGCTTCCCGGGATCGGTCATGGTGCCTTGCAAAGCGGCAGTCAGGTGCCGGTGTTCACGTTGAAAGACGTCAATGGTAAGGCCTATCCCCTGTCTGGCATGAAGAACAGGGCCATGACGATTTTATATTTCTTCGACACCGATTCCCGGCCAAGCATCGAAGGGCTCCTGAGCCTTGACCAGTTGGCCAAGCAATACCGGGACGCCGACCTCACCGTCTGGGCCATCACCCGATCTTCGAAGCAAAAGGTTGCCGCCTTCAATACCAGCACGCAAACGGTTTTCCCCGTCCTGCTGGACACTGCCGGCGTAAGTGACATGTATGATGCGCAGCGGGTTCTGCCCACGGTCTGTATCATCGGCCCGGAACTAAAAATGCTTGACCTGTTTCAAGGCGGTGGAAAAACCACCCAGGTCATGCTGGTCAGACTGGCTGAACGAAACTTGCAGCGTAAAAAACCTGAAGTGGCCAGGGCCATCACCGAGACGGTGGAAAAAAGCGATCCGGGAAATGCCCAGGCCCGGACGGTTAAGGGCTATGCGGCCATCCAGGAAGGCAAGTTGGACGAAGCGGAGCAGATCTTCTACACCCTCAGCAAGGAACAGGGAAATAACGCTGTATTAGGAAAAGAGGGACTTGCCCAGGTTTATCAAAAGAAGGGGCAGACGGAAAAATCATACCAACTGGCCAAAGAGGTGGCCGACCAGGCCGGAGACCGGCCCCTGGCATATGTGATTAAGGGGGATCAGCTTTACCAGCAGAACGACAAGAAAAGTGCAGCGTCTGCCTACCGTGAAGGTACGCAAAAACAAGGGGGGGCTCCTTTTCAGCGGGCGGTGGCATACAACCAATTGGGTCGCCTTTACGCCCAGCGGGGAGATTTCGCCAAATCCCGGGAGCTTTATGATCAGGCCGTCAGCATCGATCCTTATTACATCGAGGCCACTTCCAACAAAGGTTTGAGCTACGAGCAGGAAGGCCGGTGGGACAAAGCCCTTGAGGCCTACCGCCAGGCGGAGGCCATAGATAAAAATGATCCGTTTGTTCGGCCCCTGGCTGAAAATGCCATGCGAATGCTCATGATTAAAAAGGATGAGATGAAGCAACAAGAGTTGGCGGCTGCGATTAAAAAAATAGTTGAGCGGTACCGACAGAACCAATTTGACCCTATGCCCGTTGACGATCCCTGGACCTCCCGGCCAACCCGTGTGGCCTTTTTCGATATCTCCGAATCCGGTGGGCTTTCCCAGCGGGCGGGTTTTGCAGGACTGCTCAAAGATTATCTGGCCAGACAGATGGGCGCCTCCGGCAGGGTTCTGGTGGTAGACAGTCTGATTGTCGACGGAGTGATTGAAGCACTGAAACTCGACCGCACCTCGCTTGCTGAGGATGACGTCCGCTTACGACTCAGTCGGGCCATGCTGGCTTCATTGATGATCAAGGGGTCGGTTTACCAGCTGCCTTCGGGACCTTTGTGCAACCTGAAGATTCTTACCTCGGAAGATGCACGGTCAATCGAAATGATCGACTATCAATTTACGGCAGGCATTCATCTGCGAAAGGATCTGAACCAAATCAACCGCCAACTGCTGACACGCATTATGGAAAAATTTCCGCTCCAGGCGTTTGTCGTGGAGGTTACCGGAAATCAGGTGCTGCTAAATCTTGGGTCGCTCCAGGGGGTAGTGGAAGGCACCATTTTCGATGTTGTGGAGGAAAAACCGCCAATAACCTATAAAGGGAAACAGTTCATTCCTGAACCCGGCATCGTGGCCAAGGTTAACGTGGTTCGCAGCGATGATGATTTCAGCTACGGGCACATCAAGGATCAACGACGCCCCTTAAAGCCAGACGACAAACTAAGGGAGAATTTAAATGCCCTGGAACCCAACAATCAGGGTTCTCGAATCTGGTAGGCAGGCGGCAGCTCTATTGCAAGTGTGCCTTACCAGTCGGCGTTGAAGTAACCTCCCGTCAGCCGGAGCGGTTTCAATGGTTGACGGAGTCGTAAAAAGTCCGATATCTGCGTTACGCTTCAACCTTCGTCACTGCGGCGTACCGTAAGTACGCCTCATTCCTTAAGGATTTGCAAGCCTTGATCTCGGGCTTTTTACGAATCCGTCGGAAATGCGACTTCTTACGAGTTCATCGTTGGCTTCCGCTTGTGACGGATCAGGCATCAAAAAATCGTCGGTCCCGCCAATTTATTGTTCAAAAACATGAGCGCGTGCATGCCCGACTGTTTGCCACGGGGGGGACGAGCGAACGGATCGGTGATCGCCGTCATGCATTTTCAAATCACGTTGCCGGCGGGCAGATCCATCCTTTAGAATTGCAACAGAAGGGCTTCGACTGAATATGACCCTCAACAAAAAACCCAATCGTGTGCGGTTGGCGCATCAAGTCAAACGGTTTTTCAGTCTCAACTGACGCTGAATGCGCTGTTTTATTTTTCTGGCAAACTCCTTGCATTTATATTCGATCATCAAGCCCAATTCATTCGAAACCAATAACCGATTATTTCCAGGGAGAAACCATGGTTGAACGGCGAAAGCATAAACGTTATTCCATGCCTCGTGGCACATTTGTGATTTTGAGGAATAAATTTGACCCATTGCGCAATCATACGAATATGAGCATCGGAGAGATTGCCATGGTGCTTTATAAATCCGAACCGGAAGTCATGGGACAGGTGACAAACCTGAGCGTTGGAGGAATCGCTTTTGGCTGCAATACAAATGGCTTATCTATCGTCAAAAATATCCAACTCGACCTATTGATGACTGAGCGAGGCATCTATGTGCACGACATTCCCTATGCCGTCGTTCCGATCAGGACAAAAGGCAAAAGTAAGAAAAAGACTGCGGAATGCAGAACAAACGCCTTGCGCTTCAAGCACCTCGACGCTGAAAAAAAAGGCCAGCTTCGGGAATTGTTGGCTCACCGTGTCGGTTGATCAATTGCAATGGGCTTTCAATCTGGAATTCTGCCGAAGAAAGCGGAGAAATATACGATGTCCACGGTTGAGTCTATCATCGAAGCGGTCGATCATTTAAAACCGGTATCGGATGTTGCTGGAAAAGTCATGGCCCTTTTGGACGATCCGGATTGCGGTATGTCCGATCTGTCCGACATCATCCGCCACGAACCGGCATTAACGGCAAATGTGTTGAAACTGGCCAACTCCTCTTATTTCGGCTTGCCGGGTAAAATTAACGACGCCAAGCAGGCAGTTGTCTATCTTGGCATGACCCAGGTAGTCGACCTGGTCCTTTTGATCTGTTGCTCTGAGAGTTTCAGCGGATCGCATGGTGGATACGGATTAAACGCCGGAGAACTTTGGAAAAATGCTGTTGCCGCCGCGATTTTGGCCAATGACCTGGCAGAGATAAAAGGGTTGAAACAGACCAGTCTCTTCTTTTCGGGTGCCTTGCTGCGGGACATCGGCAAGGTTGTAATTGATCAGCATGTGAAATCGGCAATTGAGCCGATCTTGAACCGTGTAAAAAACCAGGCCATTACTTTCAGGGAGGCGGAGCGCCAGGTCCTGGGTTTCGACCATTGCCAGGTTGGAGCCATGGTGGCGAAAAACTGGCATTTTCCGACAGCGCTTCAATGCATCATCCGCTATTCCCATGCGCCATTAGAAGCAAAGGGGTGCTTTCAGGAAGCTGCAATCGTCTATATGGCGGATGCCATGTGCCGTGAAATGGAGATCGGTCTGGGGGTCGATGACCCGTCTTACCCTGAAGATGATCGGGTCGCCCGATCAGTCGGTCTGCATCCACCTCAGATCCAAGGGGTTATTGATGGTTTTGGCAGAAAAATGGACCGCGTCAATTTGCTTTTTACGAATCAGTGACCGCCGACGGTCCGGATTGATAACATGCGGGACAGGCACGTTTAGGGTCACATCTCCTGTGGCTCTTTTTTACTATCGCTGAAAGTACTTAAAAAAATAAGGATAGATCGATCCAATAATCCCATCTTGCGGTCCAACACTGGACCTGGCAATTCTGAACGCCTCAATGTAATGCCGCTGGTTGCGATACCGCCGTGGCCTCACCATCGTCCCTCAGGGGCAGAGCACCCCACTTTCCTATGAATATGCTGCCAGTGACAATGCTGTTGATGATGGTGTATATAATAGAGTTAGATGCTATTACAATTAAGTAAAGCCTACGGTATCTATTCGTAAAAAAAGCGAATACGAGTAAATAGGTCATTGGTAAGGTTAGCCTGACAGGGTTGGAAAAGGCCATTTTCAACCCGCATTGATCAGGTTGAGATTGTGAAAATTATAAAACGATGTTATTAATCAAAGGTTATACCGATCGGCCCAATATACGTATTGCGTATGAATGGCAGTTCAGGAATTGGCAGGATGCTGATAAAAAAAATAAGCCTTCCAGATTTAGTCTCAAAGGCTTATGGATGCTATATAAATTTGTGATAGGTGGCGCGCCTGGCAGGACTCGAACCTGCGGCCTACGGATTAGAAGTCCGTTGCTCTATCCAGCTGAGCTACAGGCGCTTAAACAGACGCACCCGTAACATAACGGTAACGTCTTGTCCACACGAAAAACAGGCCTGGCAATGGTTGACGGTAATCGTTGCCGAACTTTCAAAATAGCAAACACCCGGGTAGGGGAATGAAAAAGGCAAAAATAAAAAAAGCGAAACCATCAGCGAATAAGAATGCCTATCGGCCAGGCGGGCGGACCAGTGACAAAGCCGTTGTTAAATACGATCCGCTTCAACGCTACCTTTCGGAGATCAGCCGTTACAACCTGCTGACCCGGGAGGAAGAGGTCTCGTTGGGCAAACTGGTGCAGGAGCAGGGTGACCAGGAGGCCGCTTACCGCCTGGTTACTTCGAACCTGCGGTTGGTGGTGAAAATTGCGTTGGAATTTCAGCGGGTTTGGATGCAGAATCTGCTGGACCTGATTCAAGAGGGCAATATCGGCCTTATGCAGGCGGTGAAAAAATTTGACCCGTATAAGAACGTCAAGTTTTCCTACTACGCCTCCTTCTGGATCAAGGCATATATCCTAAAATTTATCATGGATAATTGGCGTCTGGTTAAGATCGGTACCACTCAGGGCCAGCGAAAACTCTTTTTTAAGTTGAAAAAAGAGAAGCAGAAACTCATCGATGAGGGCTTTGACCCCAAACCGAAACTGCTCTCCCAGCGATTAGGCGTTTCCGAACGTGAAATTGTGGACATGGACCAGCGCCTGGACGGTTGGGACATCTCTTTAGATGCGCCACTCAAGGAGGATTCCGATACCGAGCGAATCGAATTTATGAGCACGGAATCAGAATCGGCTGAAGATACGGTGGCAAAAAAGGAGATGTCGTCACTACTTAATGAAAAAATCGCCGAATTCAGAACCCAGATGACCGACCGGGAATTGGAGATATTTGACAAGCGGATCTTTTCCGACAGCCCGGTGACGCTGCAGGAGATCGGCGACAAATATGGTATATCCCGTGAGCGGGTGAGGCAGGTCGAAAAAAATGTGGTCAAGAAGATGAGGGACTATTTCAAAAAGGAAATTCCCGATTTCGAGACTTACACCGAGGGTGTCTCCTGATCGCACCGCCTGACACCGTGTGTTTGCCTGTTTCAGATACATGTTATTGGCCAAGCGATGCGGCATTCCGCTTGGCCATGTTTATTGGTTGGAAGAATATTAAATGAAAAAACTGGGCATTAGGTACATTTTTTTAATTCTTTTCATGATTTATTTTGCCGGGTGTGGCCTGAAGGGCTTGGGGTCGCGCGGTCCGAGTTGGGCGCGCTTGCCGGACACTCGGGTTCAGCCGGTCAACGCCTATTATCTTTTTTCCGAGGCTCATCTGGCTATTAAAAAAGGCAATGTGGATCGTGCCGTTGAACTCTTGCAGCAAGCCCTGGTGAAGGATCCGGAGTCGATATATCTGAAGCGTGAACTCGCCGGTTTCTGGCTGATGAAAAAAGACACGACAGCTGCCATTCAGCTTTTAGACGAAATTCTGGTCAACCATCCCGATGATGTCGATACGTTGATCCTGGCTGGACGAATTCATCAGAACATCAACCAGCCTGCAGCGGCCATGGATGCCTTCTCACGGGTAATTGCCCTGGATCCATCCCAGCAGAATATCTATCTCCAGTTGGGCAGCATGTACATGGATCAGGAACAATGGGAGCAGGCCGAACAGGTATATGAACAGCTCGTAAAAAACTTTCCGGGATCCTACGCAGGCTATTTTTTTCTGGGCCGGATTAACGCAATCAAGGGTGATCGGAAAAGCGCCCAGGCCTATTTTGAAAAAACATTGGCTCTGGAGCCTGAACTGGTGGAATCTCGCTTTGAACTGGGGGCTTTGTATGAAAGCGATAAAAAATATAAAAAGGCCGCGTCGATATATAACGATATCCTGAGACAGAATCCCAGCAATTTCCAGGCAAGCATGGCGTTGGGCCATGCCTACTATCAACAGGGCTTGAAGACGAAAGCCCAAAAAATATTCACTTCTTTGGGGAGGATGAGTCAGGAAGATCAGGAGATCGTCCGCATCCTGGTGAGAAACTACCTGGATGCCCGGGATTTTGATGCGGCAATTATTATTATCCAAGGCATGATCAAGGGGGCGCCGGACCACTCGGACCTCAACTATCTTGCAGGCGTGGCCCTGGACGGCATGGGAAAAAAGAAGGCGGCCATCGACCAGTTAAAGCGGGTGGCGTCGGACTCGCGTTTTTTTCAGAACGCAGCGGTTCATGCCGCCCTGCTCTACCAGGAAATGGAGCAACTCCAGGCAGCCATTGATTTCCTCTTGGAAACGATCAAAAAAGATCCGAAAAACTATGAGTTCCGTCTCTATCTGGGATCGTTTTACGAACAGATGGAGGCATACGAAAAGGCCGAAAAGGCCCTTAAAGACGGACTTGCCCTGGATCCTGAAAATTCTCGCCTTTATTTCCGCTTGGGTGTGGTTTACGACAAATGGGGAAAGAAGGAAGACTCCATTGCCGCCATGAAGCAGGTTATCCGTTTCGAGCCGGACAATGCCAATGCGCTCAATTATCTGGGATACACCTATACCGATATGGGTATCAATCTGGATGAAGCGGAGCAACTGATTCGCAAAGCGCTCGAACAAAAGCCCGGTGACGGGTACATTACCGACAGCCTCGCCTGGGTCTACTATAAGCGGGGGGAATACGAAAAGGCCCTGCCGCTATTGGAGCAGGCCACCAGCCTTGTCCCGGATGACCCCATCATTATGGAGCACCTGGGAGATGTTTACAATAAGCTCGGCTTGTCTGAAAAAGCCCTGCAAAGCTACCGCCAATCCATTGAAAACGGCCATACAGACAAAGCGGCCGTAGAGAAGAAAATCCGGCTGCTGGAACCATGATCACTGCGTTTGCCCGCCTTCTTTATCGGTCCTCATTTGATCGAGCTCCTTCCATGGTAAGGATAGGGTCTGCAATTATCCTTATTCTGGCGGCAGGGTTGCCAAGCGCCTGCACGCGCTTTTCCCCACCGGATATCCAACGGGATATGGCGGCCGAGCAGATGGTCGCCGGGTTGAGGCTAACCAACGCCGATCTGACCCGATTCAAATGTGTGGGAAAAATAATCCTGTCCGGCCCCAATCAACCGGCACAAACCTTTCGCGCGGCCTTGGCCGGCCAGCTGACCGACCGTCTGCGGATCGATATGTTCGCTCCCTTCGGTGGATCGGCCGGTACCGTTTCCAGTGACGGAAAACATCTCTTCCTTGTCATGCACCCATCCCGTGAATATTATAAAAGACGTTTTGGCAGCGGCAGCCTTGAGCCAGTGATTAAAATAAACGTTACCGTGGGTGATCTGCTGGAATTGCTGGTGGGTCGAATCCCCATGGATACTGAATTGTTGCCCCGGCTGGGGGTAGACGAGAATGAGGTGCAACCCCACCTGGTACTGGTTGATCGGTGGGGCAGGACCCATCAGCGAGTCACCGTTGATGATTCGATGCATCCGGTGGCGTCGGAATGGTTCGACGGCCATCAGAAGCCGGTCTATTCCCTGACGGTTAGCGGGACGCAGATCATCGATGGATTTGTTCTGCCCAAGCGAATCGATTTATCCGGCGCATCCGGAGAACGGGTTACGGTAATTCTGGACCGCTATGAGGCCAATGCCCGCTTCGATGATAGCCTGTTTGTTCCGGCTCCACCGCCATCATGAGGCTGCCCTTGCGCTTTGCAGTGGATGCCACGCCTGGGAAACCAGGCCGGCATCTGCGTTCGGCCGGATTCGAATTTCAACAGAAAGAAGAGAAAACCCATGAGTGTTAAACAATCCAAAAACGGCGGTTGCGGTGGTGGCAGTTGCGGCAGCCACGGGGCGCCGGATCCACAGGATCAGAACATCGGCAACGCGCTATCAAAAATTAAAAACAAACTCATTGTCATGAGCGGCAAAGGCGGGGTGGGAAAATCCAGTTTCGCCACCAACCTGGCCGTGATCCTGGCCGGCAAAGGCTTTTCCACCGGCCTGCTGGACGTCGATCTGCATGGGCCCAGCATTGCCGGCATGCTGGGCATCAAGGGGCTTTTAGATGTGACCGAAGACCAGCAGGTGGTTCCCAAAATCGTGGGCGACCGTTTAAAGGTGGTTTCCATGCAGTCATTTATGAAAGATCCCGATCAGGCGGTCATCTGGCGGGGACCCGCCAAGACCGGAATCATCCGGCAGTTCATCGCCGATGTGAGCTGGGAGACTCTGGATTTCCTCATCGTCGATTCCCCGCCGGGTACCGGTGACGAGCCATTGAGCGTCGCCCAAACCATTACCGGCGCCAAGGCCGTGA
>NZ_JASJGN010000103.1:0-8590 GCF_033791525.1 Desulfosarcina sp.
TATGCGCGGCTGCTAATGATGGTTTGGGAAGGTAGTAAGCCTGGAAAAAACCACGTCCCGGTGGTGCTGGATAACTATTGAAACCCTCTAAGATGTTCCATCCAAATCGCATTTCAAGAGCGAGTTCCACGGCGGTTAATAGGTTCCCCAAATGGGCAATTGGGCCCAAGGCTATATTCCCGGCCCAGCCGTTATCGTACTCACCCAAAGACGCAAGACGCCACAAATGATGATAGCCGATATTAACAATGGGTTCGGTTTTTCTCTGGGTGTCCCATCCTCGTGGAGTTCTTCCGCGGTCTAAATCAACGTGCACAAACTTTTGGAAATCTTCTGCAAGGGTTTCTTCACCAAGAATACCGGCTGTTACTTGAAAATTACGGGCTGTTCGCTGATTAAAGCTCTGCCAATTCAAAGTATAGGTCAGTGTACCGGCATAAGGCAAATCCCCTCCCTGTGGCGTTTCAAGAGATAGATTTTCGGGGGTAATCATATTTTGTCCAATCCCCTGACCATAACGGACGATGGAATCATCATCGTGAAGGGTTGGAAAATGTTTGCCGACCCATTTGATAAAACCAGGCGCCTCGGTTTCTTCCCAACTGGCGTAGCGGACGGTATGATATTGCAGGCTCCAACCGTTGGAGAAATTACTGTCCTTATCAAAAACGGCATCGTTGTTGACTTCAAACCGCCAAGTGCCTTTATTGCGTGGGCTATCAAGATTGAAGTCTCCTGCGAATAGTGAACTATCAAAGGATATCAACAAAAACGCCATCAAGAAAAACGTGTAAATTCCCATTAATTTGTGGCGCCGTAAGCAGTTGGTTTCAATTCTTTCTATTTAAATTCCTAATGACTAATCCAATGTCGGTGCAGGCTGTATCTATGAGAAACGTTACACGGCTTTCTATAAGGCTCATTATTACAGGAACCACCCTAAAAGTCGGATGTATATTTATCGACGCATCATAGCTATCAGGGGTTAGGGTGGATTTGAAGCTAAAATTTTCCTTGTCCTGCCTGCGCTCGAGATGCATCTTAACATCCTTGCTCTTCTAATCGGCGACAACAACCATGGTGTCACTGATACCACTGGAGATGACCATGCCATCTTCAATGATGAAAAAACGAAACGCGAAGGCAGCATCGATCGGCATCTGAAGCTTATAGGTACGCTTTTCCAACCCATTGCCAGTCTCCTGGATGAGTACCGGTGCTCCCCAAACGGTCTCAACAGCTTCGAGGGACATGGGGTGGTTCTTATAGTAGAGATGGCTGACTTCGTTGATCTCTATTGCCCGGAAATCCTGTCGAGTTGAATCGACGTTGAAGCCCTTTTCCGGAGAGATACGGCTGGCTATGACGATTCCGTTTTTGACGATGAATTTCCGGAACTTGAAATCAGTATAGGGGGCCTGTATCTCATAAATGCGAAGTTGCGTTCCGTCATTCGTATCCCGAACAACCAGCGGTTGGCCCCAGGTGCTATCCAGATGCGCAACCGTTGTCCTGTGTTTGGCGTAAAAGGCTTTGCTCAGATCGCTGGCAACAAAACCGATGGTTTCGTGATGCGTGTCCGGCGGGATTGCCTTACCAGCGTCTGTGATACCACTGGCCAGAACCATGCCGTTCTCGATCAGAAAATAACGGTACCTGAGATCAGTGTAGGGGCTCTGGATCGTATAGATGCGCTTTTCGATACCGCCATCCAGCACGGTAACGTCTATCGGTTTTCCCCAAACTTTTTCCACCTCCTGGGCAGATCTGGGATGGTGGGTGTAAAATGACCGGCTCAAGGTGTCCGAGCATCCGACAACGAAAAATAGAAGGATAAGTCCTGTCCCGGCAATCGCTGAAATTCGTTCTTTTCTCATTTTTTATTCCTTTCCCTGAAGGTGAAGATCTATATCTGTTGTTCCCCACTCATGACCGTTCTCAATATTCATGCTTGATATAATCTACCCGATGCCATTTGTTGCTTTGAGCGGCTATGTCACAATCCACACCGTATCTTTGCGACCCGCATGAATCACCTTGTTGCTCACCCGGCCCATGAAAAAGTCGCCTACACGGGACAAGCCCCGCCGGCCCACCACAATGGTGCCCCAGCCCTCTTTTTCGGCCGCCTTGACAATGGCACCGGCACGGCTGATCGCACCGATGAGGGTTTTGGTGGAGATGGCCTGCGGATTGAATCCGGCTGCGGTCAAGGTATTGCTGGCTGCTCTGAAAACTGGTTCAAATGTGGTGTTGCCGTTTTCTCTAAATGCTTCAAGATCAGAAGCCTCACCGCGCACCACGTGAACCAGTTTCACCTGATAATTACCCAGCGGTCCCAACATATCGGCCACAAATTGCACGGCCTTGGTTGCACATGGAGAGCCGTCCACGGCCACCAGCACCTTTTTGTTGATAGGTTTACGGCCGGCGATGAGCAACGGAATGAAGGAAAGCTTTTCCAGCAGTTTGTTGGTGACGCTCCCCACGATAATGTTTTTGAGGGCAGTGGCGCCCCTGCGACGAATCAGGACCGCGTCGTAGCCTTTCTGGGCCTCGATGATGATGTCGCGGGCCACCCCTTTTTTGCGGTTTTGAATTTTAACTTCGACCGCCGCTTCAGCGTGCCCGGCATCCAGCAGCATCTGCCTGGCATCGTCCATGTATTTGCGGATTTTTTTCTTCTGCTGGGCTTCCCAGCTGCGCACGTGGGTGACTACCTTGACGCTCTTGGGTTCCTTTTCCAGGTCGTAATAGGCGTCCGGGATGCTGTTGAAAACGTGGAATAAAACAATTTTCATACCCTTGAAAGCATCTTCTTCTCCTGCGTAGCGTACGGTCTGTAAGGCTCGTTCGGAACCGTCCACGGCCAGCAGCAAGCGTTTTTGTCTGAGTACCATATATTTCCTCCTGGTATCGATCAATTAAATGAATTAATGGTTGTCGAATAGGATTCGCCGGTTTTCGCGGTGATCCACCATGTAGCGTAGCTTTGCCTTGCCCTTGAGAATCTTCAGCATCTTGTCGATTCTATCCCGGGACACATCGTAAAATCGAAGATAGACGTTGCGATACCCCACCGGTGCCCGCTCGTAAGTGGAGAGAATGCTGGCCATGCGTCCACCGAATTCACGCACCACATTGACGATTTCCATAATTGATCCGGGGGTGTCCTCCAAAACAAAGGCCAGGTGAAATCCCCGCTTTTTCAATCCGGTAATATACAGGGTAGCCTTGAACATGTCCGTCTGAGTGATGACCCCGCACAGCTGGCGTTTATCATCCACCACGGGTGCGCCGGAAATTTTACGGTCCAGCATGAGGTCTGCGGCTTCCTCCATAGTCCAGTCCTGGTTTACCGTGACCACATCGCGGGTCATAATGTCGGCTACCTTGATTTTGGAAACAAGGTAAAGCAGTTCGTGCACATCCAGGCTGGTGGCATCCGAAGCAGATGCCCGCTTCAAATCGCGGTCGCTGAGAATGCCGCAAAGTTTTCCTTTGTCGATCACAGGAAGTAGCCGGATGCGGTTTTCTTTCATCAGGGTGGCCGCCTGCTGCATAGAATCGTTTTTTTCAACGGTAATCACTGGTTTGCTCATCCAATATCTGATCAGCATGTTTTTTCTCCTTTGTTGCTGTTCTGTTTCAGGGCAGTTCGTTGAAGCCCGCCGGTATCGTGAGCAACGGTATGGGCGACCGGCGATACATCTTGCGTGCCGTTGAACCGACCACTACGTCGGCCAGATTGCTGCGGCCCTTTGTGCCCACAACCATCAGGTTCGGCTTTTCACTTTCGATGGCAGATAGCAGTTCCCGGTATGGGATGCCGGTCTGGACAAGGTAGCTACATTTGACCTTGCCCAGAGAGACCGCTTCAACGATATCTTTCATCTTGGTTTTGCGATCCTCTATCTGTTCAGTGAGATAGTTCGGAAAAGAAAACGCTTCATAACCAGCCATGGACCGCTGAACCATATCCAGATCGCGCTGGTTGATCACATTGATCAGCAGCAGCTCCGCATCCAGTTTCATGCTCAGCCCTACACTGTAGAGGACCGCCGCTGCTGAATAGTCGGAGAGATCCACCGCCGTCATAATTTTAAAGCTCTGTGTCATTTGAAACTCCTTTCTGAACCTGTTGCGGTTTATCAGATTATCTTTTCTTCACCATGAACATCGAATGATGAAACCGCTTCGCTCTGCCATTTTCTTTTCGCAACAGGCCAGCTCCCTTTGCCACCGGTGACCACGGTGACGATAGCACCGCAGACCTCGCATTTATAAACTTCGGATTTTGCTGTCATGACGGTCCTCCTTAAGCTTGTATGTTTTCCTGGCTATGTTTCGATAAACACGTGGATTAACCGGTCCTTGCTGTCCCCATCGTCGGCGGTGATCGTACTGTCCCAGTGAGCCAGCACTCCGGGATCGGTGACCACCACCACCGGACAGTCGGCCCGGTAGCCGACCCGCTCCACCGCGCTGCCCGGGTACCATTTACCGGCTTTTTCCTTGGTGTGAGAGCCCATGATGATCAAATCAATGTTTTTTTCTGCGGCGCAGTTGAGTATTTCCAGATGGGGTAGGGCGCCGGCCCGGATCAGGTACTGGTGGTCGGCATTCTCCAGGTTCGCCTCATAAAATGATTCGAGCCGCTTTTTTGCATGGGCTGCATCGGCCGCGTAGTTGCGGCGGGTGTATTTGGGGATCGGGGGCACCGGGATCATATGAAACGCAAACAATCGGCTGCGGTAGTGCCGGGCTAGTTTGGCCGCAAGACCGACCGCGCATTCGCAGGATCGGGAGAAATCGACCGCCACCAGCACCCGTTGGAACAGCAATTGGCCCTTGTCCGCGGGGCGATTGACTACCATCACCGGGCAGCTCTCCCGGGTGACGACGTTTTCCACCGTCGACCCGGCCCGACCGGCAATCCTAACCACCCCTTTTTCTTCCGCCCGGGTCGAATGAGGACCCAGCACGATGAGATCAGTATCGACCTCCTTGGCCCACCGCAGGATCTCTTCCCAGGGGAAGCCGGCGGTGACCCTGACCTCATGGGGGATGCCTGACAGGTCGTCCTTATACGTCTTTTCCAGCGCTTGACGGATGCAATGCTCATAGTCTGCGTCGGCGATCATTTCCGCTCCGGTTTCAAAATGACGGACCAGGCGACGATTGTCTGTCGAGGCGGATTCCATCACATGCAGCAGATAGAGACGGGCGCCCTGCTGTCGGGCCATCCGGGCAGCCGATAGCACCGGCGCATCGGCGGTGGTGATCATGTCTGTTGCGGTCACAATTCGATTAAACATGCTTGCCTCCTTTGTGGGGGGCACCGTCCCACAGGACCTCGGTCAGCAGTATTTGCCGAAGGCTAACCGCCGGAGCGTTTTCGGTGTCCACGCGAATATGGATTTCATTGTCGATTCGGGCCATGGGTTCGAATCGTTTTTTGAATGCCTGCAGGTGAATCAGGCGGGCATCGGATACCGACGGCTCGTTTTTCCGTTTGAGCAGCCGTGCTGCCAGGATAGGTTCTGCGGCCCGACACTCGACGAAAACAGGCGTTGCTTGCCGGCATGCGGCTATTCGCAGGATTTCCGTCCGCTTTACAGCGAGGCTGAAGGTGGCATCGATCACAACGCTTTTCCCTTTTTTGAGCTCCTCCTGGGCCAATGCGAACAATTGTTCGTAGGTGACCTCGGTGGTGTAGGCCGAGTATAGCCCTCGTCCGAAACCAGAGTCAGTGGATGGGCCGGTTGAATCGGCAAACAGGCCTTTGCGAATCACATCCGAGCGGATCACGCTGATGTCAAAGACTTCCGCCAGTGCGCCGGCGATGGTGCTTTTACCCGAGGCGGGCAGGCCGCACACCACCCACAGGATCGGCCGACTGAAGGTGGCGGCATAGTCATGGGCCATGGCCAGGTAGCGTCCGGCATCCGCCCGCATCGCATCATGATTCGCGCTCCGGCTGTCGGTTTCCCGGAGGCGCAAACAGCTCACCTTGCAGCGCACCATGGCCCGATAGCAGCGGTAAAAATTCAGCAGCGGCAAGGCGCCGATGTCATGGGTCTGTTCTGCGTACAATCGGATCAGCGCCCAGGCCGTTTCCAGAAAATGGTTGTATTCCAGATCCATGGCCAGAAACGCCAGATCACTGATAATATCCAGATAGCGCAGGTGGTGGTTGAATTCGATGCAGTCGATGATCTGGATACCGTTTTTGGTAAAGTAGATGTGATCGGTTCTCAGGTCCCCGTGGCAATCCCTTATCCTCCCATCTTGCCGGCGACGTTGAAAAAGGCTTTCATGCGTGCGGTAAAAAGAGCGTGCGGCGGACCGCACGAACTCGAATGGTCGCCGGTTGATCCACACACCGGCGAATGGTTCGACCTCTTGTAGATTCTGCTCCCAGGCAAAGCCGCCGGATGATTTTGTTTCCGGATCCGTCGACGCCTGCGCATAAAAGCCGACCAATAGGCGGACCAACGCTTCGATGTTCCCGTCGTCCAGTGTGGCGCGCTTCAGGCGATCTTGCATGGAATCGGTTTCGGCGAGCTGGTGCATTTTCACGGCGAACTCGACTGCTTCACCTGACCCTTTAAGGGTATACCGGCCGTCGCTGTGGGTGATGGGTACCGTATCGATGTACACACCACTGGAGAGGCGACGGTTCAGGGCGACTTCCTGCAAGCAGTAATGCCGTCGTTTCTCAAGGCTCGAAAAATCCAGAAACTCCATATCTACCGGCTTTTTGATTTTGTAGACGAAAGGGCCGGTCAAAAATACTGTCGAGATGTGGGTTTCCAGCCGCTCAATGGATTCCACCGCGTGCGGGTAGAATCCCGGATGGGCCATGACCTTGATAATCTTTGCCTGGTGGTTTTTTTCCATGCGTATTGTATGACCCTCCCTGTAGACAGCCATGCAAATTGAAAACCATAAATTCATGATTTCTCATATACCGCGGCATCCACGCGGTTATCCGAATGGAATTATTTTTTGTCGAGGCCCTGGCGTGTTGAAGCAATGGAAAGTCATGGCCGTATCACCTCCGTCAGCATCGGTCATGGTTGGTCGGTTGGTCGACAGTGGGTGGTTGCATAGGGAGAGCGAAAAAAAACGGGGGAGCTACGCTGCCAAACTATTATTTTCATTCTCTTGGGCAAAGCTTGGGCACCATTTACGAAACTCGTCCCGCAGCTCATCATTGAGAACACGGGTGCGGACCTGTAGCAACAAGTGGGCGCCTTCTGGCTCCAGCGCATTTGTTGTTTCTTGACCATCCGCTTGCTTACCACCTGGTTGACGGTCGATCCCCAAGATAACCATTCCTGAACTGCCGGTTACGTTGCGATGCCGATCATTTGTCGAAGAGGTCGTTGCCAGAGACCTCGGGGCCAATGTCGGCGATATGATATTAAAAGGACCGCTATCCCTTGGAAAAGACAACAATCACGGCCACCAGAATACCGGCACCCAGGGCTAAAAGGCTGTATCTCTTGCGCTCTGTTTCAGCTTGAGGCAGAAGGTGCGTGGCTCCCACGTATACCAGGGCGCCGGCAGAAAATGCCAGCAGGGCACCCAAAAGCGATTGGTCCATGGTACTGATGTAAGGGTATGAGACGAGCATGCCCAGCGGCGTCGTCAGGGCTGCAGCTAAGAAGGCAAGCAACAGTGACGTCCGCTCCTTGAACCCTCCCCGTTTGAGCAGCAGGTAGGTGATGATCCCCTCGGGAAATTCATGAAGGACCATACCGGTAGCTGCCAGTACTCCGGTAAAGATACTGACAGTGAAGGTGATGGAATAGATGAACCCGTCGATGAAGGAATGGAAGCCGATCCCAAGCATGGGCACAAGGCCCAATTCGTATTGTTTATCCGATTCTTTATCGCATACAAAAGCGTTGACGAAGCGATTAAATAAATGCAGGCTGAGGTACCCGGTCAACAGATAGAAAGGGGCCTTTGCATTCATGGAAAATGCTGTCGGGATGATGTGCAAAAATGACACTGAAATCAGTACGCCGGCAGCGAAACAGATAAAATAATTCGTATTCTCACGGCCCCAATGCTCGAAGCGGCGTATGACATAGATGCCCACCGAGGTCACTAATGCGGCCAAAGAACTTGCTACCAGTGCCGTCCAGAATGTATTTTCCATGGTGTCCTCACATGGGTTCTGATTGTTTATTTTCGCAAACCTTTAATCCCAAATTCATTTTTTATCAAGAAGTGCTGCCTGGGCCGCCGCCAGTCGCGCGGCCGGTACACGGAACGGTGAACAGGATACATACGTGAGGCCAAGTTCATGGCAAAGCGCGATCGATTCCGGATCACCCCCATGTTCGCCGCAAATGCCGCATTCAAGATCTGGATTTATGGCGCGTCCCTTTTGAATGGCGATCCGCATCAATTCTCCTACACCATTTTTATCAAGGGTGGCAAGGTCTGATATTCCTGCTTCTTCAAATCCTTTTCGCCGCAACTGGCAGGAGTCACTGCTTCCGCAGGCCTCGCCCTGTGCGTTGGCCTGGTAACAGGAAACGGTAAGCGCATAATTAACCCCTAATTCACTCCC
>NZ_JASJGN010000104.1:0-37937 GCF_033791525.1 Desulfosarcina sp.
GATCTCTGCGTTGCGCGAAAAATTTTATCCTCGGAATATCAACTATATGCACCCCAAGGGCACTTCTTTCAGGGCGCCTCCGGTAAAATTTTTCGCACGCCTTGATCTCGACCAAAATCCCTCATTTCTGGACGGACACTACCTAACAAAGGAGCGTCGATGGCAAACGAGCGCGTGCTGATAAAGTGCCGGAACTGCGGTACCCGTAACCGGGTTCCTGTGATGAGGCTGCAAGATGGTCCCCGTTGCGGGCGCTGTAAGCAGCCTTTCCCACCCATTCCCATTACCACCCGGCCGGTGATGGTGACTGATCGCACGTTTGCCGACGAGGTGATTGCCAGTCCCCTGCCGGTGCTGCTGGATTGCTGGGCTGCCTGGTGTGCGCCGTGCGGAGCTATGTCCCCCGTCCTGGAGGACCTGGCAAGGGCCTATGCGGGCCGATTGAAAATCGCTAAACTCAACGTGGACCAGAATCCGATGACGGCCAGCCGTCACAGTGTCATGAGTCTGCCGATGCTGCTGTTTTTCAGGGATGGAAAGGTGGTGGATTCGGCTGCCGGCGCCCTGCCGAGACAGGAGATCGAGCGTTTTCTCTATCGTTTTTTGAATAAGTAGTGTCCATGATACAATGGAGCTAAAATGAAGATTGCCATTACCGGGGCATCGGGATTCGTGGGAACGGCGCTGGCCCGTCTGCTGTTGGACGGCGGGCACGTGGTGACCGGGTTGGGAACATCTGGTTCGCATCCACTTCAATCGGCTGCGCACTTCACATGGGTCAGTGTGGACACCACCCTTGCCGGAACGTGGCAGGCAGCGGTGGGCCAGGCCGATGCCGTGGTCAACCTGACCGGGCGCACCATTTTCAAGCGCTGGTCCCGGGCCTATAAAGCGCAGATCGTCGACAGCCGTATTCTGACTACCCGCAATGTTGTCAGTGCCATGAACGGTGAGGACAAGATCCTGATCAGCACATCGGCTGTCGGCTATTACGGCAGCCGGGGTGACCAGGTGCTCACCGAGTATTCGACCCCGGGGGCTGATTTTATAGCACGCTTGTCCGTGGATTGGGAAGAAGCCGCACTGGATGCGGAAAAGCAGGGTGTCCGGGTGGCCATCATGCGTTTTGGCGTGGTGCTGGGAGCCGGCGGCGGCGCTCTGGCCCAGATGCTGCCGGTCTTTCGCAGGTTTGCCGGCGGTCCTTTGGGAAATGGACGGCAGTGGTTTTCATGGATTCACATGGTCGATCTTCTCGCTGCGATTCAATTTCTCCTTGATCACGACAATGCGCGGGGCCCCTATAATTTCTGTGCGCCGGGGGCGGTCCGCCAAAAGGATTTCGCCCGGGCGCTGGGTGTCGCCGTGGGTCGGCCGGCCGTGGTACCCGCCCCCTCTCTGGCCCTGCGGCTGATGATGGGGGAGGTCGCCGGGGTGCTCCTGGCCAGCCAGAAGGTGCGTCCCGACCGGCTGATCGCCGATGGATTTTCCTTCCGCTTCGCGGATGTCGACAGCGCCCTTGCGGACCTGGTAGATTGATCATGAAGCAACAGATACTAACCGCCACCGATTATCATCGGGCCACCAGCTACCGTCGCCATCACCTGACGCCCCACACCCTGGACTGGGCACACCAGCCCGTGCTGACCAAACACTACCCGGATCTGCCCCGGGTGACACTGGATCGCAGCGCGAAGTTGCCGACGATCGATTATTTCGACCTGGTGAACCGCCTTCAGGCCAATGAATCAAGCAGCTCGCAGGTACCGGATATTCAGAAGCTTTCAACGGCATTCAGCCTGACCCACGACATTACCGCCCGTACCATGCACACGGGCACGCCTTTTTATTACCGCAGCGTGGCCTCGGCCGGGGCCCTGTACCCGTTTGAAATTTACCTGGCCGTCCACCATGTGGACGGGATGGATCCGGGGGTCTACCACCATCACCTTTTCGAATCTTGCCTGACCACATTGCGCCACGGTCCGGTGCCTGAAATCCCGCCGGCGGATCGAGGCGTTTCAGCCACCTTCTACATCACCGGAATTTTTTTCCGCAGTGCTTGGAAATACCGCAACCGCGCCTACCGCTACGTGCTGTTGGATGCCGGCCATCTGCTGGAGAACCTGCAGCTGGCTTTGGGTGCTCTGGGTCTTTGTTTTTCCATCCAGCTTGATTTCGATGATGAACGGGTTGCGACCCTGCTGGGGCTGGATCCGCAGCGCGAAGTCTGCCTGGTCTGCGTTCATCTGCATGATGGTCGTGAGAGGGATAAAAAGCCTGTAGACGCCAACCCTTTGAAATCCCTTTCCGCGGACATTCTTCAGGCATCCACAGTATCGGATCAAGAGGTCACCTATGGGGAGATCCTCTCCATCCATCGGGCAGGAAGTCGAATCAGCAACACCGTTGCCGAGGCCCTACCGGCAATGGATGTGCTCGGAAACCTGCCGTCGTCGTGGATCGATCTGAACGTGCCGGATCATCCGGGATCGGCGGACTATACCCGTGTGCTGCGCCAGCGCCGCTCCCGCCGAAACTTTATTGCCGCACCCGAGACCGTGGACGGCTTCATGACTTTCGTGGACCAGATGGCCCGCAATATGGGACCGGTTTCGAACATGCCTCCGGCCTACCGATCCGCCATTACCCTTGGGTTTCTGGTTGGCGCGGGGATGCCGATTCCGCCCGGTTTTTATCTGCTTGATCCGGACGCGAATAGGCTGGGGCGCGTGTCGGACGCTGCGCTCACCGAATCAATGGCGTCAGCCTGCCTGGATCAGATGTGGCTGAAGCATGCCACCCTGCATCTGCTGTTCATGACCGACCTGGCTGTCCTCGACCGAGATTGGGGGCCGAGGGGCTATCGCTATGCCATGATCGAGGCCGGGCGCCTGGGCCAGCAGGCATACCTGGCGGCCACCGCTTCAGGCTGGGGGGCTTGTGGGATCGGTGCCATTTACGACCGGGAAGCGGCCGATCTGCTGGATTTGGCGGCTGACGGTGCATTGCTTTACCTGGTCGGGACCGGTCCGGTAAAAACGCGTTGACCCCTGACCGAAACGGACCCCCTCCCTGTGGGGCAGGGGCTGCTCCAGCTGCCGGCCCTGGATGCTAAACCAGCTTTGTCCGTTCCTATTTCAACGGGGAGAATCGACCATGTCCTCCGACCTCAAAATTTTCAGCGGCGGTGCCAACCCGCGCCTGGCCAAACAAATCTGCGAGACATTGGGCATCGGCCTCAGCCGCCTGGCGGTGTCCCGTTTTTCCAACGACAACCTCTTTGTCCAGATTCGTGAAAACGTGCGGGAAAAGGATGTATTCGTCGTTCAGTCGTTCACCGCGCCGGTGGGTGACACCATCATCGAACTGTTTATCATCCTGGATGCCTTGAGAAGTGCGTCGGCCCGGCGCATCACGGCGGTAATCCCCTATTTTTCGTACGCCCGTTCTGATAAGAAAGATGCCCCGCGCATCTCCATCACCGGCCGCCTCATGGCCGACCTGATCAGGACTGCCGGCGCCGACCGGGTCCTCACCATGGATCTGCACTCGGACGCGGTGCATGGTTTTTTCAGCATCCCGGTGGACCATCTTACTGCCATTCCCTATTTCGTGGACCACTTCCGCGGCCGGCTGGACCTGGACAATGCTGTGGTGGTGGCCACGGATGCCGGCGGGGCCAAACGGGCCGGCCGGTTTGCCAAACGCATTCATCTGCCCATGGCCATTATCGACAAGCGGCGCGTGGCCGACACCGAAGTGGTCCAGGGGCTGGTGGTGGGCGACGTGAAGGGCCGTGATGCCATCATCTTTGAAGACGAGATTTCCACGGGCGGCACCCTGGCCGCATCGGTAAAAACACTTGCGACGGCCGGTGTGAAAAGCATTCACGTCGGGGCTACCCACGGCGTGCTGTGTGGTCCCGCCGTAAAGCGGTTGGTGGACAGCCCCATCCAATCCGTGGCCGTCACAGATACGGTAGACGTTCCCCGGGAAAAGCAGGTCGAGAAGATCCACACCCTCTCTGTGGCACCGCTCTTTGCCGAAGCCATCCGGCGCATCCACACCGGTGAAAGCGTCGGTGCCCTCTTTGATTAGCGGGATGCTCATCTGCTTCGTTGGAAAGGAACGAATGGATTTCAATTGTGCTGTCGTTGCCCATGAACGGGATGCCGCGGCTCTGGAAAACGGCGACATCATCCGGACGGCGGCCCACTGGTACGGCACCACCATGAAGCCCCTTACCGGGGACTTGAACCGCGATAGGGAGCGCATTCCTCGCCGCTTGTCGGAGTGAAGCAGAGATCCCGAGCATCGGGGCGGCGGGGTTAGCGAGCGAACTGAAAATCGATTTTTCATCCTTACGGTGCCGCGAAGCACTGCCGTTTCAGGCAGAACATTCCCCGCGGCTTGCCGCGGGGAGGGTTCAAACTGTCCGGAAACCGCAGTCAGCTTGCTCTGGGAAAGCGCCAGGTGGAGGCCATTCACACCCCTGGGTACGCACCGGGATCCGTGGTCTACTCGGTGGAGTCGGATGGCCGGCGTGTCCTGTTCGGTCAGGACGTCCATGGCCCACTGCACGATGACTTTGCCTCCGACGCGAGGGCCTGTCGGCAATCACTGGTTTTTGAAGTGTCGACCTGGCCACTCGCATTATTCGTTAAAGTGATCGCTACAGTTGCCGATATCTCCTGTTAAGGAGACATAGCCATGGATATCGTCGTAATCAACAGCGCCTTCGTAAAGAACGAAGCACCGAAAAAGCGGGCGACACGGGTTCCCGGCAAAAAATCCAGCTTCGCGGAAAAGCGTCGCAACCGAACGGATCGGCGAAAAAGTGTCCGGGATGGTGTCGTAGTCAGCTTATCCTATCAGAAAGACCGGCGGACTGGAACGGACCGGAGACGGACCAAAGCCGATTGAACCACGATAGCGTGCGAACTGGAATTCGACGCGTTTTCTTGCGGATTCACCCCGGCCTGAGTCCCGGCGTTGTGAAGACTTCGTTTTTTTCATTGAACGGTTGGCCTGACCGGCTGGAATAAACATGCAACCGCACGGCATCATTCAACCCTGGTGGGCAGCTGTGGAGAATTTTCTCGTCCTGTGGTAAGATCAACCTCAGTCGCTCTCCTCACCCATCCAACCCTGACGCATGAGCCATCCATATGAACCAGATGAATGCCATGATGCTGGTGCGTATCCACGATCTGAACAAGACTGAAGCGCCTTTGGTGCCGCAGACGGTTCCCATTCCGACCCCGGGTGACCACGAAATTCTGATCCGGGTGGCGGCCTGCGGGGTTTGCCATACTGAACTGGATGAAATCGAGGGGCGAACCCCCCCGCCGCGGTTGCCCGTGATTCCCGGACATCAGGTGGTGGGGCGGGTGCAAGGAAGCGGAACGGGTGCCGTTCAGTTTCCCACAGGGCAGCGGGTGGGCGTCGCCTGGATCAATCGGACCTGCGGCTGTTGCGAATTTTGCCTGGAAGAACGAGAGAACCTTTGTCCCGAATTTGTGGCCACCGGGCGGGATGTCCATGGCGGCTACGCCCAGTATATGACGGTGAACGAGGCATTTGCCTACCCGATTCCCGATCGTTTTTCCGATGCCCAGGCGGCTCCACTGCTTTGCGCCGGAGCCATCGGGTACCGATCCATGGTCCTTTGCAATCTGCAGGACGGGCAACGTCTCGGGCTTACCGGGTTCGGCGCATCCGCCCACCTGGTGCTAAAAATGGTAAAGCACCGGTTCCCTGACGTGAGGGTTTATGTTTTTGCCAGAAGCGCCGGGGAGCAGGCATTCGCACGCGCTTTAGGTGCCGTGTGGGCCGGGGATACGAAAGACACGGCACCGCAGCCCCTGGATCGAATCATCGACACCACGCCGGCCTGGACGCCGGTGGTGGAAGCCTTGAAAAATCTAAAGCCGGGCGGCCGGCTGGTCATTAATGCCATTCGAAAGGAAGTGGCCGATCGGGATGCACTTCTACGCCTGGACTATTCTTCTCATTTATGGCATGAAAAGGAAATCAAAAGTGTCGCCAACGTGGCCCGGTCAGATGTTTCCCGGTTTCTGGAATTGGCGGACCGTATCCCCATCATTCCCGAGGTAGAGACGTTCAGCCTCGAAGCGGCCAATCGAGCGCTTATGGAGTTGAAGAACAGGCGGATCCGGGGTGCCAAGGTCCTCGTGATGGACCATCGGTGAAAGTGCATGGTTATTTCATGCCGCGCTCTTCGCTGCTGCTAAAGCAGGTCGCTATAGTTGCCGATACCACTGGCAGTCGCCGTAAAATTTGATCCAGAGCAGATCGTCAACACCCCGTGCATTGCATGGCCGGAGATGCCGTCGTGAGGAAATTTATCGCAAACCATGTCAAATTGATCAGCAGAATGGATCGGGATATCGGCGTCCTGATCGACAACTGCCTGGGGTTTCTCTATTCCATCGATCTGGAGCAGGACATGCGCAAAGAGACCGCCCGGATCGAATCGGCTCTGTACGATATGGTTTACCTGGGTCGAACGCCGGCCGGGTGCGAGTTCAAGGAAAATCTTTTCCGTACGCGGATACTGCCGCTTATGAAGGTCCTTGCACCGTCCGGATACTACTTCGGTATTGACCCGGACAATAACGGTCTGCTTGGATACTGGCGGCAGCCCGATGCTGACTCCGATGACAGTCAATCGATACCGGTCGGTTCCCGCACTGCCGGCTAACCGGGGGAATTGGTTCGACTGATTCGCTGCCTCACCGACAAAGCCGAGCAGAATCCGAACGCCGCTCACCGTCCACCTATCCGATTGCGCGCCCTGATGATGCTCCACGCCGGATACGCCTATTCCGGTGCAACGGCAGTCCATGCCGCCCTGGCCATTGCCCGTGACCGGTTCGGTCGGGTGGTCCTGCTGGGTCTCGATCACCGGGTGGGACTTCGTAATGCCTCGGTTAACGGGGCCTCCTGCTGGCGGCCCCCCTTGGGCACGGTTCCTGTCGGTGATTTCGGCCGCATGCTGAGAGGATGGCCGGAACTGTTCGCGACAGTAGCGGCCGCGGATTGGCAAGAGCACAGCGGGGAGGTGACGCTTCCTCTCACTGGATCCTCAGTGGCAGCAGGATCAGGACAACCGCGCCTGTGGCCGCTATCCGGTGGGAGTGCTGCTGGAACTGGCCCGGAAACACCATTGTCAGGCAGTCTGCTGCATTACAGCAACAGCGGTGATACCGCCGGTGACAAGACCCCGTGGTGGGATATGGCGCCGTCGCCTTTTATGGAGAAGAACGCATGCAAAACCGAACCGACAACCGACAGCCGCTGACACCTGAGCAGGGGGCTGCCCTGGTTGCATTAGCCCGGCAGACCCTGGTTCGCCATTTCGGTGAAACGATTGCATCGACCGACCCGCAGCGACTGGAGACAAAGCCTTCGGATCAGGCGTTTCAGGCCCGCTGCGGCACGTTTGTCACCTTAAAAATCGACAATCAGCTGCGTGGATGCATCGGCAGTCTGTCGGCCACCGCTCCCATTCTTGCGGGGGTGTGTGACAATGCACTGAATGCGGCCCTCCACGATCCGCGGTTTCCGCCGTTGGACAAAAAGGAGTTGGAAGCCGTGCACATCGAGGTGAGCGTGCTTTCCGAGCCGATCCCCCTGGCCTACACCGATGCCGATGATCTGTTGGCGCGGTTGAGGCCCGGTATCGATGGGGTGATCATCAAAAGGGGGTTCGCCAGTGCCACTTTTCTGCCCCAGGTGTGGGATCAGCTGCCCCAGCCGGAACCGTTCCTCTCGCACCTGTGCTTGAAAGCCGGCCTGCCTGCCGACCAATGGCGGGAAGGGGACCTGGAGGTTCAGGTCTATCAGGTTCAGTACTTTGAAGAGGACCGATGACGGCGGTGTCGGCACCATGGCGGCTAAGGGATTTCGGACCCGGATGATGCAGCCATCGCCAACCATCCTGGCCATTTTCTCCTGCCTGCTGGTCATTTTTTCCGTGTGTCAGGTGGCTGCCATTCGCTGGCTGTGGGACCTGGTTTTCACTCATGGCACGTCGGTGGGGTTTTAGTCTACCTTGGGTTACGTTGCCGTCACCCTTTTTCCCTATGCGCTGCTGGTGGGTTTCGTGTTGCCGCACAGCCTGTCGGTGGCCCGATTCCGGTCGGCCCGATATTCCGGCAACTGGATTTATATGGCCGACAGATGGGGTGTTATCGGTGGGTCGGATCAGTGTAAGCGTTCTGTGGCGTGGTTACGGATGAACTGATCGATCAGTTCCGTCTGAAGCATGGTCAGGCCCTCGAAGTGCACACCGCGGCGGGTCTGGCCCGCTTTGGAGAGGGGCATGCCGGGGACGCAGCTGTCACCGGGGATATCGGAAACGCTGTGGCAGGCGATGCCGCTGACGAGAATTTCGCCGTCGGGCGTCATTATTGCAAGCTGGTCAGATGAATGGCCCGACACCGATGCCATCTCGTGGCGGTAAGCCAGTCCGGAGGCGCTGATGTCTACCAGGCTGAACCGCTCGTAAGGGTGGGTGGAGGAGATCACAAACGTGTCTGCAGGGGCCCCAAATCGCGGATTTTTACGGTGCTCCGTTGATACTGGCATCAGTACGTTGCGGATGGTTTCCGCCAGTTGCTGCATGCCTACGGGCTTCATGATCAAGGACTGGATACCCAATGATTGTGAGTTCTCCTGACTGATCTGCTCGTTGAACCCGGTGCATAGAATAATGGGAAGGTCATTGCGCACGGCCTTGACGGCTTTGGCCAGGCCGGTGCCCGTCATTCCGGGCATGGTCATATCCGTGATCAGCAGGTCGTAGACCCGGGGGCAGGTGAGAAATGCCTTGAGTGCATCGGCACTATCGGTATATGCGCTGACCGTGTACCCGAGCTGCTCGAGCACCTGTCGCATCATGTCCATGAGCATTTCTTCATCATCCACGATCAGGATATGCTCATGGCCGCCCGGCAGTTGCTGTTGGTTGAAAATGGCGGGTTCCGCGTCAATGATTGCGTCCACCCTCGGCAGGTAGAGGTGAAATTCCGTGAACCGGCCAGGCCCGCTGAAGGCCCTTATGGTGCCGCCGATGCCCTTGATGATGCCATGAACGACCGAGAGGCCCATGCCTGTGCCTTTGCCGGTTTCCTTCGTGGTGAAATAGGGGTCGAAAATTCGATTGATGATATCCTTTTGGATGCCGTGGCCGGTGTCGGTGACCACCAACCTGGCGTAATTGCCCGGGGCAAGTTCTGTATTGGCGGCGGCGCTATCCAGCGTCACCGGATCCAGACGGATGGTCAGCACGCCGCCGCCGGATTCCATGGCGTGGGCGGCATTGGTGCACAGGTTGAGCATGATCTGGTGTATCTGGGTCGCGTCGGCGATGGTGATGCATTCGGTTGTGCTGATTTTGCGCTTGATTGAGATGTTGGTGGGCAGAGAGGCCCGCATCAGCTTGAGTGACTCCGTGATGACGCTGTTGAGACGAAGCGGCTTGCGGCCGGATTCTTCCTTGCGGCTGAAGCTTAGCAACTGCTGAATCATTTCCCGGGCCCTCAGGCTGGCCGTGAGAATCCGTTCCAGGTTCAGGTGGGCGGCGTCTTCGCTGGGCATGTCGGCCAGGGCCAGTTCCGCATTGCCTAAAATGATGCTCAGCACATTGTTGAAGTCGTGTGCGATGCCGCCGGCCAGGGTGCCGATGGCTTCCATTTTCTGGGACTGGCGCAGCTGGTTTTCAAGCTGTCGTTTCTCGGCCCGGACGCACACGTGATCGTGTTTCATCTGCCGCTGTTTCAGCACGTTCTCCACACGGATGATCAGTTCGTCGGGTTCGAAGGGTTTTCTCAGATAATCGCTGGCCCCTTTGCGGATGGCCTTGATGGCCGAATCGACGGAGGCCTCTCCGGTGACAATGATGAAGGCGGCGTCGCAGTGCTCCCGGTCAACGGCGTCGAGCAGTTCAAAGCCGGTCATCTCCGGCATCATGACATCCAGGATGACCAAGTCGGGGGATTCGGCATGGATGAGGGTCAGGGCATGGCGGGAGCAGTTGGTGCTTTGAACTCGATAGTTGCCTGTGTCTAAGACCGCCTTGATGCTTTTGGTCATCAATGGCTCATCGTCGCAGATCAATATTCGCGGGCGGTTCTCCATGAAACGCTCCTAAGTGGCTGAGTCCAGTGCAGTTCTGTATTCCGATTCATTGTCGCCGGCGGGCAGTTCGATGTGAAAACACGTCCCCCTGCCCGGGGTGCTTTCGCATTGCAGGGAGCCCTTAAGATGGGTTACCGCCTCATGGACGATGGACAGCCCCAGTCCATCATGACCCGTCTTCGAAGTCACATTAACCTTAAATAGGTCATTTTTTATCGCTTCGTCAATACCCGGGCCGTCGTCACAGACGCTGATTTTGATATGGCCAGCTTTTTCTTTGTTGCCGACAGGTCGGGAGGGGGATTTCAACAAGCGGCTGATCACCTTAATGGTTCCGCCATCGGGCATTGCTTCTATCGCATTTTTCAGTAGGTTAATCAATGCCTGCTTCAGCTGATCCCGATCCGATGCGATGACGGGGATGTGGGGATCCAGATCCTGGTTCAGGCGGATGGCCCTATCGCCGGGCAGGCTTTCACGAAACAGCCTCAGAATGTCGGTGATCGTGGCATTCACGTCAACGGTTTCTAAGTGTGTGGGAATGCTTTCTATCGGTGAGGTCAGGGATTTCATGAGCCCGGTCAAACGGTTGATCTCCTCATCGATAATCCGCAGCTCATCATTGGCCGGTGAATTTTCATCGCTGCGCAGGGTCAGGACTTTGAGATAGTTTTTGATGATGCTCAACGGGTTGTTGATTTCATGAACGATTTTGCGTGTTTTTGACACGGTCGACGCAACGCGGTCCGCCACCTCTCTGTTTTTCTGATCGTAACGTTGCTGTCCTCGTTTCAGCGCCCCGGCCACGGCAGCGGCAATGGCCTTCAACAGCGTTGTCTGCTGCTCGACCCATGGCCATTCACTGGCATCGATTCCCAGGAGTAAAATCCCCCTGCCGGCACTGCTGCTCGATCGAATCGGTATGCAGACGATGCCCTCTTTTTGCATGCCGGCCATGAGCTGCAGGTCGATGATCGTCAGTTTTCCCCGGTGGGGAGGTGAAAATGAATTCACCGTTTCACCACTGACATGGCTGATGGTTGGCAGGCAGTCCGATGCGGCCAGGGTAATGCGCAGCTGTTTTATGTTGAGCGGGAAGATGCTCCCTGCGGAGAAACGTCCGATTAAGCGATTGCCCTTGGGCTCATGATCCAACATGATCAGGGCGTCGATACCCAGAAATACACTGAGACTTTGCCGCAATACCCGCATGACAGCACGACGGTCGGTTGCCGTCAGCAGCTCTTTATAAACGCTGGACAGGACGGTGCTGGTTTTTATCACTTGGCTCAGGGGAATGGTGCTCGACTCGGTGGTTCGGCCTTGTTCCGGCACATCAGGAACAACGTCGAGCTCGTTTGCCTGCGCCAGGGCCTGCTCCTGAGCTGCTCGTGAAAGGCGGCTGAGCTGCTGGGTATCCAGGTTCAAGAGACTGGCAACCGTCTGATAGGCCTCGGGTGACGGATGTGGCTCAACGGCCAATCGGTTGGCCGACCACACCATCTGGACCAGTGGGAGGGCGTTGACAATTTCTGCCGCAGTGGCCGTGTGGTGCTCGGCCGTATCTGCAGCAAACCATGCACCGGTGTGACGACGAATCAACCGTGCCCCGATTCGGCCATGGTCTGATCCGGCAACCTGTTCCTCTGCTTTGAGCAATGGGTTCGCCTCAGCAGGGTCGGTTAGCATGGGGGCACATGCTGCCGGTGTTTGGGCGAATAGTACCAGTTTGCCGACATCGTGAAGCAGGCCGGCGGTATAGGCATCCTCCACGGGACGATAGTTCAGCGCCAGTGCCAGCCCTTGTGCCAGCAAGGCAGTGGTGAGGCAATGCCGCCACAACCATCCAAGAGCCAGGCCTTGTCGATGGTGGATACCGTTTAGTGCCTGATCGGCTATGGCTTGGGTCGTAATGGCATCGATGCCGGTCAACCCTGTACGGCTGACTACGTCGTCAATGCCGGAGGGCTCAGTCGCTCGAGCATTCGACCCCATGGATCGGTCGAGGCGCATTGCCAGGAAGCATAACGCGGGATCCATTCTGATGAGCCGGGATAGGTCGGGCAGGGCTATGGATGGGTCATGACGGACCTGGATGAGGCGTTCCAACAGATAGGGAAAAACAGTAAGTTGCAACCTGCCAGTGAATTCTGAAGCGATGCGCACAGCGACTGCCAGTCCCATTGAAATATCTCATCTGTTCAGCAGGCAAAACCGCGGAAAGTCTATGGCGATTATGCGAATTTGTCAACGAGGCCTTTGCATGACCCCGGACGGCTGATCGCCGGCCTTCGCCCAATCGGGCTCAACTTTTATTAGCCCTGATCTATTTCCGTCGTGGATGCAAACGTGGTCCTCTCGTGCCCACCATGCTTTCACCGGCGTCCCTATACAGTACCTAAGACCTGACCACCGCCAAGGTTTCCTGAACCACTCGCGCCGGAATTATAAATCGAATAAGTGTCTAATTTTTAAAAACTCTCTGTTGATAGAGCAATGAAGGTGCCAACGAAAGAAAACCACCGGCTTTATTAGTTGGAATGAAATATAAATGAATATTATCAGTAAGTTATATATTATGTGTTGTCCTTCCGATATTTTTGCGGCCCTTAAGAGAAGGGGATTATATCAGAAAAGATATGGTGCGCACTTCACAACCGTCCATTTTACTATGTAATAGTTTACACAATCGGCACATCCCGGCACAACGCCTGGCCCATTTAGTGTCAGTATCCTCGGAATATGCCCGTTCGCGATCTTTTTAGATTACAGCAAGGGTAAGTTATCCGATACGGTCACAATCGTTTGGGGTGGCATGGGTAAGTGGACGCCAGGTGCGTCCAGCGCGGAAGAAAAAATAAGAATCGGTTACACATGAGGCGGGAAGTTGAAACGCGGTGCATTCAGTCGGCTTTTTTGTCAACCAGGTCGAAGATGGCGCTCTTCAATTTCAGGGAAAAGGTCTCCGGCACTTGACGGCGTTCAAGGTTCCTGCACAATGCCACCGTTTGTTTCAGTGTCTCCAGGCAGACCTGACAGGGTGTGCACGACTTGATATGTGCTTCAATATCCTTGCAGGTAGGTGCGTCCAGTTCCCTGTCGATATACTCGGAAAGCCGTTCGAACAGCGCCAGGCAGTTTTCGTGGGAATGGTGCGGGTCAGTCTGTTTCATAATAAGATTTCAATGCTTCTCTGAGAAAAAGCCTCGCCCGGTGCAGGCGCACCTTGATGTTGGTGGGGGTCAGGTCCAGTATCTCAGCCGTTTCCTGAGTGGTGAACCCTTCCACGTCCCGCAAAACAACTACCAGCCGGTATTTTTCCGGAAGGTCCAGCATCGCTTGTCGGATGACGCCGGCCAGTTCCCCGCCAAGCACCTGATCCAGAGGCTGGGACGCCCAGCGAGGCAGGTCCATAGATACGGCCGATTCGTCTGCCGGAAGAAATTCGTCCAGAGAGAGTTCTCTGTCGGGTGCATACTTGGATCGGCGTTTTTTTTTCAGGCAGGCGCTGGTGGCGACCCGGTACAGCCAGTTCCTGAATTTGGTTTCATATCGAAACCCCTCGAGGTATTTAAATACATTCAAGAAGGTGTCCTGCACCATGTCTTCCGCGTCACTGGGGTTATCGCACATTCTCAGGCCAAAGTTGTACAGGCTTTTCTCGTAACGATTGACCAACTCATAAAAGAGATCCTGACGACCGCCGTTGATCGCCCGGACCAGTTCGGTATCCTTAGCGTCGTTTTTCGTTTTCTGCGACGGTTTCGGCATTGGTTTTCTTGTCTGTCACCTGACAGGCATCGCTCATTCACGTAGAGATACCCAGTTTCGGCAGAATATAGGCCTGAAGAAGGATCCAGACGCCCACTACCCCCAGCAAGATCAATATTTCCTTCATCTTTTTCCCTTTCATATGTGTTTGTATGGGTGATGTCCATTGGTTTTTTACCACGGCACTAATGAGACAAGGGGGGGGATTCGGTTACAGTGTAGGGCGGTTTGGTGTGGAACTCAGTGCCTGGCCTTGATGCTGCCGGCGTCGATGCCATATTTTTTGATTTTATAGTGGATGGCCCGCCGGCTGATGCCCAACACCTCGGCGGCCTCTTTTTGAACCCCGCCGGTCTGTTCCAGGGCCCGGAGGATGGTGTTCTTTTCGCTCTCTTCCAGGGAGAGGCAATCGTCACCGGCCAGATTCTCGGCGCAGGTTTCCGAAATGCCTGCCACATGAAAATCCTCCGGCCGAAGCACGTGGTCCCGGCACATGACGATGCCCCCTTCGATGGCGTTTTTCAATTCCCGGACATTGCCGGGCCACGAGTAGTCACAAATCCAGCCCATTGTTTCTTCAAGGACGCGGACCATTTCCACACTGTGCTGGCTGCAGTATTGCCGGGTGAAGTGGTCGACTAAAAGAGGGATATCCGCTTTTCGCTCCCGCAGCGGGGGAATGGTTAAGGTCACCACCTTGAGGCGGAAATACAGGTCTTCCCTGAACCGACCGGCTTTAATGGCTTCGCCCAGATCGGCATTGGTGGCCGCGATGATCCGGCAATCCACCGGGGTTCCCTTGAGACCGCCGATTGGCCTGATGGTCCGGTCTTCGATAAACCGGAGCAACCGGATCTGCATCTCATGGGAGATGTTCCCGATTTCGTCGAGGAACAGCGTCCCGGTATCCGCCGTTTCGATGAGTCCCTTCTTGTCGCTTACGGCATGGGTGAATGACCCCTTGACGTGGCCAAAGAGTTCACTTTCCAGAAGACCGGCGGGTGTGGCTCCGCAATCGACCACGACAAACGGTTTCTTTCGGCGGTGGCCCAACTGGTGGATCCGGTTGGCGATGCGCTCCTTGCCCACCCCGCTTTCTCCGAGAATCAGTACATTGACGCTGCTTCGGGCTACTCTTCTAACCAGGCCATGCAGGTTCTTCATGGCCGGACTTTTTACCTGGTCGTCGGTATCCGTTTCCGGGACTGGATCGACGGCTTGGGCCGGGTCCGCGTCCTGGCATTCCAACAGCATCAGCTGGATTTTTTCGGTCAAGGCCTTGCCGTCAAAAGGCTTTTCGACGTAGTCCACAGCGCCGGATTTGACGGCTTTTACCGCATCGGGCACATTGGCGTAGGCGGTCAGAAAGATAATCGGAAGGCCCGGTTGAATCTGGATGATTTCCGACAACAGTGCCATGCCGTCCATCTCGGGCATTTTGACATCAGACACCACGAGGTCGATTCGGCGGGTCTTGAGGATCTGAAGCGCCTTGCGCCCGCTATCCGCCTTGTAAACGGTGAGCCCGCAGCTGGAAAGCCGGGCATCCAGAACTTCCAGTACATTTCGGTCGTCGTCTACAACGAGGACAGATTGTGAGGGGGTGTTATTTTTCATCGTTTCATTCGCTGGGCGCTACCATTTCGGTCTTTTTCTTCTGGATATTCTGGTCAATGGCTTCCAGCGCCTTGATTTTTTCCTTGAGCGATCGGTTTTCGGCTGCGGCTGCATCCAACTGGCGCTGCAATCGATCCGCCTGCGCCGCTTTTTCTTTCAGGGCGGCCTGATCGGTTTGAGAAGGTTGGTCGCTCTGCTGCTGGCCCTCCTGGGGCAGGTCGGCAGGCGCTGCGGTTTCGTCGGATGTCCGTGCCGCCGGCGGATAAAATTCGATCACCCGAGTCGTGATTTTGGGTGTCATGCGAACGATTACTGGGTCGAGCAGGGCCAGCTCCCAGTCATGATCATTATTCGGTGCAGATTTGCCGAAATCGTGCCACAGGCCAATAGCGGCGGTATAGTCCGACTGTTTAACTGCCAACATCAGGCGGCAACAGATTTCACCCAGCCACGCTTTTCGGGCCAGGTTTTTATCGTTTCCTGCCGTTGAAAGCGTCCTGAACAGCGCCATGGCCTGTTTGTAATCACCGCCCCTATAAACCGACAGTGCGTTTTCGAAGGACGCATAGTCCGATTTGAATCGCTTCCGGCTTATGATCTCATCCAAATCGTGAAAAACGGACGCACAGCCCGTAAACAGTCCAATGACGATGATCAGGATGATTGTCAGGCGGTATGATTGGCTCCATAACGTTTTCATGAGGTTCCTGCTTTTTGTTCAACCACCGTCTCCGATAATTACCGCTCTCTACTTAATCGCCATCGCACGACAATACAAGAAAATTCAAGGATTGCCGTTCACACCGACGAGCCGGAATCATCACCCGGGTGCGCTGGGCAGGGTGAACCCGAAGGTGCTTCCCTTACCCACCTGGCTGCTGACCCACACCGTGCCATGGTGGGATTCGACAATGTTTTTGACAATGCTGAGCCCCAAGCCGACGCCCTCCAACCGCTCGCGTTCCCGCTGACCTCGATAGTATTTGTTGAATAAAAATGCTTGATCCTCTTCCAGAATACCGGGGCCGTTGTCTTTGACGAAAAATGAGAGCTTGTTTTGCGATCGGTGTTGACGGACTCCGACAGTGATACGGGTATCGGGTTCGGAAAATTTCACAGCGTTGGACAGATAGTTCAACATGGCCTGTTGGAGCTGTTTTCGGTCGCCGACGATTGGAGGCAATTGGGAGGGAACCTGAATACGCAGATCGATGCTTTTTGCCTCGACGGCCAGCTTGATGCTGTTGGCACATTCGGAGATAAAGGTGTGCGGATCGATGGGCTCCAACTGCATATTCAGCAGGCCGGGCTCCAGCCGGGATGCCTGCATCAGATGGCTCAGCAGGTCGCTGATGCGGCTGATCTCCGCACCGGCGATTCCTAAAAATTTTTCCTGCCGGCTGTTGATGGAGCCCATCACCTCCTCCCGAATCATGTTGACCGACTCGCGGATGGATGTCAACGGAGTGCGGATCTCGTGGCTGAGCATAGAGATGAAATCGGACCGCATCAGTTCCTCTTTTCGCAGGCGATTGGACATTTCGTTGAAGGCATGGGCCAGTTCGCCGAATTCATCCTGGCTGCGGACCTTAAGCGGGGTGCTGAGCCGATCCGAGGAGATCTCCCGGATGCCACCCATCAATTCCCGCAATGGGCGGATCATGGAATAGGCCAGGTAGCAAATGCCCAAAAAACCGACCAGGCTGGAGACCGCCAGGCCGATGAGCCCGTTTTTGGCGGAAAGCCGACCCTTGCGATTCACTTCCCTGGTGGCCTGTTCGATTTCAAGCTCATTTTTCAGCCGTTCGTCGGAAATTTCACCGATCCAGTTGTTGACGATCGATTCGGGGATCCAGAAGGTATTCACGGCTTCAGGGTCTTTTACCTTACCGTTAAGATATGCGTAGACCTCCGCCGCGTTGGGATAGGTGTCGTAATCATGACTGATGTCCAGCCACACATCGGAAATGTCATGGCCCATGGTGGTCAGTCGGACCACCTGAGCCAGGTTTTCTTCAAAGGCCCGTTGCGCTTCATTGAAGAAGACCAGATAGTCGGCTTTTTTGAGCAGCAGGAACTTCTGTTTATTTTCTTCCATGCTCAGCAGGGTTCCCATCATCTTTTTCGTCCCGGAGGCAATGGCATAATTTTTCGCCACGATGGATCCGGACAGTTTGACCACCTGCTGGACATTGATATACAGGACCAGGATCGTGCCATAAAAAATAGCAATGATAACGAGAAACCAGACCAGCAGTTTCCCGGTGATTCCAAATCTCAGATTCATTGGGGGCGGTGCTTTCCAAAAAAGTGTGGGCCATCTCATCTGATGCCTTTCGTAACCGTTAACCCAACTCACCGAGGCAAATCAAACACCCACGGGTGTTCACAAAAAACGTAACCAAGTGCGCAAAAATCGAAACCAAAGGCGGCCTTCGTGAAGCACGGGGCGAATAAATGCTCGATGGGCGGGGCCGAAAATCGTGGCACGGCCATTGCTATTACCATCTTATATGACGACCGCAAACACATCCTTGCATGCAGTTTTCAAACGAAAAGAAGGTTGAGGATGACAATGAAAAGACACTATCGCCTTGCAAAGTCTATTCAAGGAGAGCATCGGATTGCCTTCGAGCGGCGCCGGTTCTCCTATACCGGTATCATTCCAGAGCGAAGATCAGGTGAGGACCGAAGGGATGACGTTTCATTGGTCCACACCAGTGCCCCTTCTGCAGTGTTGCCTTATCGCTATTGATTCTGAAGCGCAGCCCTGAAGGGATAATGGGCCTTCTGCCGACGGGGCAGTGATGTCTTTCACTGCACTGCGCCCGTCCGGGATGGCTCGACGCTCACGTGCACCCTGTTCGACTTGGATGACTATGCTTTTGTCGGCCGGGCGTACGATCGTCACGCCGCAATTGCGTTACGGGTTGGGCAGGCATCTGGCCACGATAAATTCAGTGATTGCTTGGATGTCGGCAGTTGAGAACTGGGGAACCGTCACGTCGAGGGGTGTGTCGGAAACCATGGCCATCAGGGTGTCGTCTTCCAGGCATGCGGGATGCCGATGTCTTTCCGCCCTGAAAATTTCAATTTTTGGAGCACGATCGCTTTTAAACCCTTCCGTGATCAGCAAGTCCATATCATTGAAAAAAGGGATCAGATCGTCCAGACGCTCACTGGGTACATCCTTGATCATGGCGATCTGGCCGGGAGAAGCGATCATCACGGTATCTGCACCCGCCTGCCTGTGACGGTAGCTGTCTTTCCCTTTCCGATCCATATCAAAACCGTGATGGGCATGCTTGACAATGCCGATGCGATAACCCCGGCGTTTCAACTCGGGGATCAGTCGTTCGATGAGCGTGGTTTTGCCGGATTCCGACTTGCCCACGATGGAGATAACAGGCGGCAAGATATTCTCCTTTTCATTCAAATTACGAAAATGGTCAGCACTCCGGCCGGTCGCGCGAAAAAATTAAGCCGCGAGATAACCAAAGTCAAGACAATTCAAGCCATGACATTGGGGCGGACACCCCGATTGGCCAGTCCTCGCCCCTAGTCATGACGGTTGTTGTGAGAACTGGATCTTCTTGACCAAAATTTCGGATCACGTTACATTCGTTGCCATAGGTTGCTGCATGGCGGACATGGACCTTGACGATAAAATACCGTTAACCGACAGATATCCCGGATTTTCCAGGGGTGTGAAGGACTTGAACCGCGAAAGCGAGCGCGTTCCCCGCCGCTTGTCGAAGCGAAGCGGAGATCCCGCTAATCGGGGCGGCGGGGTTAGCGAGCGAACTGGAAAGCGATTTTCATCCTTACGGTGCTGCGCAGCACTGCCGTTACAGGCAGAACATTCCCCGCGGCTTGCCGCGGGGAATGTTCAATTCCTTTTAAAAGGCGTGAGGTGGGCAATCATACCCAACGTTCAAATTGCGGTTGTGGAAGATGACCCGTTGGTTCGTGATTTTGTAGTCGATACCCTTGAATTCAGCGTAAACCGCAAAGTCCACACTTTCGACAACGGATTTGCGGCCTGGCAGTACATTCAGACATCCAATCCCATTCATATCGTTTTTTCCGATATCCATGTACCTGATATCGACGGCCTTGAATTGACCACCCGAATCAAGGCGGCCCAACCCGAAATTATCTGCATCCTTGCATCGGGCAACCCTGCTGATGCGTTGCGGGCGTCCGAGGCCGGTGCCTTTGTGCTCAAACCATACGGCGTCAGTGATCTTTTCGCTCTTGTGCAGACATTTGTTGTGGAAGACCAGGGGCGGCGAGGCTAAAAAAGTTGATGAACGCCTTCCTGAACGGGTGACTTTATCGCTCCCTGTCGGCAGGTTTCATTGCGGCGGTGCACGGGTAAGGGGTTAGAGACGGGTCAATCTGATGGGCAGAGATGGTTCTTCACATTCGGGATCGGTCGCTTCGTGGGTGTAGTGTTGGATGATATCTCTCAGTTTGCGCTTCTGGACCGAGGTCAGGCCGTTGAATCGAATACCCTGGCGATTGATTCGCCGATTTTTAAAAAGCAGTGATCCATTTTCTCGGTCTGAGACGATTCTAAAGGGAATTTGGTTGATACCGGTGGGGTCATCTGCCGTTACTATCCGCAGGGCATGGGCGCGTTTTCCCATGGTGAAGCCATGATCCTCGTAGTAATAGGACAGGCCGCCCATATTGATATCACCGATCTGATTTATGGCAAGGGTGTTGTCAAAGGTCACGAACAGGCCCCTGCGCGCCTTGTGCCGACGCCGCTTGCGAAACTTGAATTGTATCAGGCGCATGAACAATCCGATCATTGAAGAACCGTCCAATGGTTTACTATTCAGGATAAGGATTGACGAATGCTGAAATCGCCAACCTGGAAAGAAAGGCAAACGGGATACGGCTGTAAAGGAGATGCAGACCCAGTGCAATTACCGAGTATCATATAAACCGCAATTCCCGCGGATTGGCAACCTTTTTTTATTACGCACCGGTTGACGGATCGAAGCATGGACGCTCCGTAAAGAAATAAAACGATTGGGCATTTACCGGCATTTCCTTGTATAGGCCCCTTCTGGCAGATGGCGCCGGCAGGCCAGGGCGAAATCTTCCGGGTAGTGCCCGTTGATCCAGCGCAATTGGGCTTCGCTGAATGCTCCGGGGGAGTCTGGCAGCCTGGGCAAAAAGGAGAACAGCAACCGCTGGTCCTCATCTCTACCGACGACGGATTTCGAATATTCAATGGTGGTGATCATGCGTGCCCCCATGGCCCCCAGCACCTTAACGGCAGTCAGCATGGCCCGATCCAGGGATCGGCGCATGGGCGTGTCGGCCTCGACGATGTTGCCCACCGATGTTTTGGGCATCAGGTTCAGCTCCCACTGGGAGGTCTGGGCCTTGGGCGCGAACACCATCACCCGATCGTCTTCAAAAACCACCAGGCTTTGTTCGCGTTGCGACATTCCATCCATTCGCTGGTTACCAGTGATCGCCTGCTGATAGCATTCGAAAAAGTTTCTTCCCGTTTCATGACGAAATGCCTTGACGAAATCGCTTACCAGATCCCCGCATGCGTATGCCGGAAGGGCCCCCTCACCAGTGGCCAGCGGTACCTCGGTAGGGATCAGCGCGAACTGCTGGTGGATTTGCTGGTGGGAGGCATGCAGGCGATATCCGCTGGGTGCGTAGTCAAATCCGTAATTCCAGCCCCACAGGGTTCGGTCAAAGGCAATGGTTTTATCTCCCGTCAACGCCCTTTGGATTTTCAGTCTCAGCTTTTCCAGTTCATTGGCGGTCAGGGTTCGTCCGCCGGCAAGGGGTGTAATACCCAACAAGCCGGCCAAGCGGGAATAGCTGCGTTGGTAGTACAGGTGGCGCATGCCGGTCATATCTTGCAGGGTTAGATCCTGCAACCGATATCGCACGGCGTTGTCGGCCATGTTGGCGGCATAGTGACCCCAAGGGATGTAGGAGTTTCTGCGCAGGTACTCAAAGACATGGCTGCCCGGGTTCGATTGGCACCATTCACCCACGATCTCGCTCTCACCTTGGACGCCGGGGCGAAGTACCATGGCCTGTTGATAGGCGTGGGGCAGGTGGCGGTTGTTTGCCACGGCTTCGAACAGGCCCTCATCCGCAATCACCGCCTTGATTCGTCCGTCGGATCGCCTCTCATAGGCCAACCCCCAGGGGTGGCCGCTGTCTTCATCTTTGCAAAAGGTGCAGGCCACATGGGCCAGAGCGCACAGGTCCCGGGCATCGGTGGATGTTACCGCCAGAGCCAGCTGAAGCGGGCGGGGCAGGTTGCGGATAGCCCGGGTGGCCGCCCGTTCATCGGTATGACCTTCAAAAAAAGAGATCTCCGGTGCCTCCGGCAGCGCGATGGTCTCGGGTTTGCGCGCACGGGCATCAGCCCAGGTCTTGCCGATGTAGGTGGTGCCCCGGAAGGGGAGGGCGTTGGGAACCTCGAAGATCCAGTCCGCCGCCGGTTCGTGCACGGGGCCGCAGGGAAAATTATGGGTATTGCGGTGACGGGCGCCCTCCGGCAACGTGCCCAGGTCGGCCAGTCGATCCGTCTCACGAAAATTGTCTGCGGTGAAATGCGGACGGTGCAGGCCAAAAATAAACCGACCCGCCGATGAAACACAGGTACGCAGCTTCATGTCCGTTGTTCCTATTTTTTGAATGAATACCATGTTCTTAAAAAGATACACCGATTGTCAACACATGTGCCGACGACGGTCAACGGAAAGTCTACTTTATCTCATAAACGGCCTTTATTTGCGAGTGTCTTAATCCGGCTGGACCGAAACAACACTGCCGAAGGTTATTGATTCGGTAATTTTTAACGATATCTGATGGCTTTTAAGATTTGGCATGGATATTTCATAATCACATGTGTCTGCTTTTATCTGTATCGCTGGGCAGCGCTTCAAATACTGCCTAACCATTTGAAATTAAGTTGAAACGAGAAAGTAAGAGGAAAATGAACCACCGGTCATCGCCACCGGCAATTGCTGTCATTGGACTGGCATGTCGATATCCTGACGCAGCAACGCCTCGACAACTGTGGGAAAATATCCTGGCCCGACGGAGGCAGTTCCGGCGTATTCCAGATTGCCGGTTGCCGCTTGCGGACTACTATGATGCGGACAAAAAAGCGCCTGACAAAACCTATGGCCGCCAAGCCGCAGTCATCGACGGTTTCGATTTCGACTGGGCTGAAAGGCGAATCCCGTTTTCCACCGTACGCACCACGGATATCGTACACTGGCTGGCCCTGGAAACCAGCTTGGCGGCTGTTGCCGATGCTGGCTACACCCGGGAGACCCTTCCCGGCGAGCGCACTGGTGTCATTATCGGCAACACGCTTACCGGCGAGCAGACCCGGGCGAACACCATGCGGCTGCGCTGGCCCTTTGTCCGCCGGGCACTTCACAGTGCCGCCCGTGCCCATGGAATGGAAGCGGAACAGATTCACCTGCTCTCCCGGACCCTGAAGGATCGTTATACCTCCGTCTTCCCGCCGGTGGACGAGGATACCCTGGCCGGTGGGCTTTCCAATACCATTGCCGGTCGCATCTGCAATCATCTCAACTTGATGGGCGGGGGCTTCACTGTCGACGGGGCCTGCTCTTCTTCGCTGCTGGCCGTGGCCCATGCCGCATCGCGAATGGTGGATCAGGATCTGGACCTGGCTATCGTGGGTGGTGTGGACGTCAGCCTGGACCCGTTTGAGCTGATCGGTTTTTCTAAAACCGGTGCACTCACCGACGGTGATATGACGGTTTATGACCGCGGCGGAAAAGGCTTCATACCCGGCGAGGGCTGCGGTTTCATGGTGCTCAAACCCCTGGCCGCCGCCCGACGGGATGGCGACCGGGTTTACGCAGTGATTCACGGCTGGGGCATCTCCTCGGACGGCGGCGGTTCAGGCATTACGGCTCCCAGCGTTTCCGGCCAGGCGCTGGCCCTGGAACGGGCCTACCTGCATGCACCCCATGGCGTCGAAGACCTGGATTTCATCGAGGGCCACGGCACCGGCACCACCGTGGGGGACCGCACCGAGTTGGAAGCCATTGCCCGGGTGATGGGACGGACACCGGTACCCCGCGGCCAATTGAGGCCTTGCGGCATCACCTCTCTCAAGTCCATCCTCGGCCACACCAAGGCCGCCTCGGGCATCGGTGGACTGCTCAAGGCGGTGATGGCGGTCAATCGCCGGGTCGTCCCCCCGACCGCCGCCTGTACCGAACCCCACCAGACATTCGACACCGAGGCCAGGCGCCTCTACCCCGTCCGCCTGGGCCGGCAGGAACCTGCCGACAGGCAATTGACCGCCGGGGTTTCTTCCATGGGCTTTGGTGGCATCAACTGCCACCTCACGCTGGTTTCCGGTGACAAACCCGACGATCGACTGGCGCCTGCGTTGGATGAAGGGTCGCTGCTGGTTCATGCCCAGGAGAGTGAACTGCTGGTGATGGGCGCCGGCAGCAAGTCCGCGATGCTGGAAAACATGGCGGACCTGATCAAGACTGTCGATGGCACGAGCATGGCCGAACTGGCCGACCTTGCCGCCGACCTGAGCCGGCGGGTGCCGCCTGACGCAACCATCCGGGCCGCCATCGTCGCCGGCCGCCCCGACGACTTGATCGTCCGACTGACCCAACTGGAAACGTTCCTTCGGCAAGAGGAGACTGGCCATGGCGCCGGTCAGGCCGTTGCCCTGGGACCCGACACCTGGCTGGGCATGGGCGTTGACAGACCCCGGATTGGATTCCTGTTTCCCGGCCAGGGTTCCCAGCAGCTCAATATGGCCCGGATGCTGGTGCAGCGGTTTTCGTGGGCCCGATCGCTCGTGGAACAGGCCGATCAAATTACCCGCGACCTGACCGGCATTCCGGTGAGCCCACTGATATTCCGAGACACCGATCGGGCACCCGGTCCCGAAGAGCGGGATCGCTGGTTCAGCGCGCTTTCCCAAACGGAAAACGCCCAGCCTGCCATCTGTCTGGCCTCCATGCTGTGGTTTTCTTTTTTCACCCGTTTGGGAATTCGTCCCGAAGCCGTTGGTGGACACAGCCTGGGAGAATTGACGGCCTGCTTTGCCGCCGGCGGGTTCGATGCGGCCACGCTTTTGGAGTTTTCGGCCCGTCGCGGACTGGCCATGTCCGCGCGGACCGATGTTCCCGGGGCCATGGTCGCCCTTCGCTGCGACGAGCCGACTGCACTGGCGCTGATACCGCTGGTTAACGGGTACCTTACCGTGGCAAACCTCAACAGTTCCCGTCAGACCGTGCTTTCCGGTGAAGCGGAGGCGGCTCAGGCCATGGTCAGAATTGCCCGGGAAAACGGTGTCAGTGCCCGTATGCTGCCGGTTACCGGCGCTTTTCACAGCCGTCTGTGCGCGGATGCCGCCCGGCAGGTGACCGATATGGCCCTGCTTTCGAGGACCATGGAAACAGCTGTGTGTCGGATTTTTTCCAGCATCGACGGCGATATTCTGGCGCCTGGGCAGCTCCTGAACGAACATTTTTCCCGGCAGATCCGTTCACGGGTCGATTTTATCCGAATGACCAGAAACATGGCGGCAGGCTGTGACCTGATCGTCGAGCTGGGGCCGGGCCGGGTGCTGACCGGACTCACCGGAGACGTTCTCGGTGAAACGGGACCGGTATGCCTGCCGGTGGAGGGAACTGCCGGTGGTACATTAGACTTGAACCGCGCTCTCGGCGCGATCTTTGCCCAGGGTGTGCCGATCCATTGGGAGATGTTTTTTGAAAACCGGCTGATCCGTCCTTTTATCCCGGCAGATCAAAAAGCCTTTGTGGTCAACCCCTGTGAAACCCTGCCCCGGGTCGACGATGAGGAAACCGGCATCGACAGCAGGCCGACCGACGAAATCCACACAATCCTGGCTGAAGCCTTTACCGGAGTCCCGGAGGCGCTGGTGGGTCGCTACCTGGAATCCCGGGGGGCATTTTTAAATCGGGTGGTGCAGGCGGATCTCGCCTACTGGGATCCAGGCGCCCGGCTGGTGGAAGCCGGTGCGGGAGGAAAAGGGGTGCCGGCGTCCGGACGCCCAGCGCCGATGCCGGCCCAGGCCACTTTGTTCCAGCTCATCGCCGATGTGACAGGCTTTTCTTCTGAGACCCTTTCCCGGGAGTCCCGGCTTCTTGATGATTTGAACCTGGATTCCATCAAGGCCGGCGACCTGATCGCCCGCTTTGCAAAGACCTGCGGTGTGACTTTCCCCGATCCGGCGCTACTGGCCAATGCTGCTTTAGGCGAACTGGCCGACGCTGCTCAGCGGTTGCGCGGTGATGGCCCGGGGGCGGACGATCCTGCGGCAGTGGACCGCACTGAACTGGGCGGGCGGTTGGTGGACATGGTTTCAGAGATCACCGGGTTCCCCAAAGCGAGCATCAATCTGTCCATGCGGCTTTTGGACGATCTGAACTTGGATTCCATCAAGGCGGGCGACCTGATCGCCCGCTTGTCTGCGGAGGCAGGGGATTCAGGTCGTGTGGATGCGTCGTGGCTGGCCAATGCCAGTCTGGACCAGGTGGTCGATCAAGTCGCGGCCGGTCTGGAATCGATACCGGTTGTGGCGTCAGCAGTGCCGGATGCACTGGCCGAACTGGTTGGCCAAGCCGCCCGAATCACCGGATTCTCCGCTGACGCCCTGGATCCGGACCTGCAGGTTGAGCGGGATCTTCAATTGGGGCCGGACAAGTTTAAATCGCTGGTCCAGCATACCGCTCTGGCCATGGGAATACAGGCCAACCTCGACTTGGAGCCCCTGCGCACGCGCAGTCTGCGGCAGATCAGCAAGATTCTGAACCGGATGGCCGCGGAACAGCATGACTCCGGTGCCGGGAGTCTCGGGACCGGACCGGCGATGGCTGCCATCCAGCCCACCTGGGTGCGCAATTTCAGCATGGATGTGGTGGAGACGCCTTACCCGCAACTTCCCGATACCTGGCGGATGCGGTCGGAAAACGACTGGCAGAAGGCCCGGGTACTGATTCTTCATAGTGAAGATACGGCGGATGTGGCTGAGGTACTCGGGGGGCATTATTTTCAGCGGGGGGCCTTCACCCGAGTGCATGTTTTCGACGCTGAAGGCGCGGCAGAAGATGTGCGCGATCCGGCATTTTCCCACCTGGTGGCTGTCTTGCCCAAAAACGGTCATCGAGAAAAAGATCGATCGGCGTTGCTGAATCGGCTTATCCGCATGCGGGCCAGCTTGACATCCGTGCCGCCGGCGGCCGACGCGCCGAGACGGCGCACCACCGTGGCCTGGATTCAGTTCGGCGGTGGATTTTTCGGTCGGGATCCGCGCTTCTCACGGTTGGATCGGTGTGGTGCCGTGGCCCTGGCAGCCAGCCTTCACCTGGAACGGGTGGACCTTCGGGTTCGTGTGATGGATTTCTGTCCGGCCCTTTCCGCGGAGACGATCGCCTGGGAAACCCTGGCCGAGACCATCACCCAGGACGGCTTTGCCGCCGTGGGTTACGATCTGGACCGCACTCGCCGGACCTTATCTCCGCGGCTGGTTCAGCCGGCAACCTATGAAAATCGGAACATCCGGTGGTCGGGCGATGATGTGATCCTCGTCACCGGCGGGGCCAGTGGCATCACGGCTGCCTGTGCTCTGGCCGTGGCGCGGGAAACCGGTGCGCGGATGGCCCTGGTGGGTCGGACCCCGCATCCGGATCAGTCGTCGCAAGCCTCCGCCTCGCAGGAGATCCGCACCCTTTTGAACAAATATGCCGCCCTGGGACTGGCGGTCGACTATTTTTCCTGTGACATGGCTGACCGCGATGCGGTGATGGCGATGCTGGCGGCGGTTGCAGAGCGCCTGGGTCCGGTTACCGGGGTCATCCATGGCGCCGGACTCAATAGGCCGCGCATCACCGGCCAGGTCAAACCCGAGCAGGCTTTTGCCGAAACCGCTCCAAAGGTGCTGGGCATGCTTCACCTGCTGGACGCACTCGAAGCGAAACCGCCCAAGCTGATTGTGGGGATGGGGTCCATCATCGGCATTACCGGCATGCCAGGCAACGGCTGGTACGGTTTTTCCAACGAGGTGATGGATATCGCCCTGCGCGGCTTCGCCGCCGAACACCCCCAGACATGCACGGCCAATGTGGCCTACAGCATCTGGCGCGACGAAGGCATGGGTGCCCGTATGGGCAGTGTGGACCTGCTGCGCGACAAGGGCATCGACGCGATTCCCACGGACGAGGGCGTCAAGCGGTTCCTTGCCATCTTCACCCATGATCCGGGCAGCAGCCAGGTGGTGGTGACCGCTCGCATGGGGGGACTGGATACCTGGAACCATGTTCTACCCGATGTGCCCCAGGGATGGCGATTCCTGGACCTTCGAACCCATCTGACCCCAGGGGTGGAAGTGGTTTTTTCTACGCATCTGTCCCTTGAGACCGATCCCTACCTGAGGGACCATCATTTCCAGGGATCCTATCTTTTCCCCACGGTTTTCGGGCTGGAAGCCATGGCCCAGGCTGCACTTTACCTGCTTGGCAACACGGAACTTGCCCGGGTTCAAATCCGTGACGTGCACCTCCTGCGGCCGATCACGGTCGATCCCGAAACGGGCGCCGGCATCACTATCCGCGCGATGCTGGCCGAGGTGCAAGCCGGTGGCCAAAGGGTGGTTCACGCCGGAATCATGAAACAGGGAACCGGGGTTCAGTCGGACTTCTTCGAGGCCACACTGGTCTTTGGCGCGACCGACCGTGCGCCGATGGCATCCGTTGCTCATTCGGACACGCCCATGCCCCTGGCGCCGAAGACCGACCTGTATCGGTCCAGCCTGCTTTTCCAGGGACCTCGATTCCAGGGTATCCAAACCGTCTGGGATATCCGGGAAACCGGTGAGAAAGCCGGGACCGCGCTCTTCACCACCCGCATGACGCCGGCAGACCAGTTGTCGATTGCAGCCTTTGGCGGGGAGAATCGCAGCGGCCTGTGCCTGGGAGACGCATTTTTTACCGATACCCTGCTGCAGAGTGCGGCCCTGTTGGTGCCCCAGGACACCAGTCTGCCCGTGTCCATCGATCGCATGGACTTGTTTCCTGAATTTTTCAGCGCATCCACCCCCGCCACGGTGCGCGTGGAACTCGTGGGACAGGAGGATCGGGACCTGGTCTACCGTGTGGCGGCCATGGACGAAGACGGTGCGGCGAGGGCGGTACTGCAGGGCTATCGACTGAGAATTCTCAAGCACCATGACGACTATCCGACGGTGGCCGATCTGGTGTCACCCGAGGACCGGGATCGCCGAATGGTCCGTCAGGCGCTGGACGATGTGTGTCGACGCTTTTCGGTAACGTCACCCCACCTGGAGCTGGCCTGTATCCCCGACATCCATGGCAGGAATAAACAGGAACGGCGGGAGGCGGAGGGGCCAATGCTGCAACGGGCCCTGTCTACCGCGGCCGAGCGATACGAGGTCTCCGCATTGTCGCTGTCGGTCCAGTGGCATGAGAGCGGCAAACCGGTGGTTGCCGATGTGGCTTCATCCGTTCTGGATGTTTCTATTACCCACGAGGACCGGACATGTCTGTGTGTCTGCGGGCCCGGGCCGGTGGGGTGTGACCTGGCCGCCGTTACCGACAGAGACCGTAAGGGCTGGAACGGCCTGCTGGGCGATGGTCGAATGGACTTGCTGGACAGCCTCATCCACCAGGGGGAGCGTCTGGACGATGCCGGCACGCGCATCTGGGTGGCGACCGAAACCCTGGCCAAAGCCTGCGGCCGGTCCCCTGAAATAATTACACTCGTGAGTAAAAAGGGCCAAGCGGTGCTGTTTGCCGGCGGCGGTATCGGCGGGACAGCCATCCAGGTCCTCACGCTGGCTATCCGTCTGACCTGGGGGGCGCCACAGATTCTGGCGGTCACAGTGGCGGCAGAGACCGTGGCGCGTGTTCCGTCACACCTGTTGACCTCAGATTATCCGGGATACGAACCCTTATATGAGACCCGCCCTTTCGAGATGATCGAAGGGGGCCCCCAGGGCCAACTGGTGTTCGTCCAGCGGCTGCCGGTGACCTTCCAACCCAGTGCCAACCTGAGCCGAACCATTTACTTCTCAAATTTTATCAAGTGGATGGGCAACACCCGTGAGGCGTCGGCCTGGCCGGTCCTGGCAGAGATGTCCGATCAGTTTGCCAGCGGTCGCTGGGGCGGGGTGACCAATTACGGTCACCTGAAGATCCTCGGGGAAGCGGGCACCAGCGACCAGGTTGAAATCCTAATGTGGGTGTCGGACAACAGCGGGCCCGAGAATTCCACCATGACCCTATCCTACGATTTCCGCAAAATAGTTAAGGGAGGGGGGTACCAGCGTCTGGCTTTCTGCCGGCTGCAGACCACCTGGGTGGAGATCCTGGGGCCGGGAGTGGCGAAAGTGGCCCCCTATCCGGCCTACTACGGCCAGTTCATCGAAGACATGTGCCCGCAGTTCGACGCGCCGGACACGCCCGAATCCTTGCCGGAATCGCTGGGTCACCTGTTCGACGTCGCGGATGATCCCGTCGTCTACACGGCACCGTCCGGGCCCGTGGTGCGTCCGATCGTGCGGGAGCAGACCTTTGAAACCACTTTGGCCCATGCCAACCTGGTGGGCAATATCTACTACGCTAACTACTACGAATGGCAGGGCCAGATTCGGGATCGCTTCTTTTATGAACTGATTCCGGATTACTTTCATGGCGTCGGGGAAAAGGGTGAACTGCTGGCCCTGGAGAGCCGCGTGGACCACCTGCGCGAGGCCATGCCCTTCGACCGGGTCGTGCTCACCCTGGCCGTTAAGGAGCTACGGGCCTGCAGCGTGATCTTCCACGTGGATTACTTCCGCCTCGAACCGGACGGCTCGCGGGTGAAGATCGCCACCGGCATGCACCGGGCCGTGTGGGCACTGCGCGATAAACAGGGCCGGCCCATGGCCACCCGGTTTCCGGATTCGGTTCGGGCGGCGCTTGATGCCGCAATTGTCAAATAAAAAGGGAGACGACTTCAAACCGGGTGACGTCCACCAACCCTTTGTCCGTCAGCTTGAGGTCCGGGATGACCGGCAGGGCTAAGAAACCCAGGGTCATGAAGGGGTCGGAAAGGCCGGCTCCCAGATCTTTTGCAGCGGCGATCATTCCGTCCATCTGCTGCAGGACGGTCTCCACCGGCTGGTCGGACATGAGACCGGCCACGGGCAGGGGCAGGCTGGCCAGGACCTTGCCGTCGTCGACGGCCACCAGGCCGCCACCCATCGCCACCACGGCTGTTACCGCAGCCTGCATGTCCACATCGGTTGCGCCGGCAACGATGATATTGTGGGAATCGTGGGCCACGCTGGAAGCGAGGGCACCGCGCTTCAGTCCCAGTCCGGTTACGAATCCCCTGCCGGTATGGGCCTGTCCTGTGTAGCGGTCCACCACGCACATTTTGATCACATCCCTGGGCACATCAGACACGGCAAAGCCGCCTTTTTCCGTCACATCCATGATTTCGCAGCGGGTGATCACCTGGTCGGCAATGGCCCGGATGACGCGCATGCGCCTGCCTTTGGCCGGTATCGAGAAATCCAGACCACCTGGATCCAGACGCATGGACGGCGGCACGGCGATTGGGGCCGGCCGCTGTAAGCCGGGCATCAGACTGCCGTTTTCAGCCACTGGTCGACCCAGATAAAACACCTTTTCTGCGCGGATGTCCGCCAGGTCGGAGAAGACCACCAGGTTGGCCTTGCGGCCCGGAGCAATCGCCCCGGCATCCTTGATGCCGAAGTAGTCGGCCGGGTTGATGGTGCCCATGCGGATGGCCGTCAGCGGGTCCAGCCCTTTGGCCACAGCCTTTCGGATCACCGCATCCACGTGACCCTCGGCCAGAAGGTCGTGGGGGTGTCGGTCGTCGGTGCACCACATCATTCGATGCCAGGTATCCTCGTTGATGACGGGAAACAGGGCGTCCAGGTTGCGGGCGCAGGTGCCCTCGCGCACCATGATGTGCATGCCCAGTTCCAGCTTTTCCAGCGCCTCGTCGGCGCTGGTGCATTCGTGGTCCGAGGCGATGCCGGCGGCCGCGTAGGCAAACAACCGGCGACCGGAAAGTCCCGGGGCGTGGCCGTCCATGGTTCGGTGGTGACTGCGGGCCAGGGCCAGTTTGGCCATCACATCGGCGTCGGTGAAGATCACGCCGGGGTAGTTCATCATTTCGGCCAGAGCCACGATGCGCGGATGCGCGAAGAAAGGCGCAAGGTCCCCGGCATTCAGCCGGGCGCCGGCGGTTTCCATGTCTGTGGCCGGCACGCAGGAGGGCAGGGCGAAGAGGCAGTTCATGGGCTGGCCCTCGGCTGATCGCAGCATGTAGTCGATGCCTGCCGCACCCAGCACGTTGGCGATTTCGTGGGGATCGGCCACCACGGTCGTGGTGCCGCAGGGGGCCACGGTACGGGCGAATTCGGAGACACAGGTCATGGAACTTTCGATGTGGACGTGTGAATCGATGAATCCGGGGGCCACGTAGCAACCCTCGAGGTCCATCGTTTTCGCAGCGTCGTAGCCGCCAAAGCCCACGATAGTGCCGTCTTTGATGGCGATGCTGCCGTCTATGACCCGGCCGGAAAAGACGTTGACGATCTTCGCATTGACCAGCAGCAGATCCACCGGGGCATCGCCCCGGGCCGCGGTGATAATGGGGATTAAGTCCATATCTTTTTCCTTATGCTTAACACTCGACACCTGACCCGGTTAAAACCGGAAATAACAAATCGCAAGCACCAAATTCCAAATTAATTCCAAATTGCAATAGCCAAATTTCAAACAAGATCAAAAACCAACAGTTGATTGTCATATTGATTACTCCAATATTGACCATTAAATGTCCTTTGTTCAAGATCAGGTTTGGAATTTTGAATTTAGTTATTGTGATTTGTTTTTTGACCCAAAAATAACTTGCCAACGCTAAGGTACTAAGACTCAATAACATTGTGGCTTAATCGAATCTCCTGAGCGATCGCATTGACCCGATCGATCACTTCGCCGATACCGATCGTCAGCAACCGCCGGTCTCTCACCACCTGCCTGCCGGCCACCAGCACGTGGCGCACGTCGGCGCCGCCGGCCGTATAGACGATGTGGGACTCCGGGTGGTACATGGGTGTCAGGTGGGGGGCCCGGGTGTCGAGGATGACGAGGTCCGCCTGTTTGCCGATTTCCAGCGAGCCGATGTGATCCGCCAGGCCGATTGCATGGGCGCCGTCGATGGTGGCCATTTTGAGCACACTGGCCGCATTCAGGGCCGTGGGATCAAAGGTGGCGACCTTGTGCAGTTTGGCTGCCGTTCCCATTTCACCGAACAGGTCCAGGTTGTTGTTGCTGGCGCAGCCGTCGGTGCCCAGCGACACCATTACCCCGGCTGATTGCATCCCTGTTACCGGTGCGATGCCCGAGGCCAGCTTCATGTTGCTCTCCGGACAATGGGCGACGGCGCAGCCGCGCCGGTTGATGGTGGCGATGTCCGCCTCGTCGACCCAGACGCAATGGGCCAACAAGGTTCGACGATCGAGAATGCCCAGCCGATCCAGGTGGGCGACGGGGCTGAGGCCTTTTTCCTTGATGGATTGCTCGCGCTCGAAAAGGGTTTCGGCCACATGCACCTGAAAGATCAGGCCCAGGTCGTCCGCTGCCGCCTTAGCCGCCTTGAGGGTGACGTCGCTACAGGTATAGGGCGCATGGCAGAAGATGGACGGCGTAATCAGCCGGCTGCGACCCTTCCAGCGTTGGGCATAATTCCGGGCGTGGTCGATGTTTTTTCCCGGATCCGGCACGCCGGGGGCCGGAAAATCGATGACTCCCTGGGCCAACACGGCTCGTAGACCGGTTTCAGCGACGGCTCGGGCCACCGCGTCTTCGTGAAAATAACCCCCGCAGCAACAGGTGGTTCCGGACAGCAGCATTTCCGCGCAGGCGAGCAGTGTGCCCCAACGCACCGTTTCGGGGTTGATGAAGCGGGCCTCGGCCGGGAAGATGTGGTCGTCGAGCCATTCGATCAGGGGCAAGTCGTCGGCCAGGCCCCGGAACAGGGTCATGGGCAGATGGGTGTGGGTGTTGACCAGGCCGGGCATGACGATGCCGCCGACCGCGTTGATGGTCAGCATCGCCATTGGCGGTGGTGAATCCGGTGCGGTGGATTCAATGGCCCGGATGACGCCCTCATGAATGCCGATCCATCCGTTTTCGATGGTACGCATCCGGTCGTCCACGGTCACCAGGGTTCCATTGTGGATCACGGCATCGAAGTTCATGTTAGTGACCCCGGATCGTTTCGGCGATCTGCCAGGCGTCGGCCATGATCTTTTCCAGGTCCATGTGCATAAGCCGGCGGTCTTTCATCAGCACCCGGCCATTGATCACGGTGGCGCATACATCGCTGCCGCCAACGGCATAAACCAGGTGGGAGGTCGGGTGGTACATGGGGGTCAGGTGGGGTTTGCGGGTGTCGATAACGATGATGTCGGCTTGCTTGCCGGTTTCGATGCTGCCAGTAATGGTGTCCAGCCCCAAGGCGCGGGCGCCGTCGATGGTGGCCATGCGTAGCACGGTGGCGGCATCCATCACCGTGGGATCCAGACGGCTGGCCTTATGCAGCTTGGCGGCCATGTCCATTTCGGCGAACAGATCCAGGTTGTTGTTGCTGGAGCAGCCGTCGGTGCCCAGGCCGGTGCACACCCCCCGTTCGACCAGATCGGCCACCGGTGAAACGCCGGAGGCCAGCTTCATGTTGCTTTCCGGGTTGTGGGACACCTTGACCTCGTGCTGTTGGAGCAGATCCATGTCAACGTCGTTGAGCACCACGCAATGGCAGGCCAGCAGGTTGGCACCCAGCACGCCCAGGTTGGCCAGGTGACCCACCGGCGTAGCACCATATTTTTCCTGAATGTCGTGCACCTCCTTATGGGTCTCGGAAAGGTGGATCACCAGGGGCACACGGTGCTTCCGGGCGATGTCGGCGGCCTCGGTCAACAGGTCCGGTGCACACAGGTAAGGGGAGTGGGGCTCCACGGCGATGGTGACTAGCGGGTCGTTGTGCCAGGCGTCGATTAGGTGGCGGGTGTAGTCGAAGCCTTTTTGGATGGGGCCGTAGTTGGGCGAGGGAAAGTCGTATAGTACTTCCCCCACCACCGCCCGCATACCGGTAGCCTTGGCGGCACGGGCCACAGCGTCTTCGAACAGGTACATGTCGCAAAAGCAGGTTGTCCCCGAAAGAATCATTTCGGCACAGCCGAGCAGCGTGCCGGCATGCACTTTGCCCTCGTTCAGCAAGGCTTCGGCAGGGAAGATGTGCTCGTTTAGCCAGGTCATCAACGGCAGGTCGTCGGCCAAACCCCGGAACAGCGTCATGGCGGCGTGGGTGTGGGTGTTGACCAGGCCGGGCATGATGATACCGCCGGCGGCATCGATCGTCTCAGTTGCCGCCATCGATCCAACCTCGGCGGCCGAACCGACGGCCGCAATGGTCTCCCCGCAGACCGCCACCGCCCCATTTTCAATGACGCGGCCAAGCGGATCCATGGTCATGACGATACCATTGGTGATCAGCAGGTCGGCGGTTGTCGTCATGACCGCGTGCCCTTGTGGATCTGTGCCACCACGGCCTGGATCAGACGGTTGAGATCGGGTGCTGCCTGGTTGGCCGCGGCGACGATGGCCTCCACGGATGCCGGTGCCGGGCGGTCGGGGTCGTTGATGTTAGTGATGGTGGACAATCCCAGCACCCGCATGCCGGCGTGCACGGCGACAAGGGTTTCCATCACCGTTGAAAAACCCACCGCATCGGCACCGATGGTTTTCAAGTAGCGGATTTCTGCCGGTGTTTCCAGAGACGGCCCCTTCAATCCGGCATAGACGCCACTTTTTAAAGCAATGCCCAGACTGTCGGCAGCCCGGCGGGAAAGCTGCACCAGGGATCGATCATAGGCCGCCGTCATGTCCGGAAATCGGGGCCCCCAGTCGTCATGATTGGCCCCGATCAGCGGGTTTTCGCCGGTGAGATTGATGTGGTCGCGGATCACCATCAGATCTCCCTGGCGAAAGGCGGGGTTCATGCCGCCGGCCGCATTGGAGAGGATCAGGTGCCGTACGCCCAGCGACTGCATCACCCGCACGGGAAAGGTCACGGCCCCGGGGGGATAGCCTTCGTACAGGTGGACGCGCCCCTGCATGACCATCACCGGATGCCCGGCCAGGGTTCCGGCCATCAACCGCCCTGAATGACCGACCACCGTGGATACGGGGAAGTTCGGCATGTCTGCGTAATTAATTGTCAGCGCGTCATCGAGAGGGCCGACGGCCTCGCCCAGTCCGGTGCCGGTGATCACTCCGGTCTCAGGAGCGTGGTCCAGTTTCGATTCCAGAAATGCTGTGGTTTCGTGGACTTTTTCTTTCAGGCGGTTCAAGGGCTGCCTCCAGTGTCTGCTTTGCGGGGTTTTCCAAACCGTTTCGATTCATGTGCCAACAATTTTTATCACCGTCCCGACGTTTGGGTTATAGACCAGCTTTTACAGCCTCGTCAAGCGTTGTCAGGCGCGGGTGGACGGCCATGATAGCGTTGACATTTATATATATTTATGAAATGTTGCCACGCGGTCGCCGGTGATTCTCTACCATTGCGTTACAGGCCGCCTATTCGTCAATATTACGCGCATTCGAAGCCGTTGTTTTTTTGCGATTCAAGGAGCGTTTCAGACATGACCCTGACACACCACCCCAACCATGCGGACATCAGCGACGACATGTGGTCGCTGATCGACGTCGTCATCCAGAAAAACAGGACTATTTCCGGAGCAGTCATCACAGTTCTCAGGGAGTGCCAGACCATCGCCGGATACCTGCCCGTGGAATTGCTGGACTACATCAGCCAGGGCCTTAACCTGCCCGCCAGCAGCGTTTACGGCGTGGCATCCTTCTACTCCCTTTTTTCCATGGTACCCAAGGGCCGCCACACCATCAGGATGTGCCTGGGAACGGCATGCTACGTCAAAGGCATCAAGGAGGCCCTGAGCCGCATTGAAAATGAATACCAGCTGAAAGAGGGCGGCACCACCGACGACCGGCGGTTCACCCTGGAAGCTGTTCGTTGCCTGGGTGCCTGCGGTTTGGCACCGGTAATGGTGGTGGGTCAGGACACTTACGGAGACGTCAGTTCGGACAAGGTTTTAGAACTGCTTAAGAAGTATGCCTAGTCCTATCGTTGTTAAACCGATAGCCTCATTGGGTTCAACGTAGAACGATCATGAAAATTTCCGAAATTAAAGATATCCTCAAAGGCAGCATGCTTTGTGGGGAAAATCAGATGGACACGGTCATCGTTGGCGGTGGCGCGGCGGATTTGATGGACGATGTCCTGGCGGCCGCGGCCAAGGGTTGTGCCTTGCTGACGGGTGTCACCACGGACCATGTTATCCGAACTGCGAAAATCGTCGGTGTCGGCACCATCGTCATCGTCAGGGGAAAAAATCCACCCAAGGCGTTCGTGGAGATGGCCGAGTCTTTCGAAATTCCGCTGATGGTGACGGAATACTCACTTTTTGTGGCCTGCGGGCGACTATACATGAACGGCATCAGGGGGCTGGACGGTTCCTGGTAAACACTGCTGGAGACGGGAAATGGCGAAACTGACCACTCAGGATCTGGAGGGCATTCGAAATGCACAGAAGGATCGGCTGGAATTCAAGGACAAGACTTACTTGTTGCTCTGCGGCGGCACCGGATGCCACGCCACCGGTGCCATCCGGGTCAAGGATGCCCTGGTAGCGGCCATTGCCGAAAAGGGATTGACCGACAAGGTTCAGGTGATCGAAACCGGCTGTAACGGCTTCTGTGCCCTGGGACCCTTGCTGGTGGTTCACCCCGGCGACGTCTTCTACCAGAAGCTCTCCGTTGATGATATGCCCGAGTTGGTGGAATCCCACCTGATCAACGGCAAGCCGGTGGTGCGGCTGCTCTACAAGGACCCGGTCTCCAAAGCCAAAATCGCCGCCCAAACCAAGATTCCCTTTTTTGCCCACCAGATGCCGCGGGCCCTGCGCAACAAAGGGTTGATCGACCCCGAGTCCATTGATGAGTATATCGGCCGGGATGGGTATATCGGTGTGGCCAAGGCGCTGTTCGACATGACCCCACAACAGATCATCGAAGAGATGAAAATCTCCGGCATGCGGGGGCGCGGGGGCGCCGGGTTCCCCACGGGGGTGAAGTGGGATTTCGCCAGCCAGAGTGCCGACTCGGTGAAATACGTGCTCTGCAACGCCGATGAGGGCGATCCCGGGGCCTTTATGGACCGCAGTATCCTGGAAGCGG
>NZ_JASJGN010000105.1:0-7206 GCF_033791525.1 Desulfosarcina sp.
ATATTCAATGGGCATGGCGATATTCTTTTTGGCGATATCCGGCGCCGCCCCGGTTCCACCGTAGCTGCCGTCGATGTGCACAATATGGGCACCGGCATAATAGCTGCCCACAGCTACCATATCCACATCCGTGGGGGTGGACACCTTGACGGACACCAGGCCACGTGGGTTGACTTCCTTGACCCAGTCGACATGCTTCTTGTGGTCCTCCACCGAATAGACGCTGTGGAAAGGAAAGGGCGAAAAAAGCGAATTGCCCACCACCGTTTCGCGTATGGCGGCCACTTCAGGGGTGACCTTGTCGCCCAGCAGATGGCCGCCCAGCCCGGGCTTGGCGCCTTGGGCATACTTGAACTCGATCACTGGCGCAAAGCAGATGGTCTCTTCGCTCACCCCGAAAAGTCCCGTGGCCACCTGAGTGATCACAAAATCGGCGTAGGGTACAAACTCCTGGGGATAGCCGCCCTCTCCGGTACAGGTCAGGGTATTCATTTTTTTGGCCGCCCTGGCCCGGCCGGTCAAAGCCGTCAGCGCCATGGAACCGTAGGACATGCCGCCACTGTAGCAAGGCAGAGAGAGACGCCGTTCCGGCCGGCCGTCCTTGCGCTTGTTCAGATCGAGGCTCAGGTCCAGGTCCTCGTCGTCGATTTGCAGGTAGTGGTCCGGATCCGGCGATTTGAACCGAAGCTTGTCGAACCCGCCGCCGGAGTATCCCAGGTTATATTCCAGATCAACCACCGGAAGATTGCCGGTCTCGGCCATTTCCCAGTGGGCCAGCAGCATTTCGGCGGGCCAGCGATAGTCTCCCAAGGTTTCCAGAACCGGATTCGCCCGCAAGGTCAAGGCTTGCTGCGGACAGCGGTCGATGCAATAGAAGTCGTTTTGCTTGCATTTGAACCCAATGCATTTGTGTTCCACCGGTCGCATGGATTGAGAATAATTTTCGTAGCGGGGATGGACGCCGTATGGGCAGAGTTCGGCGCACAGCCCGCAGGAGATGCAGGCCGAACTTCTCTTGATGGTAAATTTTCCGATGGTATTGCGAAAGCGCGACCGGGCTTCCCGGGTTTGCGGCAATGGTTGTTTTTGGGCATCTTGGTTCATTGGTTATCCTAATCCAGGCACTTTGCGTTCCCCGAAAAGGGGTCCGAAATGCTCTTTTTCCAAATTTTCGAACCACATGGAGCGGCCCACCTCCCCGCGCAGCCGCCGGGCTTCGCGGATACCCATGGCGCCCATGAGTTCGATCAATTGGCTCTGCCAGGCGGCGACCAGATTGATGATTCTGTCCCTGCCCCAATCGGCATCCAGGGGTTCATCCAGCTTGACCGGGCAGGTGAGGCCGTCGCGACACCTGCCGCACAGCCGGCATTCCAGGGCGATCAAAAGGGCATGATCGGCGGTCACGGCATCGGCCCCGCAAATGATGGCCTTGGCCACGTGCTCGGCCATGGCGATGCCGCCCGAAAAGACCAGGTTGATCTTCTGGCGGATCCCTTGATCCACCAGCTTGAGATGAACCTCGCGGATCAACTCCTTTAAAAACCTCGGTTGGTCGGCATTGAGCTCATTGCCGTGATCATCCGCGTAAAAGTGCAGGGTATCCACACCACTGTCGGCCAACGCTGCGGCGCGTGCGGCTGCCTGCCGGTCGAGGCCAATGCCCACCAGGATGATGATGTCCGGGTAAGCGGCTCTAACCCCGCCCAGGGCGTTTTCGATTCCAGGTCCATCAGCCAGTTCCACGACCCGGCTGTCACGGATCAGCTCGTCGTGCGCCTCGATATTGTCCGGGGTCAGACAAGGGATCAGGTTGTCGGCAAAGGGCGCCAGGGACGGTGTGAGATCCTGCGGACGGACGAACAGCATCGTGCCGAGTGTTTTGGCTGCTTTAGCCATGGGCAGCAGAACGTATTCGTTGGTCAGGAGCTCGGGCGACAGCCGGAACAGCAAAGGCAAAGGCAGTTCCAAAAGCGGAGGCACTTTTGAAGCCAGGGACATGTCCGCTTTGAATTCAAGCTGCGTTTCCCTCCGGGACAGCTCGAAGCAGGTATTGATGTACTCCCGGCCGTGAATGCCGTCGCGGGTCGGGCGGACGATTTCGGACATGTCGGTCCACATGGCATCGAAACCGGGCCCCACGAACGGGCCGCGGTATCCGGCGCCGGAAACCGGGATCTTGCCCAGGTGGGCCTGGTACCAGAGCCGGTGCAGGTTTTCCGCGCGCCAGTAATCATCGCCCAGGGTGCGGTAGTCCGGGTTGATGGTCCGCGAAAAAATGCCTTTGGTGCATTCCTGGATACAGCGGAAACAACTCATGCAAGTATACAGGTACTCGGGCTCCTCCATGGCGCTCATGTGCAGAACATTTTCCTTGAAGATATCGTAGACGCACTTTTTCTTCACACACTGTCTGCAGGAGCCAGCGCAGTTCTCGCGGAATTCGATGGTCGTATACTTGCCGATGGGATGGAACCGCGGCGCAGCGGTCTTTGTGTGGATATGATACTTTTTGGGCATGAACTTCTCCAAACGGGATATGGTTCTCAGGGATTATTGGTTTATTGAGTTTGTTGGGTTTATAAAAAGCCACTCAATGAACCCAGCAAACCCTATGGCCGCGGCAGAAGCCCGGCTTCCGAGACGATTTGAGCGACGACATCCTCCCACTCGATGGCCATCAGGTGAATGCCGTGAACACCCGGGATGTCGCGCAGTTCGGCGATGGTCTCCAGGCAGATTTTGATGCCTTCCTCCGGAGCCTTCTGTTTAGATACGCTTCCCATGCGCTTGATCAGGTCCTCGGGAACATCCATTCCCGCCACCCGCTTGGCCATGTATTTGGCCATTCCCTCGGATTTCATGGGGGTAACCCCGGCAAGGATATGGACCTTTTCGGTCAGCCCTTCCTCCCTGGCCATTTTCATCCAGGCTTTGAAGCGCTCCAGGTTATAAACGCATTGGGTTTGAATAAAATCGGCGCCGGCGTCGATTTTCTTGGCCAGCCGGATCACCCGGTACTCGAAAGGATCGGCAAAGGGATTGGCGGCTGCACCGATAAACATCTGCGGAGCGCCCTTGAGCGCAAACCCGCTCATGTCCTGCCCTTGTTCGCGCATGGTCAGGACAGTGCGCACCAGATTCATGGAGTCGATATCAAAGACGTTCAGGGCGTCCGGCTGGCTGCCGAAGGTCTGATGATCCCCGGAAAGACAGAGTATATTATTGATCCCCAGGGAATACGCCCCCATAATGTCCGACTGGAGCGCAATCCGGTTGCGATCCCGGGTGACCATCTGCATCACCGGTTCGATTCCCATGGCCACCAGGTGAGCGCAGGCGGCGAGGCTGGACATCCGGACAATGGCCGTTTGATTGTCGGTGACGTTCACGGCATCCACACAGCCCTTTAACAGTTCACCCTTTTTGCGGATAATCTCAGGATCGGAACCCCGGGGAGGACCGCATTCCGAGGTCACTGCAAACCCACCACTGGTCAGGACCTGCTGCAATTTTCCGGTGGATTCGGTCTTCATAGCACATGATCCTCTCTGATGAGCTTGCGTGGCCCGGAAGACAAGCTGGCCGCCCAGTTTTTCGGTGGCAGATAGATCCTTAAGTTATCCATCTGCCCTAAGGCCTTGAGGCGTTCAATGATGAGGTGCCAGGCGCAATCGGTTTCGGAATTGACTTCGCAATGTCCGTTCTGGGAACCGCCGCAGGGGCCGTTGATCAGTTTTTTGGCACAGCGTGTGAACGGGCAAACCCCGCCGAACACGGCCAGTTTGCAATCACCGCAGCCCGAACACTCTTCGGTGAAAAGGCCCGGCTTTTCCAGGACCCCCATAAATGTGGTGTTAACCCCCGGCAGCACGGGCATGGACGCAAATCGCCGCGCCATGGCCTGCACGCCGGCCCCGCATGCCAAAGACAGAACCGCTTCATTGCGGCCGACAGCGCGGGCGCTTTCCTGAATGAACTCGTCCTCGCACTGCCGTTCGACGGTCTGTTCCTCGACTTCGATTTCCTTGCCCTCTGTCCTGCAGCTCAACCGTAATGCCGAAGCCAGAACCGCCACCTCATCATCGCCACCGGCAAAACAGGTTTTGACGCAAGTGCCGCATCCCAAAAGGAGGATTTTATTGTAAGGTGCCACGATTTGCTTGATTTCCGAAATTGGTTTTTGTTCTCCGACAATCATCCATCGACTCCATTCGAGACCGGAAAGGGTCCCATTTTTATCTGGTTAGACCTATGTAAAAAGCGGATATGGTCATCAGGCCTTGATGACATCCGGCCGAGAACCCACTGATGCCGGGTTTGTACCCAAAACGGTCGCCAGCGAAGACGCATCGCGAATAAATTGTTCGGCGGCCAGCGTGTCACCGGCCGTCACATTAAAGAGCGCCAGTCGCCTGCCGTCCAGTCCGATTTCATCCAGCAGGGCCTTGACCCACTTCACCCGTTTTTTAGCACGCAGGTTGCCTTCCACGTACCGGCATGCGCCTTCGGCGCAGACCAGGACGGCCACAACGTCGGCCCCGGCTTCAAAGGCGCGCAGCAGGAAAACATCCTTGACCATGCTTGAACAGGGCATTTTGACGAAATTGATCTCGACGTTATCTGCTGCTGCAGCCGCCGGCAAAGCATCGCCTTCGCCGAACACATTGATGCAGTGAAAAATAGTAACTTTTGATTTCGGTTCCTGATTCATTTCATTTTCACTAGCTTATCTGAAAAAAGGTTAGCGGGGCTAACGCATAAAAAAGACGTCTCTACTACCCGCTGAGCAGAAACGCCTTTATCCACGCCAAATCCGAGATAGAACTTCGGACTTCAGTGTTCGAAGTAGCTATAAAGAAGCTACCTATGGTATATACAAAATGGTTGTCAAGGGTTTTAATTCAACGGCGATTGGCGACCAACCGGCGGCCTCTTGCTTTTTGCGAACGATTGCAACCCAGGCTTGCGGTCCAAGATTCGGCAAGAGGAACCGGAAAAGCCGCGCCACTTTATACAAGGAATATCATATTGGGAATTTTTAGCTTTGGAAATGGTGTTCGTGTTATCGGTTACCGGCCCTATAGTTCGCCGTTGCATAACCAGAACATACCACACGAGTAGCCGACCTTGCGATAGCTGCTATCTGTACGTAACAAAATGGTGATTGACTAAAACCGATCAAAAAGTCATTATCTGCCTGTTTTTTCTATGAAAATTAGAAAGGAGGCAGTATGATGAACTTCGGTACAATTTCCATTAACCCCTATTATCGGCGGCACTATTTTAAGCAGGATGAACCCACCGTTAATAACGGCTCAACGGTAACCAACCAAATAAGCTGCCCGCCAGCTCTTGAAAAATTCTTGAATCGAATGACCCACGAGGGTCTTTTTGGACAGGAACTCATCCACCTGTATTTTTCAAATCTATACCGCCGACGTCTCAGCAAGAGCACCATAAAAATCTATGAGGACACGCTTTTGGGATTCATCAAATTTCTCAAAGCCAATGGAAGACACTTCATTGAAACTGTTGTTCGAGAAGATATCGGTGCCTACGTGGAACATGAACAAGACCGTGGGATGAGCCTCAGCACAGTTAACACCAGGTCCAGAGCGGTGTATGCTTTTCTTCAATTTCTCGCTGACCGAGATGTGATAGACCCGAAAGTTCTCAAACGTAAGATTAGAGTGAAACTCCCCGATACGCTGCCGCGCGCCATCGACCCTGAGGACATTCGTGCACTTTTGGCAGTCCTTTCCGACAGCAGGGATCGAGCCGTGATACTGATATTGTTGCGCACGGGCATGCGTATCGGGGAGTTGCTGAACACTAAACTTGTCGATGTTAATCTGACCGAAAGGCGCATTGATATTTTCGAGGCCCAGAAAAACCGCGTCGGTCGTGTCGTCTACATCAGTGACGATGCCCTTGCTGCTCTGAAGCGCTGGTTAAAGGTAAGGAAAGGCGTGGGTGATTATATTTTCTGTGGCTATCGTGAACGGCCATTAAGCTATGAGGCCGCACGGGCCATGTTTATCAGGTACCTGGTTAAAGCCGGACTGGGCCATCAGGGATATACCCTGCACGCGCTGCGGCATACATTTGCCAGTGAACTGTTAAACGCCGGTATGCGCCTGGAATGCCTGCAGCAGCTTCTGGGACACAGCAGCATTGAAATGACCCGACGCTATGCGCGACTGACCGACAACACGCGCAAAGATGAATACTTCAGGGCGATGACCATCATCGAAAGAGAGGGCACCCGTGGCCATTACCGACGCGATTGTTCATTACCGGCGGTTTCTTAAAAGACGCAACTACTCGGCGCATACGATCAGGAATTACATGTACACGCTACGTCAGTTCATTTTGTGGGTAGATGTGCCCATTGAACAGGTGACCCACAAGATCCTGCTGACCTATATCGATCACCTGCTCGACCGACGGCTGCGTCCGAAAACGATCAACTGCCACCTGGACAGCATCCGTGGATTTTACAACTATCTGATTCATGAAGAGCAGGTGGCGATGATCCACCCAATCAAGCGTGGCTACACCTTGCGGCTGTCCCGTCCGCTGCCCCGATACATCAAGGAGGAGAATCTCATCCGTCTTTTCGATGTCATACAAAGTCGCCGGGATCGGGCCATGTTCATGCTGATGCTGCGCTGCGGGTTACGAGTAGAAGAAGTGGCCAAGCTCACACTGGCAGCCTTGGACTTGAGACGGTTACAGCTCATTGTCTATGAGGGCAAAGGGCGCAAGGACCGCATCGTGTATCTTAGCCGGGATGCACTGCAGGCGGTGGTCGATTATCTCCGGGTGCGACTGTCTTCCCGAACCCGCCGCCTCTTTCTTGTGGAGAAAGGAACCTGCAAAGGCAAAGGTATCTCCGTGCGTGGCATCCAGAAGCGCATGGAGTATTATGCCAAAAAAATTGGCTTAAAGGTCTCGTGTCATCAACTGCGACATACGATGGCCACGCAACTTCTCAACGCCGATGCCGACCTGGTCACCATCCAAGATCTGTTGGGCCACTCCCGCATCAAGACCACGCAGCGCTATTGCAAAGTCAGCAATCTGAAGGTGCAGCGGGATTACCACAAAGCGATTGGGGCGGTGATGCAAAGACACGGGTTGGCAGAAAAAGGGTTGACAGGACCTTAAAAATGAAACACAATAACAGCATGTAACCTACCA
>NZ_JASJGN010000106.1:0-18745 GCF_033791525.1 Desulfosarcina sp.
TAAGGAACTCGCCAGCAAATTTTTACGTTAACATGCTGTAACTTTAGTTTATTATGTGAATTTTGATGCATTAGCCAATCAGCGAGTTTCTTTCGGATATTTGGCCATGCATGGCCTGAAAAGCTTTTTACGAATCCGTCAAGATTTGTTATTTAAGAGTTGGTGCTTGCAATCTTTAATTTCCGGGTTGGTTGTTCTGATAGATCACAACACGAGCGCATGACCACCCCGATCCATTGCACCTTATACGACCATTTCCAGGAGTTGACATGCTCTTTCCCGAATATCGCCCCAGAAGGATGCGCCAGAGTGATGCATTTCGCAAAATGGTCCGCGAGACTGCCCTTTCCGTCAACGATTTCATCCTGCCGCTGTTTGCCGTCGACGGAAAAGGGGTCAAAGACCCCATCGATGCCATGCCCGGCCAATACCATTTGTCTATCGACAACCTGGTCAAGGTTGCCGGACAGGCCTTCGACCTGGGCGTTCCCGCCATTATTCTTTTCGGCGTCCCATCGAAAAAAGACCCTTTGGGCACCCAGGCTTACGCCAAAGACGGCATCGTCCAGCGGGCCACCCGCGCGGTCAAGAACAAATTGCCGGAACTGGCCGTGATCACCGATGTGTGCCTGTGCCAGTATACCGACCACGGCCACTGCGGCTTTGTGGACGGCCATACCGTGGACAATGACGCCTCCCTGGATCTTCTGGCAAAGACGGCCCTGTCCCATGCCCGGGCAGGTGCCGACATGGTGGCACCGTCCGACATGATGGACGGCCGGGTCGCCGAGATCCGAAACCTGCTGGACGAAAACGACTATTCCCAAATCCCCATCATGTCCTACGCCGCCAAGTACTGTTCATCATATTACGGACCGTTTCGGCAGGCGGCCCACAGCACCCCCCAGTTCGGGGACCGGCGCACCTACCAGATGGACCCGGCCAATGCCAGGGAGGCCATCCGCGAAGCCACCATGGATGTGGAGGAAGGCGCCGACATCATCATGGTCAAACCGGCGCTGGCTTACCTGGATATCATTTGCCGGATCCGGGACGAGGTGGACCTGCCCGTTGCGGCATACAATGTCAGCGGCGAATATTCCATGATCAAGGCTGCTGAAAAAATGGGCTGGCTCGACGGCCAGAAGGTGATGATGGAAACACTTACCGCCATCAAACGGGCAGGCGCCGACATGATCCTAACCTATTTTGCCATGGATGCCGCCGCCCTGATCAACGGATGACGACAAACAATTAAAATAACCGTTCAAACGTTCAAGGTTCACCGTTCAGACGCCTGCCCTGCTTCCAACCCGTCGGCCTGCCGGCTGGAAAGTATCATCTGTAATTTGGAGAGGCTTTAGCCGTCGTCGTTCCAATTTTCTGAGAACACTGAACTTCTGAACGCTGAACCCCTGAACGCTTACCAAAGGATAGATTAGATCCATGAACCCCCATCCCCACACTGAAAAAGGAAATCCGCCCAGCGCTCACGGCAAGAGCAACACGCCTCGCCTGGTGGCCTGGGAGACGACCCGGAACTGCAACCTCTCCTGTGTTCACTGCAGGGCCGCAGCCACCAACGGTCCCTACAAGGGAGAACTGGATACCGACCAGGGATTCAAATTGCTGGATGAAATCGCCGAGGTGGGGAAACCCATCATCATCCTCACCGGCGGTGAACCCCTGCTCCGGGATGACATCTTCGACCTTGCCAAGCATGGAGACAGCCTGGGGCTGAGGATGGTGATGGCCCCCAACGGAACCCTGATCACCCCGGAAACCGCCGAAAAGATGGCGGCTTCCGGCATTCGGCGGATCAGTGCCAGCATTGACGGGGCCACCAAGGTATTCCACGACAAGTTCCGTGGTGTTGACGGTGCTTTTGATGCCGCCATCCGCGGCATCGAGTATGTAAAAGCCGCTGGAATCGAATTTCAGATCAACACCACCATCACCAAAAGCAATCTGGATCAAATCCCCAGGATTCTCGAACTGGCCGAACGGCTTGGCGCGGTAGCCCATCATATTTTTCTACTGGTCCCCACCGGCCGGGGAAAATATATCGTCGACCAGGCAATCGATGCCAAAGAGTATGAAGCCACGCTGAACTGGTTTTATGACCAGCGCGAAAAAACACCGCTGCAACTCAAGGCCACCTGTGCGCCCCACTACTACCGGATATTGCGTCAGCGGGCTAAAGCCGAAGGAAAGACGATTTCCTTTCAAACCCATGGGCTGGATGCCGTGACCCGGGGCTGCCTGGCTGGTACGGGATTCTGTTTCATTTCCCACACTGGTGTCGTGCAACCATGCGGCTACACGGATGTTAAATGTGGCGACGTCACCCAATCCACTTTCGGCGAGGTCTGGAACCATTCGCCGGTATTTCTGAAGCTTCGCGACTTCAAACAGCTGGAAGGGAAATGCGGTGCCTGCGAATACCGGGCGGTCTGCGGCGGATGCCGAGCCAGGGCCTTTGAGGCCAGCGGCAATTACATGGCTGAGGAGCCACTATGCGCCTTTCAGCCGGAAAAGGCCTCTCCATCCTTGTGAGATACAACCCCGGGCGTGTCAGGATGCCCGGTGCAGGCACCATAGTATTGATTGGATCCTGAGCCTGTTTGAGCCCTCCCTGCGGCAGGCGACCCATCATGCGCTCGCTGTTGCGGTTCAAGGCGAACCGTCACCTTCGACCACAATATTTTGCGGTTAACTCGATAAAGGTCCACAACGGGCCTTGACATCAGACCCTTTTTTTAATATTTTTCCCCACCAACGTCCACCCGGCGAATCAATTGCCTTATAATTGATCGGACGAGCATCCGATCCCGACCACCCAGCGACACAGCAATGGCTAAGTTCAAAAAAGGGGTTGCGCTGAAAGCGACACCGCTGATGATCGTGTTCCTTGCCATGCTCCTTGCATCTGCCCTTCGGGTAGAAGCGACGGTTGTCAAGGACCTGCGGTTTGGCGATAACGAAGCATACGTGCGCATGGTGCTGGAATTTGACCAGCCGTTGAACCCGCCCCCGTCCTTTTCCATCCACGGTAACACGCTGCAGGTTGCCCTGACCGGGATCATCAACAACCTGTCTGACCTTCAAATCGGTGAATACCACGATGACATCATCAGCCTCGATGTTTCCCACACGTCAGACGTCACGCGTATTGATGCGATCTTTTCCTTCGACCTAGCCGATGTCAAAACCTTCTCACTCACCGGTCCTCATCGTTTCATCATCGATGCGTATCTTCCCCTCTCTCCGAATACCGCCAACCCGCCCGTTGAAAAATCACCCCATATTGCCTCGATTGAAGAAACCGTGTCTTTACCGGCACCTGGCGGCGAGTCGGAAAAACCACTACCGGCTGGAGAGTCGCGGTCCATGGATGAGGCATTGATCAAAGCCCACGGTTCCGCTTCTCCGGTTAGCGGCATCGATGACGATTTGCGCCGAAAGCGGTTTCAGCAGCGATTGATCGCCGCCCTGATCGTGGTCACATCAATCATTGCTGTCCTGCTCTTTTTTCTGATATGGATGGGTAATAGTCGGAAACATCCTCCGGAGCCATCCTGGATAAACGATCTGCCGCCAACCAAGGATCGGGATATTGACAGCATTGACTCGGTGATCAGCGAGCATCTTAAAAACCATGATCACCGATGAAAACACAGGCCAGGTATCTTCATGTCCCAACAGAAAATAGATGCGTTCACTGTCGGCCTATCGGAGGCCGAAAAGGACGATCTTGAAAAAATGATCGGCGATTTCCGCCGGGACCGCCAGGAGGATGCCCGTGGGGAAACCAGAGAATCGATCCAGGCCCAGATGGCCAGTCTCACCCGGAGACTGGCCGACCTAAGCGAAATGGTATTAACGACCGACCGCCAGATGGCCGCCCTGGTGGAAGTCATCCGCCTGTCACACCAAAAAAGCGAATTGTTGAACCAACGCCTGGACGCTGTCATTGCGGCACTAAAAAAAGGACGAATGCTCTGAACATGAATGGAATCGAACCGCACGCGAATCCGGACCAGGAGAGCGTCATCGAACAGATTTTCGATGACCAAATCGATATTAATTCGGCAGAGGAGTTTGAAAACCTTCTTGAGGTTTTTCCCGACAATGCGGATCTGTATCGCAAATTTGCAGACCTGTTGGTCGGCAGAAAGCGATTGGATGCGGCGCTGCTGGCTTACCATAAAGCAGCCACCCTCTACCTGGACGCCGGTTTGGTGCTCCAGTCCATTGTAGCTAAAATATTAGAGTGGAGTATCGTCAAGCCTTCCCACCGCGAAGGACTCGATTTCCATACGATGGTCCGGCGCAAGGGAGGCGGTGGCATGCCCTCACAGGTCCTTTTTTCCCAACTGAACTATGAGGAGATGGTGGCCCTGATGCTTCGCCTGGCCCGTGTGCGCCTGTCACCTGGCGAGGCGGTTTACGACACCGGTCAGGAGTCCACGGACATATATTTCATTGTATCAGGCGAATTGACGGAAACACCGCCACAAATAGAGGATGCTGAACCATCCACGGCCATTGCGCTGGCGGAAAACGACATTTTTGGGGACATTTTCCCCCTTGAAGAGGAATCGCTCTGCCTCGCCCGCGTCGCGGCCACCAGTGCCGTGGAACTGGTAAAAATCTCAAAACCGGTGCTCAAGGCCACCTGCTATCGCTTTCCGCGAATCCGCGAACTTCTCGAACGATTAAGCCGGATCCGGACGCCCCAAGGCGACCGGGCCTGGCAGACGGTTCGCAGGTCCTGTCGTTACTGCCTGCCTGCGGATATAAAAATCGAGTTTTTGTCGGACGACACCGAAGAAAAGCGGTTCGTCCACGGCACCACCAGAGACCTTTCAACCGGCGGCATTTGCGTGGTCCTGAAAAATGATACCTCCCGCTCCGACGTTGACGCGTTGCTCAAACAAAAACCGACCCTGACGATCCTTGAAGGAAATCGAACGGTGATCGATGGGTTGATCGGCAATGTGGCCTGGCGGAAAACGGTCGGCCGGGGAACCTGTCCGACCCATATAGTCGGTATCACGTTCGATCCGATGGCTGATGAAACTGCAATCGCCCTGAATGCATTCTGTACCATATCCAACGACGAACAGGACATGATCTGGAATCTTTGGAATCAACTGGTGCGACACTGAATTGGAAGGGATAAAAACAGATGCAAAATCAGTACACTGAAAAAGAGCGAACACAATCCCCGCAAATCTGGGCGGTCGGTGGGGGTAAAGGAGGCATAGGCAAGAGCGTTATCAGCATATTGATTTCCATGGCGCTGGCCGAGAAAGGCCAGGACACGGTGGTCATCGACGGAGATTTGGGCGGGGCCAACCTCCACACATTCATGGGCATCCGCACTCCCAGCAGAACCCTGAATGATTTTATCAGCCGCCAGTATGCGACCTTGGACGAGGTCTGCATGGGCACGGAGCAGAAGGGACTTCGAATCATCTGCGGTGCCAGCGAGGTGCTGACCCTGGCCAACCTTCAATATACCCAGAAGATAAAAATTCTTCAGGCTATCTCCAAGATCGAGGCCGACCATGTGATCCTTGACTTGGGTGCCGGCACCGGATTCAATACCCTTGACTTTTTTTTATCTGCCCACCGTCAGATTGTGGTGATGACACCCCAACCCGTTGCCATTCAAAATGCGTATGCTTTCGTCAGAAACGCCGTTTATCGGACGTTGAGCCGGCTGACGAGCCGGCGGCCGTCTCTGAGTGGGTTGGTAAAAGCGGCAATGGACCCCAAAAACGACATGCGGGTGAGAACGGTGAGCACCCTGTTAGATCGGGTGGCCGAATATGGAGCTCCGGCGGATGCGGTTGAAATGGCAGCGCACCTGAAGCGAATTCGCCCCACCCTGATCACCAATATGGCCAGAGAGCCACGGGACAAAAACGCCGGACGGATTATCCAGATGGTGTCGCAAAAGCATCTGACGATTCAAGCGGAGGTCGGGGGCGGCATCTATTTCGACCCTCAGATCAATGCTATGGTTTCAGCCATGGAACCACTCACGCGGGTAAACCGTGACAGCAATGCCATCCAATCCGCTTTGGCCATCGTGTCGCATCTGGAAGACACCGCGACGGGGTAAAGGTGAGCCATCGGGATCCGGCAGGTGGAGATAAAGCGCCTCCCGGGTCTCAAGTCTCAAGGGTCAGCGAAGAGGCAGGGTGTCCCTGAACGTTTCGAAACAGTTTTTTATAGCCTCAGACGTTTTGGGAGCCAAATCTACAAAAAAGCACCCCACTCCCCTTTTGTTGACATTGGCGATTTTGGCCTTTAAAAGGACCGCTTTTTCTTCGGTGGGAAACTTGATCGCAAGGCTGACCAACCGCCCCGGATCAAGACCGGATTTATCCCTCACCTCCACAAACAGGCCGTTCAAGCTCAAATCGGTCACTTTGAGCACATCCTTCAGATGACCGAAAAGCGCCGTACAGCGAAATTCCAGCCTGGGGTATTGCCGTCGCTCACTACTGACATCAATATGCTGGCTTCGAACGTCAATCATGTCCAGTCAAACTCCTTTGTTAACTCACTTAATCGTCGCCCTCGGCATTAATATAGCACGGTGGGTTCGAAATTCAATGGTTCATCTACCGACTGAACCGGATAAAGGCAGCGCCATTGATTAGCGTCATCAGGCCGTTGGTGATTGTGTCGAAAACGCCGGGAGAGACAATTTTTCAGCCTATGCGGTATTGCGAACTGGCCTGACGCTGGAGGCGGTTAATCATATTCTTCATGATTTCCATCTGATATCCAGTCAGCGATTCGTATTGTATCCCGATGCCACCCTGCTCCAAACGGATCACGCGGCCTTTGATTTTGAGGGCCAGTTGGTCATCGGCCACCGAAAAGCAGATGGAGACAGACTGATTCATTGTAAATGGCTCGCAGCTTTCCACAAACATCCCGCCGGCACTGATATCCATTGCGGAACAGTTGATGGCACGTCCATCAGCAGCCAGATCCAGAGTGATATTGCAGGGAACCCGGGGAAATTCCCGAAGCATGGCAAACCGTTTCTGCTCGTAACGATTCATGAACTTCAGCAGATCCGCTTCGGACAATTGATTGATCAGAAGAAAAAAACGCGCGATGAGCAGTTGCCGGTCTCTGGCCGCAACAACGCCTTCCGAATGGGGCTTCGGTATTTTCAGAAGTTTATCTTTGTCCTTGAGGTCCAAGTCCTTGAACAGATGCAACAGGGAGATCAACTGTTCGTCGGTCATTTTGTAGATGGCAATTGAAAGGCGGGTCAGAATTTTCTTTTTTTCCGCCTGCCAAGTGGGATCATGCATCAGTGTTGTCTCCTGCATATGTCGACCAAGGGTTGCTCCGGATTCCGACAGGCATTGAACCCTCCCCGCGGCCCCGATGAGCGGGATCTTTGCATCGCTCCCACAAGCCGCGGGGAATGTTCTGCCGGTAACGGCAGCGCTGCGCAGCACCGTAATGATACAATCGATTCCCCGTTCGCTCGATATCGCGGTTCAAAAGGTTCCCGTCGAGGTTATTCGTATGTACGCCCGGACACACCCACACATGTCCAGGGCATGCCTTAATTGGGCCACGGCAGGGAAAACCACACCCTGAAGTGACGCATGGCGACATTCGTTAGCGGTATTGTATCCCTTTTTTAATGGAAAAATCAAGTCTCTATTCACTGGGATAATGCTGAATAACAAACAGTTACAGGATATTAGCAAATTATTGGATAAAGCTGCCGGCAATGGGGCGCCTGTCCGGAATAGAAGTGCCCGTAGGGTCAACCGGTGTTGACGATATGTCATCGAACCAGCCAATACGAAAAAAAAGTACTTAAAATCATAGAAAAAACTTGAAAACCTAAAGCAAAAAAGGGTATTAATCGCAATTGAACCGGTAAAATCGTTTTCGAATGATTGAACCTGCAGTTGCCACCAGGGCAAAATTACACTTCATCCGCTCAAGGGGCAGCAGAATCGCCACCGTACCGGTGAGCCAGCGCGTGAGCACCCGCAGCAGGCAGTTTCGGGAATGGCCACGATGGCTGGCTGCCCGGGAAAGCGCTGATCTATCAAGGAGGAAGGGACATTGTCTTATATCCTGGATCAAGAACAACTGGACGGTTTGGAAGAGGCATTGACCACCGATCTGATGACGCTGGGCATACAGTCCGTGATCCTCATCGACATGGCCGGCAATGTCATCGTCAACCTCGATGACGGTAAGGTTCGCCACGATGTCTACTCGCTGGCAGCATTGGCCGCCGGGAATTTCGGAGCGGTGAGCGCCATGGCTTCCATCATCGGTGAAGAGGAGTTTTCGCTTCTGTTCCACAAAGGCAAGAGTGAGAACATCAATTTCACCAAAATCATGGATGACTTTCTGCTGGTGTCCATTTTCGGGAACGATGTATCTCTGGGCTATCTCAGACTCAAGATCGATGAAGTGATTAAAAAAGTAAAAGTACTGATTGAACAGACCCGATCGACCTAAACTGTGGGTCTGGGCGTTAACGGCTTGGTCCACCCGAACTGAACAGCAAACGGGACGGAAGCATGGCGTTTATCAATACCAAAACAAAAGAAGTTCAGGTCAAACTCGTTTTTGTCGGCCCCGGCAGAGGCGGGAAAACCACCAATCTGGAATATATTTTCAGCCGGATCCGGCACCGAATCGAAAGTGACATGGTCAGCATCAAGACCCAGGGCGATCGGACGTTGTTTTTCGATTTTTTGCCGTTCGAACTGGGGGCGATCAAAGGGTACAATGTTAAAACCCAACTCTACACGGTTCCCGGCCAGGTCAAGTACAACGCCACCCGCAAACTGGTACTCAAAGGTGTGGATGGTATTGTCTTTGTCGCTGACTCCATGGTCGACCGAAGGGAAAACAATATCACTGCCCTGAACAATCTATCGGAGAATCTTCATTTTTACGATATAGACATCGCCGAACTCCCCCTTGTGTTCCAATATAATAAGCGAGACTTGGCAACGGAGGGAATTCCCATTCTCGACGTTGAAACCATGGAAAAGGATCTCAACGCCACACTCAAGGCTCCCAGTTTCACGGCCAGTGCACTAAAGGGAGACAATGTGATCCCCACTGTTAAAAAAGCCATCTCTACAACGATGGTGGCGATTCGGGAAAAGCTTTTATAAGGAGGTACCGCCGTGGATAAAAAAGCGAATGATACGTTCGCCTTTGATTTGGAAAACCGTCTCGATGATTTTTTCAGTGATGCATTGCCTTCCCAAGATGAGCCGCCTGCGGATGCGCCTCCAGCGCCAAAAACCGATCTTCCGTTAAAAGAATTAAAATCCACGATCCTGGCCATTGACTGGGAAATCACCGATGATATTCTCGATACGTTTATCGGTCAGTTAGACGGACTAATGGAGCAGTTCGAAGACGACAAGGTGATCCATACTCTGCTCAAACTTTTAAAATCTCTGGGTAAATATGTACGCACGCACAAGTCCAAAGCCCATCCGGATACCATCAAGCGAATTATGGCGGTGTACTCTGTTCTGGAGGAATCTGTCACCAACGATGATATGAGCCGTAACGAAAAAGAAAAATTGATGCTGGAAGAGGTCAGGCAGTTCCAGCGGTTGAAGGCATTGATCTTCGCATCTTCCCCCCCGCATGTGTCCAGCGGCTCGCAGAAACCGATTAAACCAGAAGAAATGCCCGGCATTGATGCAGTTGTCAGCGCAATCGATGAATTGAAATCCATGATGGCGAGTGAACTGAGCGCTATCCGGGAAGAGCTTGGGCAGTTGCTCAAAAAGTAGCTTTCTGGTTCCGGGTATTTGGGTGGTACGATCGGGCCTGACAGGCAGCATAAACCTTCCGCTAAAGTCATCACTCCTCACTCGTAACTGTTGTCTTCATCAGAATTTTGAATTGTCTTGCATGCGCTCATGGCATGTTTACCCATCCTGTTGCGCTGAACCCGTCAAGCCCCCTTGAGATCCCGCGGAAGTGATTCTTTTCTTTTTGTTTATTCAACGAGGGGGTTTACTCTTCAGGCGGATGGCCGCGCTTCAGCATGATGCTGTCCAGGTCGTCGATGCCGTCAATGGACGCAGCCAAGGCAAAACGGTCGTCCACCAGACCAGTGATGTCTGCTTGCCGAGCCAGATCATAGCGCACCATGAGATCTGCAAGGGTTTGGATTTCCGCTGTTTTAGGAACAAATTGATCATAAACCACCCGACCACTCGGCGTGGTCAAGGCATGGCGTACCAGCTCAACGGACTGGTTCCAGTAACCGGACGCGATCCGGGCAGCCTCATCGGGATGGCGGCCGGCCCAGAGCCCGGATCTCGCCGCCGTCTCTACCAGTTTTCGCACAACGGACGGATAGGCGTCAATCCAGCTGCTTTTCACAAGCACGAGATTGCAGATAAAACCCGGCCACAGGGACTCAACATATTCCACGACATCGGCGTCACCACTGAGCACGGTCTGGGCGGCAAATGGTTCACCGACAAAATAGGCATCCAGTGCGCCAGACGTCAGCGCCGACGCCATGTCCGGTGGGTTCATCTCGACCACGCTAATTTTTCCGCCCAGCCCCTTTTCCTCGATCATCTTCTGCAGGCAGAGGTTGTGTCCGGAATATCGCATCGGCACGGCAATCGTACGGCCGGACAAATCTTCCAGCCGTCTCGCATTCAGGGATTTTCTCGCCACCAGGGTACTTTCATGCCGGTTGCCGATCAGTACCACCTTCACATCGACCCCTTGCTGACGAAGCACCACCGCCAGCGGTGCAATGATGAACGCCGCTTGTATACTGTCGTTTCTCAAGGCTTCGGCCATTTCAGCAAAGGAGGAAAACTTCACGGCTTCGAAATGGACACTGGCGCTGCGGCGGGAAAGATGGTCCAAAAGCGGTGCCGCCAAGTTCGTCACCACCGGCATATATCCCATGCGGACGATCTTCTGGTCCACCGGTTGATTGTTCAACTGGTAGTGGAGCCATGAGATGAACAGCAGCCAGAAAAGAAAAAAAAGGCATAGCTTCGTGGGTAGCGTCAGTGAACGGGAACCGACCATGGGTTTGAGGCTAAACGGCATAGTTGACTCCCATCATGAGGAACAACTCACTTCTCAACATGCTTAATTCAGAAGATTTTTCAAAATCGCGGGGCCGGGGGAAGTCCAGCGTTCGATCCATGATCACCCGGGTGGGACTGTCCCCTAAAATAACGATCCGGTCGCCCATGATCAATGCGTCATCGATGTTATGGGTCACCAGCAGGATTGTCTTTTGAATGAACGAATGCATGTTGACCACTTCTTCACGCATTTTCATATGCGTGAGAAAGTCAAGTCCGCTGAACGGTTCATCCATGATCATAATGTCGGGGTTCACGGCAAGGGCGCGGGCCAGTTCCGCACGGCGCTGCATGCCGCCGGACAGCTGCCGGGGATAGTGCTGCTCAAAGCCGTCTAGTTCCACCATCTCGATAAATTCCGATACCTGTTCGTGCCTGTCCCGTCGGTTTTTCAGATGACGGAGCCCCAGGCCGACATTCTCGAAAACGGTCATCCATGGGAACAAGCCGCTGTGCTGAAACACAAATATGTGGTCGGCAGAAGGTCCCTTGACCGGTTTGTCGTTAATCTGCACACGACCATCGGAAGGCGACTCGAACCCGGCAATGATTCTAAGCAAGGTCGACTTTCCACATCCCGACGGCCCCAAGAAGCACACCATTTCACCATCCAGGATATTCAGGTCGATATCGAAAAGAACGGTCACTCGGTCGCCTTGGCGCAGCGATGAGTCATCATCGCTGCGGGGGTCTCTGCGGCGATTGGCGTAAGTTTTGTTAAGTTTTTCGATGTTGATGCGGCCCAACACCCTACTCCTTAATGAGTCATTTTACGCCAACGGGCGGCTTCCAGGTCACCCAGTTGGCGCATAAGAAAATCCAGCGTCAGTCCCACCAGGCCAATGGCGATCATGCCATCCATGACGTAATCCATGCGGAGGGCATTTCTCGAATCCAAAATCAGAAACCCCAGGCCGGATTGCACCGCAATCATCTCTGCTGCCACCACTACCAGCCAGGAGATGGTCACCGTCATCCGCAGGGCCGTCACGACCTCCGGGATGATGGCGGGGATCACCAGTCGGGCAATGATCTCAGCACGGGAAAAGTTGAAGTTGGCCGCCACATGAAAATAGGTGGGATTGACACCATCTACAGCAATGGTGGTGGAAACCACCAGCGAGAAAAAACTAGACAAAAAAATCAGGAAGATGGCCGGTGGATCGCCGATGCCGAACCATAGCATGGCCAGGGGTATCCAGGCCAGCGGCGATATGGGCCGTAAAAATTGAATCAGTGGGTTAATCAAGGATCTGGCGGTTTTCATCATGCCTAATGCGATACCCATGGGGATACCCAACCCGGCAGCCAGATAAAACCCCACGGTAACCCTGAACAGACTGGCCACCGTATGCCTGATCAGGGTGCCATCGGCCAGCAGTTCTCCCATGCTCACCAAAACCACCACAGGCCCTGGAAATACCTCACGGCTCCAGCCGCTGAAGCGGGCCAATACATCCCAAACCAGCAGCAGGGCGAAGAAGCCCAAAAACGGCATCAGGTAGGCATAGGATTTCTTCTCGCCTTTTTTACGAACCTTGGTGCTCAAGCCAGGTCACCATCCTATTGGATTAATAACTGTTGTAGATCAGGTGAATGCCGATAAGCGTGAGCAGGAAGATAAAAACCTCCTTAAGCATTCTCTCGTTGATCTTCTCGCTAAACCACGGGCCAATTTGTCCGCCGATGATCACGCCGGGCACCGCCCAGACCAAAGCCGTCAGATCGGCAGATGTCCCTAAAATCACATGGAAAGCGGAGCCGGCAATACAGGTACCAAAAATGGTGACGATGCTGGTGGCGACAGCGACACGCATGCGCAGTTTCAGCCGGTTGCGCATGAGAGGAACCAGCCACTCGCCAATGCTCACGCTGAGCATGCCGCTGGCCACAGCCATGAGTGAAACCAGCCACCCGCAGCGACGGGCCTGTTTCACCGCCACCCGGTCCTGGCCCGTATCGCTATATTTCTGGTTCGCCGACACGAAGATAAAGGCCGTGGTAAGGGTTAATATCCCCAGCGCCAACTCCAGGTTGGCCGAAGACAGCAACCGGGTCAGCAACGCCCCCAGACCGAGCCCGGGAAGCGCCAACAGCAGAAAAAAGCAGGCCAGAGGAAGATCCGCTGTTCTCTTTTTTATATATGCAGCACTGCCCGATCCCATGCCAGCCGTCTGTACCAGCAGCGAGGTGACCACCGCGGTCTCCGGCGATAGCTTTAAAAAAATAATAAAAAAGGGCATCCACAGGATGCCGCCACCGATGCCGACCGCCGATGCCAGGGCCGCGATGATCATCCCTGCCGGGAAGGCCAGAAGATTCAGCCCGGCCATGGCTGGTTGTCCACTGAATAGAGTTTGAAGAAATCAATGACCTGGCCCAGCATTACCAGTTCAGATTCCAGACGGGCGAGCTGCTGTTCCATTGCATCCGAGCCTCCGGGCGTCAATCGCTCTTTTCTCATCAGCCCTATGGTGTTCGAAGTCACCCGGCCGGCTGAATCGCATACCGATCGCGAAAGCATGATGATCTCCTGCAGGTTGGTGGACATGTCGTCGATGGCGGCGGACAGTTGAGAAAGTTCGTTTTTGGATTCGACCCCCGTTGTCCGGCTCAAATCTCCGGCAGATATAGCCTTGGACACCTCCACCATGTGCTGCAGGGGCTCGGTGATGGTTTTAATGAACATGGTCAGCACGATGACCACTACCATCAGGACCACCCCCACCATCATCATGGCTTTGTTGCGAATTTTCACCAGTGGCTCGTATACTTGGCCCTCAGCCAGTTCTCCGCTTGCAAATCGCTGGTAATTTCGGCTCAGTTCCTGTTTCAGCGTCGTTGAATGGGTGTCCAACACAAATTCTGAGGCGACAAGCAGAGCGGCAAACCCGATTAAAAGAATGTAGATAATCATGGTGCGCTGAAGCGAATAACCGCTGGGGGGGTTCATGGCGCAGACTGCAGCGAGTCATCCAGGTTTGAAATGATCTCTTGGGCCAGTTCAATATACTGGGTGCCGGCCACACTGTTCTGGCTGTAGTGGATGGCCGGCATACTCAGGATCTGGGCCTCTTTGAGGGCATTATCCATCTCGATGGCTGTATTAAAGGTCTGCCCCTCGTAAAGATCTTTGATTTTAGATAGAATCAGCCGGGATGTATGGCTGGCCTGGTCCAGCATGGTAAACAGGATGCGGGACTGAATCAGGGGATTCGCTTTTTTACGGATCAGCCGAATCAGCTGCATCACCTGGTCCACGCCATGAGTGGACAGATAATCGCACTGGCAGGGAATCAGCACCCGGTTGGAGGCGGTAAGGGCATTTAACGTATAAAACTCGATGGAGGGTGGGGTATCGATCAGAATGAAATCAAATTGATCTTTGACCGGGTTGATCCGGTCCTTGAGCATGTATTCAAAATGCTGGGCCCCGAAGTACAATTTGTTGAGTAGAACCATGTTCCGGCCGGAGGGCAATAGCCAGAGATTGGGATATTGTGTCTCAATGATGAAATCGTCCAGCGGCTTGCCGAAAGCTTTCTGAGCATCATAAAACGTGGGCTGGTGCTTTTGCCCCAGTGAAAGCGTCAGATTGGCCTGTGCATCGAAATCCACAAGCAACACCTTCTTGTTGTGCATGGCCAGGGATACGCCGAGGTTCAGGCAGGTGGTGGTTTTGGCGACCCCCCCTTTACGGTTGCTGATGCTCATCACATGGTCGTTGGCGTGATCCTGGCGGGCATGATCAAGATTGAGGAACGTGATCTCCTGAACGCGGTTAGGCTTGTATGCGGAAAAAAGATGGCCGCAAATCGTGCACCGTGCCACGAAGGACGATTTGTCAGTCGCATCGTCGTCGAGATGAAACCGGGTTCTGCATTTCTGACATACAATGATCATTGTTTATTTTCCTCGGGCAACAGACAAAATTAAGACCGCACGCGGATCTGCAGCACGGCAGCACGCCGGGTCAGTGTTTCAGGTCAAACCCGTTTAAAACGGTTTTTATCAGGTCGGCGGGATTCACCTCCTCATCGGCCAGACCAGCCTCAACCACCTGGTCGAGTGGCTCGGCAACCATGCCGGATGCCCGCATTCGCAGAATGATGCGCCCCCCGTTTTCATGCACGACCCTTAACCCCGATTGTTCACCGGTATTGGCACCAGACAGTAAAATTACCGCCAGGCGTTGCTCGAAAACGGATGCGGCGGTTACCAGGAGCCGGTCCACCTGGACCAACCCTTTTTCAGGTGCGTCGGGGGCGATGACCGGTCGTTGGTCATTCATCCTCACTGCAAGGGGACAGCCGTGAATTCCCACATAACATTGCCCTGCAGAAAGTGACATTTCCTGGTCGATGGGTGATGCCTGGATTCCGCAACGGTCGAACAGATACCGGGCAAAAGCATCGCTAAAGGATGGCGGCAGACTCTGAAGGGCCACGACCGCGCCATCTTCATCGCCCAATGCCGGTACCAGACCGGACAGCAGGCTCACCTGCTCCGGGTGTCCACCGGGCCCGGAGATCACAATGACCAGACGGCGGCATGCACGGTCCACCGACTTGCCGTCCGGGTTGCCTGTTTTTGCTTTGGGAATTCGCGCAATCCTGAAATTGCCGACCTCTGCCGTGGCGGCAACCCTTATCCGTTCGAAGATCTTCTGCTGTTGAAAAAAGATATCCTGGTCCTTGGTGGGCTTGTTTATAAAGTCCACCGCGCCCAGCTCGAAAAAATTGAAGATGGTCTTCGAAGAGCCATACCCGGGATTGGACATGATCACCACCGGGCAAGGCTTTTTAATCATGATGTGTTTGATGGTACTGATGCCGTCCATCACCGGCATATTCACATCCAGCGTCACCAGGTCCGGTCGCAAGTCGTCGATCATGGAGATCGCCTCTTTACCGTTGCCGGCCATGCCCACCACCTTGACCCGGTTGCCGGCGGTCAACATGCTGGAAAGAATTTTTCGCATCACGGGAGAATCATCGACGATAAGCACCCGTATCCAATTACCGGCTGTGTCTTCGGATGGGTAGGGCACTGATAGGGACTGATCTGATTTAAATTGAGTCTTCTCGTCGACACGCCGGGCCGCCTCCATAACCAGAAAATGGTAGTTTTTCTGGATGGTCCGTTGCGGAATCGTTCCCACTTCAAGGGACTCGAAGCTACCGGTCTGCCAGCCCAAAATCCGATAGAACGCCTCTTCTCCCACGATGTCTTCGCAGGCGGCATGAACGATCTCGCCGTCGAGGATAAAGATCGTACCGATCCGGTTATCCTTGGTCACCCGCATACAAATACTGGAAGCGGACAGGCAGCACATCTGGATCAGGTCGTTGAGCTGAATGTTCTTCAGCGTCCCGGCAAAACCACTGTCCGTGTCTGGCGGATGAGCTAAGGAAGAAGCGTCTTTGGTTCTCATATCCCAGCGTGTCAATCCATTTCTATTTGCCAAATTTCATTTAAACTCGAATCCGTTTTTTTAAAGGCCGTTGAAACCGCCCTGCCCCTCGGTATCCTTTGGAGGGTAAAAGGACACTCATTTTTTTGTAGGGTCACAGCACGGCAGCGGCTAGTCTCCTTTCAGATTCGCGTTCCTTGGCCATGACCACCAGTTCGTCCACATTGAGGATCAGTGAAATACTGCCGTCACCCAAAATGGTCGCCCCGGAAAACCCGCTGTTTTCCTGCAGATAGTCTTCCAACGGTTTGATCACCACCTCCTGTCGTCCCAGCAATTGATCCACGATAAAACCGGTCCGACCATTTGCGGCTCTGACCACCACAACGAAAAACCGGCCGTCCGATTTGGCCGGTGCCAGGTCCGGCATGTTCAGCAGGTCGCTCAGCCTGACCAGCGACAAGGGTTCATCATGCAGATGCATCATCTCACTGCCGTCGACGGTAAAAATCTCTCCCCGGTCGAGGCGAAAGGTCTCCTGCACAGCGCTCATTGGCACCGTGATGTGACTGCCAGCGCACCGAATCATCATGGCCGGTATGATGGCCAGGGTCAGCGGGATTTTAATCCTGATGCGGGTGCCCACATCCTGTCGGGTATCGACGATCAGGGACCCATTTATTTTTTCGATGTTGCGCTTGACGACATCCATACCGACGCCGCGCCCGGAGGTGTGAGTCACCTGATCCGTAGTTGAAAATCCGGGTAGCATGATCATGTCGATCAGCGCCTGTTGGTCCATCCGCTCCAGGGTCTCCCGGTCAGCCAGTTCCTTCTCCACGGCCTTTTGGCGGATGCGGGAAAGATCAATGCCTTTTCCGTCATCGGTTACCTCGATGATGACGTTGCTTCCTTCATGGTATGCCTCCAGCAGCAACACGCCACTTTCCGGTTTTCCTTTTCGCTTTCGGTCGTCACGGGATTCGATGCCGTGATCCACAGCGTTTCGAATGATATGGATCATGGGATCGGCCAGTTGTTCAATGACCATCCGATCCAGCTCGGTTTCCTCACCACGGAATTGAATCTGAATTTTTTTGTCCGAGTCCCTGAGCAGGTCATGAACGAGTCGCGGATAACGGTTGAAAAGCCTTGATATCGGCAGCATGCGCACCTTCATGACTTGTTCCTGGAGTTCACTGGAAACCCGTCCCAGCACCGTTGTGGCGTCGTTTAGCCGCGTGCTGAAGCTGGAAATCAGGCGCTGATCGGCTTTGTCCATGGGAAACCGGTGGTTTAGATATTGGCTCATTTCCCGCATTTCAGCAAACAGTTGGGTAAATGAAGAGCGGTTGACCACCAGTTCTCCCACCTGGTTCATCAAGTCGTCAACCTTATCCGCATCGACGCGGATACTCTTTCTGATTGTGCTTCGGGCGCTGAAGGTTTCAGGCGCAGACTCGTCAGCGGCCGTCGTCTCAGATGTTGTCGGTGTTGAAAAATCAAGAACCCGTACGGTTGTTTCGGTATCTGATTCAGGCATATCGGGAACCGGGATGGAAACCGCCGTGGCCTCGGGCCACAGATCACCGTCTTCTTCACTGCAGACGGGCAGTCCAGCCATGTTTCTATAAACGTTTCTATCGGTCAAGGTTTTCGGGGCGTCGTTTCGATCCCTGCCAAAGTCGTCGAGGATGGCCAACGCCTCGTCCCGATCGCCCTCCCTCTCGGATGGCAAGGGCCGATAATCAGCAGCTTCCGTATCCGATGAGAACTGCATGGCAATAGGATCCTCTTCCGTTTGCGCATCACCGGCGTCATCGGCACCATTATCGCTGTTTAGCATCGACGAAAAGGTTTCATCCAGTGTTCTTGAAAGAAGGGATTCCCGTTCATCGTCATCCATCGCAGGCAGGCCAGCCAGCAGGTGGGCAATATCCGGGGAGGGCAGCGATTCCGGTTCAGATGGTTGGTTCAATGGCGCACTGCCAATGGGTGCCGCGGTCAAAAAAGTCACTTCAATGGCCGCCAGCGATTCAGCATTGGGGAAAAGGTCCTGAATGCGGCCGACACCGGAGACGGCGACCGATTGCAACAATTCGTCAATGTCGTCCTCACCGGCTGGTTCCGACCGGGAAGAAAACGCCTCCAGCGCTGCCAGCATCTCGTC
>NZ_JASJGN010000107.1:0-26610 GCF_033791525.1 Desulfosarcina sp.
ATATGTTTCCAATAGTTTAGCTACTTTTCAAATATTTTTATGCAACATTGGGGTAAATTCCGCCGGTCATCAGCGACCATTAACCTGCCAGCGCTCTTGAACGGGTGGGCGGAGGCGCGAAATGAAATCATACACAGTCAAAAACCTGATGGTTCCGCTTTCAGAGTATGCCACGGTCTCTGAAGCGGCCACACTCCTGGATGCCGTCAAGGCATTAAAGGAAGCGCAAGCCGCGTTTAATCAAAAGCGCTATCGGCATCGGGCCATTCTGGTGATCGACAAAAACAATCACATTGTCGGCAAGTTGAGCCAGCATGATGTGATCGAGGCCCTTGAACCCAATTACAAGGAGATGAGAAATTCTGCGCCCAGTGGTTCAATTCACAGGCTCGGATTCAGTGATGGCTTCGTCAAATCGACCATAGAGCAATACCACCTGTGGGAAAAAGCCCTTGAGAATCTGTGCGGAAAAGCGATCCATCAGAAGGTCATTAAACTTATGTATGCACCCGGCAAGGGTGAATTCGTGAATGAGCGTGCAAGCATGGATGAAGCCATACACCGGCTGATCATCGGTCGTCACCACTCCTTGCTGGTGACCGCAGATCATGATGTGCGTGAAATCGTTGGTCTACTCAGACTCACGGATGTTTTTGAGTTTGTCAGTGATGCGATGCAGGAGTGCTTTCTGAAGTAAGGCCATACTACAGTGATTATTCAGTTTCTTCTATCGGTTAGCGGAGTCCAGCAACCGAATAATTACTGCGTACAGTTAAGTGTATAAGATTTCAGAAGGTTGTCACGATTGACGAGTTGGAAAGGGCGCTGAGATGGAAGGGGTTTTGGTTCCGATTGTCGTTTTTCTGGCGGTCTATGTTGCCCTGACCTTTGAACTGGTCAACAAGGCCGTCGCCGCACTGCTCGGCGTCATGATCCTGCTGGTGCTCCATGTGGTCAGTGAGCACCAGGCCGTCGAGTTTATCGACTTCGAAACCATCATGCTGCTTTTGGGTATGATGTCCATCGTGGCCATACTGAGAAAATCGGGCTTTTTTTCGATCGTCTCGGTCAGAATCGCCGAGTTGACCCAGGGCAGTCCGCTGAAAATATTGATTCTCTTTTCCATCGTCACCGCCGTCCTGTCCGCTTTTCTGGACAACGTGACCACCGTGCTGATCATCATCCCCATCATCATCGAACTCACCGCGGGCATGGGCCTGGACCCCAAGATGTACGTGATCAGCCAGGCGATTATATCCAATATCGGCGGCACGGCCACCCTGATCGGCGATCCACCCAACATCATCATCGGCTCCAAGGTCGGGTTGACCTTCAACCAGTTCATGCTCAATCTCACCCTGCCGGTCCTGGTCTGCTTTGCGGCCGCGCTCGTATACATCTGGGCCACCAACCGGGACAAATTCAAGCCCATCGACACCAACCTGGCCAAGCTCTTTTCAGTGCAGCTGCTACTGGAAAAGATCCGTTACCAATTTCTGGATACGAAAATCGACAAGATCTTCCTGACCAAAGGACTGGTATGCCTGGGCCTGGCCATTGTTCTGTTTGTCACCCAGACCATCACCAAACTGTCTCCGGGCGTGGTGGCGATGCTGGTGGCCATGATCCTTTTCGTCATCACCCGTATCGACGTGGAAGAGATGCTGGAAGAGATCGAGTGGAGCACCCTTTTGTTTTTCACCGGCCTGTTCATCCTGGTAGGCATACTGGAGCAAAAAGGGGTGATCGAATGGATGGCCCACAACATCTTCCTGCGCGTGGGTGACAACCCCTACGTGATCGTGCTGACGGTGCTGTGGGTGTCCGGCATCGTCTCGGGCTTCCTGGACAACATCCCGTTTACCATCACCATGATTCCGATCGTCAAGCTGATGCTGGAGAGCAACCCCATTCCCAACAATATCCTCTGGTGGGCCCTGTCTCTGGGCGCCTGCCTGGGCGGTAACCTGACCATGATTGGCGCGTCGGCCAATATTGTGTCGATTGGTATGGCGAAAAAATTCGGCCAGGAAATTTCATTTCTCGATTTTGCAAGAAAAAGTGTCGTGATCACCCTGATCACACTGGTGATTGCATCGGGCTATTTAATGCTTTATTTGTGGATATCGTTATGAAAACCGAAGACAAAGAAATATTGTGCAGTCTGATCCGGGACCATGAGGATACCATCGGTTCTTCCCGGGTCACCATGATGGCCATCAAGGCCTTCATCGAATCCATCAAACAGGTGCGCTGCAGTGTCGAGGAGGTCCGTGAACTGTATTTGGAACTGTCCGAGGCCATTAAGAACACGGAGCCCAAGGTCATTCCCCTGATTCACCTGATTGAAGAGTTTGAAAAGGAGATCGGTGAAGCACCCGATGAGTCCATCGACCAGATCAAGGACAAGGCGATCCAGATTCTGGAAGCAAAGCACCACAAGATCATCACCAAGACCGGCAAAGTGATCGAGCACGGCCTGACCTGTATCAGCGAAGGCGATGTGATCATCGTTCACACCATCAGCTACGATGTCACCAACATGCTTAAACTGGCCAGGGAGACCCTGCAGAAAACCTTCAAGGTGATCGTGCTCAAGCAGGATCTGGCCAAGACCCGTCGGTTGATCAAGTCCCTGTCCGCCGCCGGGATCGACATGGAAATCATCCCCGAATACAGCCTGAGCCACTATATCGAACAGGGCAACAAGGTGTTCATGGGCGCATTGTCCATCACCGACGACATGAAAGTCATTTCAGCTATTGGATCCGCCAATATTGTCAGCCTGTGTCACCTGAGCAACCTACCAGTCTACCTGTTTGCCAATACCCTCAAATTTTCCCACCGGCACTCATCCCAACAACGCATCCATCGAAAAGTGGAATCCAAAACCCATGGCGACGTCTCTTTCCAGTTGATCACCCACTCTCACGACACCGTGGACCTAAAGCATGTGGATTTTCTGGTGACCGAAGACGGCATCAAGGACAAGGCGGCTATTTCAGAATTTATCAAAGCCCCCCGGTCGTAAGCGAGCTTGCGGCTTTTTCCATAAAGCGCTTCGTCAGGGTCAATTGTCGTTTAATATCGTGGTGACCATTGAGCGATCTTCTTTTACGGCGGTTTGTTGGGCGGACGCGCCGGCGGCTGTCGGCAGTGCTTTCCAGCGTGACTTGTACATGGCTCTGAAGACAATCTGGAACATGGCTTCGAGGAGAGAATAGGCGGAAACGTGGTGGGGTGGGTCGGCAAATGCGGCGATGGCACGGCGTTTTTCCGATTCGCCCTGTTTTAATCGATTCAGATTATTCAAGAATGCAACCATCTGGGGTGCGACGCGTTGATGTTGATCCGGAAGCTGCGCGTGGTTTTCCCACCGGGCCACCTGCTTGGCGAGGGCATCACATGACGCCTCCAGAAGAAAAACCTTGTTTTTTTCGCTCTTTAAGAGAGGAGACAAAGAGACATGCTTGCGGATCGCCAGATGAATTAAGGCTTTTTCGCGCTCCAGCTCTTGCTTGATCGGGGGTGCCATGGCTTCGGGAACCGACAGGGTCAATTGGTTCAATACATCTGAGAATGCAGACATGTGGGATTTAATGTCAGTGGCTGCGGCCGACCAGAATTTCTGGCTCATGGCCTTGACGGTGGCTTCATCGGGATCGGTGCGGTCACGGCTGGACTTGAGGATTTTCAAAATCCCCGGGAAAGAACGGGCGGCTCTGGGAAAAAGGTTCCTTCCGGTAACCGCTTTGAACATAATTGCCATAGTGGAAAACCAATCCTGAAGATGCAGCGCATCTCCCAGGTTCCCAAAATTGGAGGAAATCGTCCTGTTTTTTAATAGATGGAGCGGTGTGGCATAAAGGGGCGTTCCTCCGAGAAGGGGTTGAGCAATGGTGCCGTCGCGGGTGGGTTTCAGCGAAACCGCCGTTTCTACATCGATTACGCCGATTGAAAATGCGCTCTTATTTTTCAGAAATCCCGGATAGGTGTCCGGATCAGCATCCAGAAACAAATTGTCCGGCTTCAAGTCCCTTAGCGCTAAGCGCTTTTCTTTGAGCAAGCAGAGCAACTGCAGCACATTGGACGCGATATTTTCGATCTGCTGCCTGCTTTTCGAAAAGGCTTTTGTCTCCTGCTGCGTTTTCAAGAGCTGGATCAGGTCGTCTACGATTTTTTGATTGGCTTTGAAAACGGTTGAAAAGCCATCTGTGATCCGGGAGAGCAGTGCCGCATCAATTCCTTTTTCTTCTATGTTGCGATTCTCTCCGGAGATATAGGCCAGAAACCAGTTTTTGATCTGGAAGGTGTGGACCTTCTCCCCTTGGCCCGACTCCTTGATAATGCGATTGGTTTCGGCCTCACAAAGTTGGTAAAGGGTATGAAGCCCCTCAAAAACGGGGAGGGACGCCAGTCCGTATCGGATGGTGAATGCTTCCTGGTCCCAAGCCACGTCCGGCGCATCACGGAATTCGTTACCGGTTTTGTCTTTGGATTCGTGCAATTCATCAATGACCCGCCCTAAGAAGAAACTGTTGGTCAGTTCCATAAAGAAGGCAAATCGGTCTCTGATTTTCAGGTATTCCTGATAGTCGGGATTCTCTTCAACCAGCCGGATATATTGTTTTTCCAGTTGCTCTTGGGTAAGGCTCGATTCATATGGCAGCTTTTTAACCTTTTTAAGCACTACGGACACCATGGGAACGATGCAGGTGACCGGTGAAAGGTGTGCGGCGGTCTGCACCTCTCTTCGAATGTCCCGCACATATTTTTCCATATCCGTGACTGGAACTGGCGGTATCTTTACTACCATGTGGGTGTCGTAGATCACGTAAAAGCATTTGCTTTTGCTGCCGGTCTCTTCTCCCAATGGCCCGACGGACATTCGACGGGTCAGCCAGTCGTTGCTGCCTTTGACGCCCAATTCGAAAATTTTCATTTTCTGTGATGTGGAGGTTTCGGTCATGGTAAAGCGGGCAGGAACATCCTTATCCAGGCCGTTTTGGACCTTGTAAATACCAAGGAAAAACAGTGCGATATCACGTAAATAGGAAGTCTCCTGACAATCTTCATCAACATCGCAGGATCGATCGGACTTATTAGAGAGACCATCGGCCGTCGGTGTTTTTGAAGCCTCGGTTTTTACCGCAGTCGATAACATCAGGATCAGTTTGGCGATTCCAGATGCAGTGGCAAGCATAAACAGAAAAATCAGCAGGCGACTATCAAAAGCCCGAATCAGTTTCTGATTGAATCCTAAATTCACCAATATCTTTAGCTTCTGGTGGTCGATGATACTAAGCAGAGAGGTCTGTTTTTGAACCTTGATTGACCCGAAGGAGGTCACGTCATCTTTCATAAACATGCCGGATTTTCCGTTGGCTTCGTAAAAGACGAATTGATCGGACTGGTCGACCTTATCGGCAAGGACCGGCTCTCCTCCCTTGATATAGATGACCTGACTGGTCGAGGTGAGATCAACTTTAATGAATGTGATAACGGCGGTGCAAATCGCTGAGAGCACGATGATTGTGATCCATTTTTTCATAGCGTGCCCATCCGTTTAAACCGGTCTTCCAAGGGGAGGTTCCTTTATGGTGCTGCCGGGCCTTCTGAGGCGTATTGGAGAACCACCACACCGATTTTGATGATGTCCATGTCTTTAAGACGGACCGGCCCGTGGACGGTCTGCCCATTGACTTTCGGTTTGATCCAGCCACTGACGCCGCTGATGTAGTGGTGTTGAGGGGTCTTGCTGATAGCCGCAGCCGGATCTCCGGCCAGGAAGGAAAAAAAACCACCAATGACGATATCGCACCGGTGGGATCTGCCGATCGTAATCATGCTTTTTGCCAGGTCGAATCTGCCGTTCCCGCCAGCCAGAAAGGCCACGTAGGCCGGTGCTTTAGGGATTTCGGGAATATCTCCGCTCTCGGCCAGCATCCGGCGGTAGACTTCCGTGTCCATGAACATGGTGTGGTCCGGACCGGGATCACCGGGCAGGCCGGAGGTTTTTAAACCGCCTTGTTCGGGTCTCGGCCTTGACCGCCCATGGTCCAAAAAAACCAGCGTGTGTTTACCGATGGTGATGAGGTCCCCGTTTTTGAGATTCGCCTGCTGAACGGTCAATCCATTCAGGAAGGTACCATTTTTACTGTGGGTGTCCTTTAGGATAAATCGGTTGCCTTCTCTGAAAATGACGGCATGGTTGCCGGAAACCGCATAATTATCGATGACCAGATGGTGATTGGGGTTTCTCCCTATGGATAGGGTGTCGATTCGATCGAGGGCGAACTCTTTGATCGTTCTGTCCTTATACTTGACGAGCATTCTGATCATTTGGCCGCCTTTTTTACAAGAGACTCTGCTCTGGAACGGTTTTTAGCGCCGAAAAGGGATGCAATCCATGCCGGAATGCCGGCAATTCGTCCAAACAGACGATTTACCGGCCTCTCGTTTGCCGATGTGACCCGCACCACGATGACGGTAATGTTGTCTTCGCCGCCTCTTTGATTGGCCAAATCAGTCAGCTTTCTGCACGCCGAATTCGAATCATTCTGGTAGACCAGATCGCGGATCTCTTCCTGGGAAATTTTGCCACTGAGGCCGTCGCTGCATAGGACGACGATATCGTCTGAAAAGCATGGGGTTTCTACAAGCGCCACACCGACGTCAGGCCGGATACCAACGGCCCGGGTAAGAATATGCGCCAGTCTGCTTTCTGAATACCGACCCTTCATTGACTTGGGTATTTTTTTGCGCTCGTGAAGCAGGGTGTGGGGCGTGTAAAGGGTCTCGATTTCCCTATTTCTCAACAGATAAATGGGACTGTCTCCCACATTGGCTGTGATGATGGAATTCCCGGAAAGGTAGAGCGCAGAAACAGTGGTGCCCATTCCCCGGCAGGCCTTGTCCGCGACGGACTGATTGTAGATTTTTTGATTGGCCAAGAAGATGCCTTGGCGCAGGCGGTTGGCGGCCGCACTCTGGACGTCAACGGCCTGGGTTCCATCGGCATCTGAAAATTCCTGAGATGGGTTTGCCATGTATCCGTCGATGGTTTCTATGGCAATTTGACTGGCTATCCCCCCGCCGCGATGACCCCCCATCCCGTCTGCCACGACGTATAGTCCGATCGGTTCGTTGAGAAGGAAGCAATCTTCATTTGCCTTGCGAACTTTTCCGATATCACTGAAACCAGCGGCCTGAACCATGATCATGATTTGTTCCTTTTCCCCTTAAAAACAATAAATTGGGATGTTTGTCAAGGAAAACACGGTGTTTATGAGAAATCTAATCACGCGAACCAAGAGGTATCGGCGATTTAAGGCGACGGCTTATCAAGCTCGACGCCCGGGTCAAGACGGGATAATTGAGATGGGAGTTTGGTCGATGGTCTAGTTGCGCCGCATAATGGTACGCTGGCAGACACTCGCGTTAACATCCCCGTGTTCTAAAAAGGGAACGGTGTTGTTGCCATGCAATGACCACCGAAGCGTATGTTGGTTCTTGCTGAAGCGCTTGTGTGGACACCAACTGGCAGCTACCCCGGTTTGGTCCCGCAAAATTAAAGCCCAAGGATTAAAACGCCAATAAGTGAGTCATGAAAATTACACAACCGCTGCTATTTGTAGCCTGGAAGAAACTGATTGGGGCCTATGTGCTTGCATTGGTCATCGGTCTTGTTGCCGGAACGCTTCTGGTGAAGATCGGGCACATCAAACCGGAAAGCATATATGAACTATCCACCAAGCGTCTTTCCTATGCCCTTCCGGTTTTGGATATGGGCGCACGACATGGAATCGATAATGGTATCTCGCTATTTGTCTGGAATTCAATCGGTGCTTTATTCACTATGTCATTTATCTATACGGCCGCATTGTTTGACCCAGACCACATTGGATTGCCTCCGCGATTTCTTAGAAAGATTTTTTGTGGGAAGACAAGAATGAAAATTCTCTGCTATCTACCGGGATGCACAGAAATCGAAGAAGAGCCCTTGCGCAGGTTATATGTCTGGCTGATGATTCCCCTGCTGGGCATCATTTTGCTTGGAATCGAAAGCGGCCTTTCAGTTTCAACGGCAGCTTTTATCTTCGGGTCCTTTTATTCATCAATTATCGCGCTTCTGCCGCATGGTCTGATTGAAATTCCAACCCTTTCGCTAGCGGGTGCAGTCACCTATTCGGCACATCTGATGGTCAACAAACAGGTGCGCATCAATACGACCCGCACGGTCTTTCAGCAGATGGAAATGCACAGAAACGCCATGCCAATCATAAAAATTGCCCTATTGGTGATCGGCTGTCTGTGTCTCGCCGGGTGGGTTGAGGCGCATTTTACCCAGCGAATCGTAGACAGCCTATAAATTTCACGTTCCCGACCCCCACGTGGGAACGGGAAATTTAATCAGATCTGCCGGAACACGATCCGCTCCCCTTCCGCCTCGGCGCTGAGCCGGGTTCCCTCCTGTATGTTGCCTTCCAGTATCTCCATGGCCAGGGGGTTTTCAATCTGCCGCTGGATCACCCGCTTTAAGGGACGGGCGCCGTAGACGGGATCGTAGCCCTGACGGGCAATCAGGTCGCGGGCCGAATCGGAGAGGAACAGCTCGATGTTCTGTTCGGCCAGCCGACCGGCCAGGCGCGCCATCTGGATCTCAACGATCTTGCCGATCTGGTCCGGCTCGAGGTTCAAAAAGATGATGGTTTCATCAATTCGGTTGAGAAATTCGGGCTTGAAGCCAGCCCGCAGGGCCTCGGTGACCCGCCGCTCCATCGCTTCGCGGTCGTGGCCGCCCAGTTTCTGGATCACCTGGCTGCCCACGTTGGAGGTCATGATGATGATGGTGTTTTTAAAATCCACGGTCTTTCCGTGGCCGTCGGTCATGCGACCATCGTCCAGAATTTGTAACAGTACATTGAACACCTCCGGGTGGGCCTTTTCGATCTCGTCGAACAGGACCACGGCGTAGGGCCGCCGCCGCACCGCCTCGGTGAGGTAGCCGCCTTCGTCGTAGCCCACATAGCCCGGAGGGGCGCCGATGAGTCGGGACACCGAATGCTTCTCCATGAACTCGGACATGTCGATGCGCACCATGGCCTGCTCGGAATCGAAGATGAATTCGGCCAGGGCCTTGGCCAGTTCTGTTTTGCCGACACCGGTGGGCCCCATGAAGATGAACGAGCCGATGGGGCGGTTGGGGTCCTGGAGTCCGGAGCGGGCGCGGCGCACCGCATTGGAGACCGCTTCGATGGCCTGTTCCTGGCCGATGACCCGTTTGCCGAGGCGTTGTTCCATGTTCACCAGCTTCTGCCTTTCCCCTTCCAGCATGCGGCTCACCGGAATGCCGGTCCAGCGGGAGATCACCTCGGCAATATCCTCGTCATCCACCTCTTCTTTGAGCATCTTTTTGTCTGACTGGAGCGCTTCCAGGTCCTCGTTGGCCCGCTCCAGCTGGCCCTTCAATTCACGGCTCCTGCCATAGCGCAGTTCGGCGACGCGGGCCAGGTTGCCCTCCCGTTCAGCCCGCTGTTCATCGACACCCAGTTGTTCCTGGGCCTCCTTGATCTTGCGGATGTTCTGGATCAGGCGCTTTTCATCTTCCCAGTGGTTTTTCATGCCGGCGATCTGAGAATGCATGGATTCCAGAGTATCTTCCAGCTTGGCCAACCGCTCCCGGGAGGCCGGGTCCGTCTCTTTTTTCAGGGCTTCCCGCTCGATTTCCGCCTGGAGGATTTTGCGTTGAATTTCATCGATTTCCACGGGCATGGAATCGATTTCGATACGCAACTTGGAGGCACATTCGTCAATTAGGTCGATGGCCTTGTCGGGAAGAAACCGGTCGGCGATATAGCGATGGGACAGGGCTGCCGCTGCCACGATGGCGGAGTCCTTGATGCGTACGCCGTGGTAAACCTCGTATTTTTCTTTCAGCCCGCGCAGGATGGAAACGGTGTCTTCCACGCTGGGTTCGCGCACCAGCACCGGCTGGAAGCGTCTCTCCAGGGCGGCATCCTTTTCGATGTACTTGCGGTACTCGTTCAAGGTGGTCGCGCCCACGCAGCGAAGCGTTCCCCGGGCCAGAGCCGGCTTGAGCATGTTGGAGGCGTCCATGGATCCTTCGCTGGCGCCGGCGCCCACCAAGGTGTGCAGTTCGTCGATGAACAGGATCACTTGACCTTCGGCTTTTTCCACCTCTTTGAGCACCGCCTTGAGGCGATCTTCGAACTCGCCCCGGTACTTGGCACCGGCGATCAGGGCGCCCATGTCCAGGGAAACTAACCGTCGGTTTTTCAGGCTTTCGGAGACATCGCCGGCCACTATGCGCTGGGCCAGGCCTTCCACGATGGCGGTCTTGCCCACCCCGGGCTCGCCGATAAGCACCGGGTTGTTTTTGGTCCGTCTGGAGAGCACCTGAACGATGCGCCGGATTTCGTCGTCCCGGCCGATGACCGGGTCCAGCTTGCCGCTGCGGGCCATATCCGTCAAATCCAGGCTGAATTTTTTGAGTGCCTCGTATTTTTCCTCGGGATTGGGGTCGGTGATCCGCTGATTGCCCCGGATCTCCATGAGCACTTTCAAAATGGCATCCCGGTTAACGCCGGATGCGGACAGGATGCGGGACACCTCCCCCGCTTTTTTGTCGCACATGGCCAGCAGGATGTGTTCGATGCTGGTGTATTCGTCTTTCATCTTGCCGGCTTCGACAAATGCTGCTTCGAGAACGGCTTTGGCGGCCGAAGAGAGATACACATCCCCCCCGCTGACTTTGGGCAGTCGGTCGATGGCCTTGGCAGCCGCGGTGGCAATGCTGTCACCGGCGGCACCCAGCCGTTTGAATACGGACCTGGCCACCCCTTCTTTTTCGTCGAGCATGGATGCCAACAGGTGTACCGGCTCGATCTGCTGATTGCCGAGGGTGGATGCCAGGGCCTGGGCATTCTGGATCAATTCCTGCGACTTTATGGTAAATCGGTCAAACCGCATCATCTCCTCCTTGCATGGACAATGGGCTACAATTAAGTATTGGTCTGCATTTTGCACAACCAATATAAACACCGCCCCGGTGATGTCAAACCCATGGAACCCATCGAATTCAATAGTAATTTATAGACTGGTAGGGGCTGCCCCACGTATTATGGCTCAGGCAACGCAGCCTAACCCTTGACGGCAAACACCGGTTGTGCCAAAAGCATGAAGAAAATCGAAATTACCGGGCCCAGCCTCTTGAAAGGGGCATGGCCCAGGCGGTTCGTTAACTAGTGCCCATCAATAAATGAACAATTTGCCCGATATCTGCGTTATTCGAAAAATTTTATCCTCGGAATATCAAACATATGCTTCCGGTAAAATTTTTCGAAAGCCTTGATCTCGGCCCAAACTGCCTATTTCTGGACGGACACTAACTATCACGTGTTGAATGGAGCGGCGATGTCCGGTTTTGTGGCTGTTCGTTTGAATCAGTTCGTTAATCAATACCTGCGCAACCATAAAGAAGCCGACGGCGATGAGGTTCGTGCCGCCGTCGAAGACGCCCTTGCCGCCCGGCGCCAGGGCGTCCGTTGTGCATGCGGCAATCCCCTTTGGGTCGCGGGGTCTGCCGTCGCCGGGTACGGCTGCTTTACCTGTATTACCGGATCGGCCGAACCGGATGGCGACCCGGAGATCGATGCGGCTTGCGAGGGCTTGTTTTTTGAAACGGACGACCCCGAAGACCGGATCGCTCAGGTGAGCGAGATAATTAAAAAACACCCCCGGGACTATCGGGAGCGGCTGGAGGAGGTCGGGTTTGTGTGGCAGGATGATGAAACCGATCTACTATACGAGGAAGAGGCCAATGAAGAGCGTGCAGCTGTTCCCGAAACGGAAATCCAGTGGCGGTTGGTTCAATTTCTGGACACCGGCGGGCTTGTCACTCAACAGGTCCTCGATGCCTACCTGGAAGAGCGCTATTCCGCAACGTCCAATCTTCCGCTGATTCGCAAATACTTTAAACAGGCCAATCCCAATTTGAAAGCGATCCTGTTGAACGGGTTGGCCGCCAACCCCACGGACCTGGACCTTCTTGACGACCTGTCATATTTCAGCGAGTTCGAGAGCATGCTGGGCGAACTGATCCACTTTTATACGGATGCCTGTCTCAAAGAGTTGGATATTGAGCGGTTTTCCCTGCTGGCCCAGGATTTTCACATGAATACCTATGAGCAGGGATATGATGCCCTGCATGAACTGGTCACCATCTTTCAATCGAGCACCAAAGGTGCGGTGGTCCAGCAGCTCTCCGAGACCATCGATGATTTTGAGGGGGCGGAGGACATTCCCTTCTAGTTTACTATCCTGTCCGCTGATAAATTTGTTTTTGCGTCAGTGCGTCTTGGAGAACTTCGTTTAGGATTCTTACCGCGCCGGTCAGGGTTTCTTCATTGGCCATGGTGTAGGAAAGCCGCATGGTTTCCCTGCCTTCTCCCGGTCTGTCGAACAAGAAAGTTCCTGGAACGGATGCCGTCATTCGGGATACCGCCTTTTGGCTCACTGTTTCCATATCTATCCCCTCAGGTCCTTTTACCCAGACGAACATGCCACTGTCCGGTGCCGACCAGGTAATACGATGCTGTAAAGAACCGGGCCATAGACAGGGTTGAGATGACCATCACGTGATCCAATGACCCAAAGTTGATCTATCTCGGGCCGACCGAAGGCTTTCTACCGTGGAAGCAAGCGAAGCCTATATGATGGTATGCCTTCGTTTGGTGCGGCATGTCACTCGACCCCTCTCCTTTCAGCTGCGCAACTGCCGGATGAAAAAGCGCAGCTGGTTGTTTGTCTGCTGAAGGACCATCCGGTCGCGGGTGGACATGTACAATGTGGCGGCACCATTCAAGGTGATGACGATGAAATTGGATATTTCGCGGTAGTCCAGATCCGGTTTGAGCAGATCGGCGGTTTCCGCCTCCGTTAACCAGGACTGGAAGAGTTTGGAAAACCCGACGAAGCCCTTGAGGATGTGGCGGCCCATGCTGTCGGACTGGCCGGAGAGTTCCACTAGCATGTTGACGAAAAAACAACCGCCGTCAAACACCTCCCTGCCTAAGTACCCGTGCAGGACGTTTTCGATCGTGCGCTCAATCCGTTCAAGCGGGCCTGGGGCGGACTGCATGTCTTTGAAAACAACCGATTTCCAGATCTCCACGGCATCACTGTAAACCGCATGCCAGACATCCTCCTTGCTCTTGAAGTGGCAGTAAAGCCCGCCTTTGGTCAGTCCGGTGGCGTGGAGGATATCACTGATGGAGGTGTTGAAATATCCCTTGACGGAGAAAAGTTGCAGGGATTTCTCGATGATGTTTCGACGCGTCAGTTCACCCTTGGCGGACATGATCTGCTCCTTTAAAAAACCAACCGGTCTTTATTTATTTAGCCGAATAGAAAAAGTCAACAATCGAATGTCGTCAAGAAATCGCGGTCACGAGTTGACAATCCTTACCGGGTAGGCAACCTGAAGGTGGTAAAGAGGCGGTCCGGCCTCGGTGGGAAACCCATTTTACGTGTACCGGGTTTTATTTAAAATTGCGGGTTCGGCCCTGCCACAGGCGAATGGCGCTGATTGTAAAAGTCGTGCGTCTGAATTGAAGCCAGATTGTTTTCCATACCCTGTTAAGCCGCCTGTTCTTCGTAGGTTGCGGTTTTACCAAAAACCAGGCTTCGGTAAACAAGGGTAACCAAATGAATGACACCGGTGATCAAACCCAGAGTAACAAAAGAAATGATAAACAGTGTCAAAAAAGCGAGAAGTCCAGCGCTCAGTCCGGCAAGAATGAAATCGATCATGGCGTCTCTCCTTTTCGATGGCGCTTTGGGTCGATGAGTCGTGAGCAATTATTTAAGGTCTAAGCAATTTTTTTGCCAAAGGGCATAAAAAAGTTAACAATTTGATAATACACATTTTTTGAATCCTATGGGATGGATAATTCAGGAATCAAGCATTTTACATGTGAAAAAAGAACGTGGATTGGATCAAAAATAGGAAAAAAAGGTAATGATTGAAATTCACCACCGAGATCTGTTGATGAAACATCGTTTGACTCACCCGCGTTGGTGGTGGTATCCCGTTGGCGCTATTGGTGATTGAAGGGCTTCAGCGGCGCGTTGCCTGGCAAGGGTGACAATCGATTTCCGAATCGCCATCCGTTCCCGCAGCAGGCAACGGAAATTCTGGCCGCCCGCTGCCCAAGACCCTGGGGGCGTGCCTGTTTTCGTGATCACCGACATCAATTGAGGGAAAATGCACAGCCATGGACGAGGCATACAGCGCTTTCCGAGCGGCGGTGGGCAGCTTTGCCAACCGATGGATAGCGACCGGGCTGCCGTCGCGGCAGGGCCTTGACGAGGCGGCAGGGAACCTGGAATGCCTGCGCGAGCGTCTGAAGGTTAACGGTATCTGGGACCAGTCACCGTCCATGGTTACCGCAACCTTGGATGACGGCCTGGGTCAGGGACTGGCTATTATCGAAAAATATGCCGTCGCCGTCGGCATTCGCTTGATCCGCCTGGGCCTGATGCAAACGCCCGAGGCCGTTATGGATGCTTGTCGCCTATATCAGCCGGATTTTTTGGGACTGACCATTCTTCAATTTGATACTGAAGACGACTTGATCTGCATCGCCAACCACCTGCCCAGCAAAACCCGGATTGTGGCCGGGGGGCCGGTATTTTCCGGAGATCCCGATTTTGCCGGCCGGACCGGTACCCATTTTGCGGCCAAAAACGTGGCCGTTTTTCTGCGGTACATGCTGGATACGTCCAACAACCCACAGATGTGAGTCAAAATGGCTTCAGATAATGCGGAGATGACCCTGATTCCCGGGATTTTCATCATATGCCTCACCGTGATTTTCGGTGGTAATGCCGTGGCCATCAAACTGGCTCTGACCGGTATGGGGCCACTGACAACGGCGGGCCTTCGTTTTGCCCTGGCGGCAGTTGCCATCGCCTGCTGGGCCCACCTCACCGGCCGCAGTTTTCGCATCAAGTCGGGTCAGGCGTTTCAGCTGCTGATCGTGTCCACGGCATTTACGATTCAGCTTTGCCTGTTTTATCTGGGGCTCGAGCGAACGTATGCTTCCAGAGGGGTGTTGATCTCCAATCTGTTGCCTTTTTTCGTATTGTTCCTTTCACACCGGTTCATCTCCGGAGAACGCATCACATGGAAAAAATTGGCGGGGATTATTCTGGGGTTTACCGGCGTGGCCTTCATGTTCACCAGCACGCAGGGTTTTTCCGGATCGCTTCACAGCGGTGATCTGATCATTTTTGCAGCAGTGGTGGTTTGGTCCTGCAATGTGGTTTACACCAAGCGCATCATCAATGACTATTCCCCGTTTCACCTGGTGCTCTATCCCATGATATTCTCGGTCCCGGTTTTCCTGTCAACCGGGTTTTTATGGGATGGCCGGATGATTTACGACCTGAACCTGACGGTAATCGGCGCATATGTTTATCAGAGCCTGATCAGTGCCGCCTTCGGTTTCGTGGCCTGGAGCACCATGCTTAAACGCTACGGTGCGTCCACCCTGCATTCGTTTGTGTTCATTATGCCCATTGCCGGCGTGGTGTGCAGCGGGCTTTTATTGAACGAACCCATCACGCCCAATCTCATTGTGGCCATGGTTTTCATTGCCGCCGGGATTTTATTGATTCACGTGAGCCCGAAAAAACCTACATATACATTTCCCCTAAGCCGGGGGCTCTGACATGCATTTTGGTGCGATGAATTTTCCGGTAGCACCGGTATTGGACGAAATCGAAACCTTTGCCCGGCTGGGGTTCGACTATCTGGAGCTGGCCATGGATCCGCCCATGGCTCACCATAGCACGCTTTCATCCTCCCGGACGGCCATTACCCAGGTGTTGAAGGTCAACGGCCTGGGCCTGGTCTGCCACCTGCCCACGTTTCTCTCCACTGCCGATCTCACAGAAAGCCTCCGGCGGGCATCGCTGATGGAGATGCACCGATCTCTGGAAGTGGCTGCCGAGTTGGGAGCCAAAAAGGTTGTCCTGCACCCGAGCATGGCCGGCGGTATGGGCGCCTATGTCCTGGACACGGTCAAAGGCTATGCGTTCGATTTTTTGTCGGAAATGGTGGACGCCGCCAGCTGCTTGGACGTGACCATCTGTCTGGAAAACATGTTTGTCCGAAACCGGCTGGGGGTGGAGCCGGATGATTTTGAGGAGATATTCAAGACCTTCCCTTCCCTGAAGCTGACCCTGGATACCGGCCACGCCAACATCCACGATCGTCGGGGACGACGCCTGAAAGAGCTGGTAAACCGGTTTGGCCTGCGCATCGGTCACCTGCACGTCAGTGACAATCAGGGTACGCGGGATGACCACCTGGCCGTGGGGCAGGGAACCATCAAGTTCGCGGATCTGGTGATGCGCCTCAAGGGTGCCGGTTATGATGACACGCTCACCCTGGAAGTCTTCGATGAAAACCGCCAGATGCTGGTAGAGAGCCGGGAGCGGATCAAAGCCATGTTTGCCGATGGATAGTTGGATAAAGGGGTCGAGGGTTCAAGGACCCAAGGGGCCAAGGAGATGCAGATAAACGTCGTCGCCCGGATCCTTTCGATGCCCGACCCCCTGAACCCTGATTGTCTTTACTTGTTTTCGTCCGGCTTGAGAATGCCCGTTAATAGCAGTTGGCACACCATTTTTCCCAGGGTTTCCACCTGACGCTCCGTGGCGGCCAGGCGGCTCAGGTAGCCGCCGGAGATCAGCTGGGCCAGACCGTGAATGCCTGACCAGGTGGTTACCGCCAGCTCCATGGTGTCGCGGTCGAGGAAGACACCCGCCCTTTTTCCATTATTGATGATGGTTTCAACCAGTTGAAAAGCGGCCCAGGATGACTGCTTCAGAGCTCGCGGGGCGGTTCGCATGTTGATTATGCCGCCGAAAAGAAGATGGGCCATGCGGGGGTGCCTGACCCCGAAAAGAATGTACTGCACCGATGCAGCCACAAACTGTTTGCGCGGATCATTTTCATGCCGACACATCGCCTTGCCGGCTTTATCGGTGAGCTGTTTGAAGCCCACCTGAGCGATGGCCGCCAGCAGCTCGGCCTTGTCCTGGAAATGACGGTAAGGTGCCGTATGGCTGACGCCGGCTACCCGGGCGACCTCTCGCAGGCTCAATCCGGCCAGTCCCTTCTCCTCGATGATCCTATATCCTGCCTGGATCAGGGATCGGCGTAAGTCACCGTGATGGTATGGTCGTTGACCGTGTGTGGGCAATCTTATCTCCAAGATGGTAGTGGTTGGCTCACGCCTTCCTGCGTCAAGATGCGGAATCACTTCACCGATGGTGGTATTTATCGAATAGCGGATTTTAACAGACGCGCCTGCCAGTGGCGGGAACGCGCGTTCCCGTGCGTGGTTCAGACGGGGACGTTTTTTCGAAGGATGTGTAAGATGCGGTTCAGATAATCTGGTGCTTTATCCCTGGCGAAGCGGCAGGCCCCGGCCCCGGGATGACCACCTCCTTCGAAGGCGGAGAGCATCTTTCCCACATTCACTTCACAGCCCCGATTCAAGATACTGTGGCCCACCTTGATACTGGCCAGATTATCTTCATCGAAGATGATTTTGACATTCACCGTGCAGTCGGGAAACAGGGAATAAACCAGAAAACGGTTTCCGTTGGGTGCCGGATCAAGGCCACGGAAATCGGTGATAGAGACGTGGTCCACCAGTGTGGTATTCGCCCTGAGGGCTTTTTCGTAGACGATGTTGGTATCCACCACCCGCTGGCATCGCCGCTTTACCTCCGGATCGTCCATCACTTGGGCCGTGGAGCGGGTCCGCAGCAGGGTCACCAGATGATCCCAGTAGCGTTCTTCGGATGAATCGTGGTTGGTGATGGTCATCGACAGCAGCACGTAGGGGTAGTTTTCCGGGTGAAGGATTTCGTCCAATGTCAAATCTGCCGAATCGATGCGGTCGGTCTGGCGAATCAGCTCGGTGTAGTCTCGATCCAGATCTTCCCGGTAGTATTCATAGACAATTCCAGCCGCCGACGGTGCGATTTTAAACATCCCGTCCACGGGGGCCTTCGGTTGATTGGAATAGTGGTGATCGAACCACAGGCTACAGCCTTCGTGGAAGGGCAGGTTGGCGATGACATCGCCGGTCTGAATATCCACCCGCCGGTGCTGCATGTCGCTGGGCTGGACCCATCGTACCGGTGGGCCGATTTTCAGCGCATCCATCAGCAAGGCGGCACATACGACACCGTCGAAATCGGGTCTGGTAACCACTCTCATCGGGCAAGTTCCTATTTCTGTTGAGGGCGCCATAGCTGTCATTCACCGGTAATATAACAGACAGACCCTCCCGTTTCTCAACCAACTGATGATAAGGGCTTTTCAAGCCAGGTTCCGGTGTGTTTGGATTAGGCCATACATGTATCAACAATCCTGTTGAACCGCAATAGCCAGTGGCTAATGCGGCGCGCCTGCGATCCGGACCCTCTTCGGACTGCAATTTTGGCTTGAAGTTTAGGTCTATCCATGAAAAACAAAAACGCTGTGGCCGCATGTTCTGGCGAAACGGTCGGCACTCAATGGCCGGTATCAGTGGCGCCATTGATCGAAAGGCTGCTGAAAAAATAATTGCCCAGTCAGGTCAATTATTTTTTCGGTCCTAAACGGCGGGGCGGTTGACTTCCGTCACTAACAGGAGGGACAATCCAGAAATGGTTGATATCCAGCTGGCGAATCTGGTTCAAATGGAATCCCCACAAGCGGTTTTGGACGAGGCGATAACCGTGGTTGCGCTCTTTTCCGCGGATACGGATCCGTTGGCCATCCGATCTGCATTCGACCAAACCGTGTCGCTTTATCAGGGAGACTGGGAACACACCAAAGGCTGCAATACCGATTATCATGACCTGAAGCATGTCACCGATTGTTTTCTGGCCATGGTCCGGCTCTTTCATGGCGCGGGGCAAACTGGGGTCTATTTTTCTCCCCGTCAGGTTCACCAGGGTTTGGTGGCGGCCCTGCTGCACGATGCGGGATACCTGCAAAACAGCGACGATGGCGAAGGCACCGGCGCCAAGTATACCTCCTGCCATGTTCGGCGCAGTATGGATTTTCTTCAGCAGCACTTCGCGGCCTTCGGTCTGCTGGAAAGTGAAATCCACGCCAGTATGGCGATGATTCACTGCACCGATCTCAACTGTGATCTGGCATCTGTTCCGTTTCCGGACAAAGGCATCGAACAGATTGGGAAGATGCTGGCCACGGCGGACATCCTGGCCCAAATGGCAGATCGCACCTATTTGGAAAAGCTGCTTTTTCTATTCTACGAGTTGGACGAGGCTCGTATCGACGACTATGCAGACGAGTTGGACCTGATGCATCAATCAAAAGATTTTTACATCCGTATGGCGGATCGTTGTGAAACCCAACTGTCATCCTCGAACCGTTTGATGATCCACCATTTTAGGGCGCGATGGAAAATCGATGAAGACCTTTATCAAAAGGCCATCGACAACCAGCGGGCCTATCTGACGAACATCCTGACGGCGGTCGACGATGATCCCCGGGACAGACTGCGCCGCAGCAGGATCGTGGAAGCGGTGAAGATTAAGTACTGCTAACGACCTCGAGCTCCGGTTATGGACGCTTTTTTTTTCTGATCAAGCCAGGGGGCAGGTTGGTAATGAAAACCGCTGCCAGCACCAGCGCCCCGCCACCGGCCTGTATGACCGTGAGCCTTTCATCCAGAAGCACCCACGCACCGATGGCGGTGACTACCGGGATGCCGTTGACAAATACCGCCGCCCGGGAGACTGGCACCTGGGAAAGGGCGTAATTATAGCACAAAAAGGCGCCCACCGTGGAAAATACGGTCAGGTAGAGGACCGCCAGGGACGATCGCGGGGTAATGAACGACCACGCTAAAGAAGGGACTTCCCAGAAAAAAGGCAAACAGAAAAACACGGCGCCGTATACGATCTGGACAAAGGTGATTTCAAAGGACGAATATCTGCGGCCCAGGTCCCGGGCAAAGATCATGTACAGCGATGCAGAAATGACGGCGCCGCCTATCAGCAGATCCCCCAGCAGCGATCCTTCCAAGGACCATCCAAATTCCGGGTCACCGATTACCAGCAAAATGATTCCCCCGAATGAGAGGAAAATGCCGATGACGCTGGTTCCACCGGCACGTTCCCCCAGCATGAGTGCGCCTAACACCAGCACCACCACTGGAATGGTGGCGATAATCAGCGCGGTCTTGGGGGCGCTGGTGTGCTGCAGACCGATGGTTTCGAAGATGAAGTAAAGCCCCGGTTCGAAAAGCGCCAGCAGCGCCATTTTTACATGGTCTTTGCGGGTGAATGAGGGCCATTTGCGCCCCCGCCGCAGAAAAAGAAAAATCAGGGCCGCCAGGGAAAAGCGGGTAAACACCAGGGTAAAGGTGGGGATACTTTCCAGGGCAATTTTGGTGGCCACGAAAGAGAGTCCCCAGAACACCATCGTCGCCACCAGCGCGGGGTATGTTTTTAATGGGTGTTGCATAGGGTCCATGGATAGTGGTGCTGTCCCGGATGCTTCATGAACGGTGAGGTTACACGACCCCCTTAGGCATGGGTGCGACGGGCTCACCGCCCAGCGGGTAGCCGCCATCCAGTCGCATCACGCTGCCGGTCATGAACGGGGCGTCATCCAATAGAAATCGGATCGCCCGAACCACATCCTCTACCCGGCCAATTCCGGCCAGCAGGGTGTGATCCACGATGGCCTGCCGTTGCACCTCGGTCAGCAGTCCCCATCCGCGGGTCTCAGGTCCATGGCGGGTTTCAAAGACGCCCAGCATCAGCTCGTTCACACGTACATGGGGAGCGCCTAAACGGGCCCAGGTTTCCGTGAGCAGGGAGATGCCGCGGTTGGCCGCCGCATATCCCTCATTGAAGAGATAGCTGGCCGGACCGCTTCGACCGACAATGCCGGCAATCGACGAGAGGTTGACCACAGCGCCGTCCCCGGAGGCCCTGAGGTGAGGCAGGGCTGCCTCGAAGACCCATTGCTTGGCTCGCAGGGTGGTGGCCATCTCCAGATCCCACTGCTCCCGGGTGTACCGGCCATGCACGACCGGCCATCCCCCCCGTTCGATATTGTTGATCAGGATATCCAGCCGGCCGAACCGATCCGTGATCCGTTTTACCAGGCTGGAGATGGCATCGGTGTCCAGCAGGTCGGCCCGCTCGATCAGGTGGTCCGTTCCCGTATCGGCGAAATCGGACTGCATGGCCGTCAGGCTTTCCGGCCAGTCAAACCAGGTGGCCGCCACCCGCGTACCACGGCGCAGCAGATCCAGACCGACGGCTTTCCCGATACCCTTGATGCCGCCAAGCACCAGGGCAACTTTCTGGGTGGGTTTCATATTCAGGCCTTTTCCGGTGAAACGATCAGGAGGTTTTTGCGGACCCAATCCATGGCGACGATCAGCAGATCCAGGTCACCGGTTCTTGACCGGTCAAGGGGTTGGATGTCGGCGGTGGTCGCAACGTTGCTGTCCCTGTAATACGGATCATTGCGAAAGGTGTCCAGATCGTAAAGGGCCGTATATACCCGTTTTCTTTCGGAAGGCCTCAACGGGCCCGGTCGGAACCGGTTCTTGAGGCTGATCAGCTCCAGCATTTTGTCGTTCATGTGGTTGTGAGTGGCAATTTGCTGACTGTCCACCCATTCATCCACGGCCTGCCGTTGTCCGTTTGTAAAACCCAGGCAATGGGGCTCTCGAATCAGTGCCCAGTGTTCGGTCAAACGTCCTGTTTTGCGGTCACGGGAGACTCCGCGGGCCAGTGGGTAGGTGCGGCAGGAAGCGGGCCGGGCCGGGTATACGCGGCAGCCGGCATCGGTGACAAAGGGACAGGCCAGGTCATCTGCATCGCTGAATCGCAGGGAAACCACGGGCAGCCCGGTTCCGGGTCCGGTGCTCTCCTCGGTGTACCGGTTAAGGAAATCACCGGACGACATTTCAAGAAACTGTTTGAGGCACAAGACATCATAGGGGGTTAGCGCCTGGTTCAGATTCCGGCAGCAGGCATTGAAACAGGTCACGTCTGGAGAACAGGTGAAACGGAAGGTCTGATGCTTTTCCAGTGAAGAAACAGTGGGTTGCATGGCCGCATTCCTGCGCGTTTGGGTTCTGGTCGTGTGGGGCAGTGGTAGCACGCTAGTCAGGCGTGTCAACTGCAATCTTCATCAAATAGACCGAATCGACGGAATCGGAAATCGATCCTGACGGGTTGACCGTGGGCGTCGTCAATCAGACTATTCCACCATATATTGTGCCTTTTGGGGAAGGTTCAACGATATGTAGACTATCGCCTGTTTGAATGTAAGTGACTGCATCTTTTGGGCTTTTATACCACCGAAAATTCTTGACAATGAATATGCTGGATGATATTGATCTTACCTTGTGTTGCACGATGACTATCTTCCCGAATTTATACGATATATTCAATCGATCAAATCAATGCCGCAGCGCATTGGATTCATGTCCGCACGTCGTGATTTGTAAAAACAGGGTATGGGGTTTTATGTAAACTCAGTGTAACTGTCCGGGTCGAAACCATTCGGACACCTAATCTATGGAAGGGAGGTGCGAGGAACAGGAGGTTTTAGCCTTAATTTCGGAAGTAGGTTGAGTGAAATCTTTTTAACTAACCGTAGGAGGTATACTAAATGCCAAGTTTTGTAATTTCGGAAAAATGTGACGGCTGCAAGGGCGGCGATAAGACCGCTTGCATGTACATTTGTCCCAATGACCTGATGGTGCTGGAGCCCAACTCCATGAAAGCCTATAACCAGGAACCGGATCAGTGCTGGGAGTGCTTTTCCTGCGTCAAAATCTGCCCCACCCAGGCCGTCGAAGTTCGCGGCTACGCAGACTTCGTACCCCTGGGAAGCTCCATTATGCCCATGATGGGTACCGAGGATGTCATGTGGACCTGTAAGTTCAGGAACGGCCTGATCAAGCGCTTCAAGTTCCCCATCCGGACCACCCCCGAAGGCCAGGCCAATGCCTATGTGGATCTTAAAGGCAAAGATCTGGAAAGTCCCCTGCTTTCCACCCAAGAAGCTGACGGGTACGTCCTTCCGACCCCGAAGGTCTAATCCGGTCCATCTGTTTGCAGTCGATTGTTTGCTATCGATAAAATCTTTAAGAATTCGTATTTCTACAGGAGGATAAGATATGGCATTACCGAATAAACCTGTGGGTGAACTCAAGGCCGTACGGGATCCCGAAGTCGTCGAAAAAGAAGTTGACATTCTCATCGTTGGCGGTGGTATGGCTGCCTGCGGTACCGCATTTGAAGTTAAAAAATGGCTCAAAGACGACCAGACCGTGCTGCTGTGCGACAAGGCCGCCATGGAAAGATCCGGTGCCGTTGCCCAGGGCCTGTCCGCCATCAACACCTACGTGGGTGACAATGCAAAAGAAGACTATGTTCGCATGGTCCGCAACGACTTGATGGGTCTGGTCCGCGAAGACCTGATCTACGATCTGGGCTGCTATGTGGACGATTCCGTACACCTGTTCGAAGAGTGGGGCTTGCCCATTTGGAAAAAAAATGAAGACGGCAAAACCCTGGACGGCAATAAGGGTCAGAAAATGGGGACCCTGAAGTCCGGCGCCCAACCGGTCCGCACCGGTAAATGGCAGATTATGATCAACGGTGAGTCGTACAAGCGGATCGTCGCCGAAGCTGCCAAGCTGGCCCTGGGTGATGACAACATCCTCGAGCGCTGCTTCATCGTCGAACTGCTGCTGGATGCCAACGTGCCCAACCAGATCGCCGGCGCGGTTGGTTTCTCCGTACGCGAGAACATCGTCTACATCATCAAATGCAAGACCATGATGGTTGCCTGCGGCGGCGCGGTGAACATCTACCAGCCCCGTTCGGTGGGTGAAGGTAAAGGCCGTGCCTGGTATCCCGTATGGAACGCCGGTTCCACCTACACCATGACCATGAAGGTCGGTGCCGAACTGACCATGATGGAAAACCGTTTCACCCCGGCCCGTTTTAAAGACGGTTACGGCCCGGTGGGTGCCTGGTTCCTGCTGTTCAAGGCCAAGACCCTCAACGGCCTGGGCGAAAACTTTGCAGCCAGTGACGCCGCCAAAGCCGAACTGGAAAAATACGCGCCTTACGGCACGGCTGCCATCACTCCGACCTGCCTGCGTAACCACCTGATGCTGTTCGAGTTGAAAGAAGGCCGCGGCCCCATCATGATGGACACCGTGACCGCTCTGGCGACCCTTGGCGAAACCATGGACAAGAAAGAGCTCAAGCACCTTGAGTCCGAAGCGTGGGAAGATTTCCTGGACATGACTTGTGGCCAGGCCAACCTGTGGTGTGCGCAAAACTGTGAACCGGAGAAGAAAAACTCCGAGGTCATGCCCACCGAGCCTTACCTGCTGGGCTCCCATTCCGGTTGCTGCGGTCTGTGGACCTCCGGCCCGGATCTGGATTGGGTGCCGGACAGCTACAAGATCAAAGCCACCAACGGAAAGGTCTACAACCGTATGACCACCGTTAACGGTCTGTTCACCTCCGGTGACGGTGTGGGTGGTTCCGGGCACAAGTTCTCTTCCGGATCCCATGCCGAAGGCCGCATCGCCGCCAAACAGATGGTGCGCTACGCCACTGACTTTGCTTCTTTTGCTCCGGCCCTGAAGCAGTCCAAGGAAGAGCTGGTCGACCTGATCTACAAGCCGGTCCGGACCTTCCTGGACAACAAGGACTACACCACCGCCATCGACATCAACCCCAACTACATCAAACCCAATGGAATGATGTACCGCCTGATGAAGGCCACCCATGAGTACGGTACCGGAACCGCCACCTACTACATGACCACCACCAAGTCTCTGGAAGTCGTCATGGATCTGCTCGCCACCATGCGTGAAGACTGCGAAAAGATGGCTGCCGGTGACCTGCACGAGCTGATGAGATGCTGGGAAATCGAACATCGCATCTGGACGGTTGAGGCTCACCTGCGCCACATCCAGTACCGTAAAGAGACCCGCTACCCGGGCTTCTACTATCAGTCGGACTATCCGGGACAGGATGACGAGAACTGGTTCTGCTTCGTCAACTCCAAGTTCGATCCCGAAAAGAAGGAATGGGATATCTTCAAGAAAGACTACATCAAGATCATCCCGGATTAATGGAATGTCGACGGTTGTTCTAGTCGAATAGCAACACGCCTCCAGGTGCCTTTGCGGCACCTGGAGGTTTTTATTACCGAACCGATGTTGTTCTTTTCTGTTTTTCGGGTAGTACCCATCTGGGACCGTGCCATGTCGAACGACATGCGGTTCCAATAAGGCCCGTTGCTTATATTGGAGCGTGAAACCGGCTCCTGGAGGCCCGTACGTATGGGTAACGTGGTTTCCAGCTCCCCGTTTCCAGTTTCAATAAAAGGGTATTGCCCGAAACCAATGGCATTTTTTAACAACTTGTTTTCATGACCTTTTGAAACGTTGATGCACGGAGGGATAGCATGACAAACGACAAAACAGCCCCTGCGAGTGGAAGCATTATGGTGGTCGGCGGCGGTATCGCCGGTCTGACCACGGCCATCGAGGCCGCTGAAGTGGGGTATGAAGTGTTTCTGGTCGAAAAGAATCCTTATCTGGGCGGAAGAGTGGCGCAGCTGAATCAGTATTTTCCCAAGCTATGCCCGCCGACCTGCGGACTGGAAATCAACTTCAGACGTATCAAGGACAATCCGAGAATCAAGGTGTTCACCTTGGCGGAAGTGGAAAAAGTGGGCGGCACGCCCGGCAACTACAATGTCAGCCTGAAAATGAACCCCCGCTACGTAAACGAGAATTGCACCTGCTGCGGCGCCTGCGCCGATGCCTGCCAGACCGAGGTGTCCGATGAGTACAACCTGGGCATGTGCAAAACCAAGGGCGCCTATCTTCCCTTTGAAATGGCCTTCCCTGCCAAATTCGTCATTTCGCCGCAGATTATCGGCACCGACGATGCCAACCGGGTCAAGGAATCCTGCAAATACGATGCGGTGGACCTGGAGATGCAAGCCAAAACCGTCGACCTGCCCGTGGGCGCCATCGTCTGGGCCACCGGCTGGGAGCCATACGACGCCCACCGGATCGACAACCTGGGTTTCGGCCAGTACGACAACATCATTACCAACATGATGCTGGAGCGCCTGGCTTCCAAATCCGGCCCCACCCAGGGCAAGATCGTTCGCCCATCCGATGACAAGGCCCCGGAGAGCGTGGCTTTTGTTCAGTGTGCCGGCTCGCGTGATGAGAACCATCTGCCTTACTGCTCCTACATCTGCTGCATGGCATCCCTGAAACACGCCACTTACATCCGGGAGCAGTATCCGGAGACCAAGGTGTATATCTTCTACATCGATATCCGTTCGCCCGGCGACCGGTACGAAAAGTTTTACAACAAGATCAAAGAAGATGAGAACGTCATCCTGATCAAGGGGAAAGTTGCCGAAGTCAGCGAAGATCCGGCCACCAAGAACATCACCGTGGTTGCCGAAAATGC
>NZ_JASJGN010000108.1:0-3045 GCF_033791525.1 Desulfosarcina sp.
CCTGCATCAGCCGTTCCACTCAGCACGGCCACGGCTACGTTCATGTGGGTGAACTCTTCGCTGGTGTAGCCGTTGATCTGCTCCGGGGAGAGGCCGAGTTGCCCCAGGCGATAGTCCAGTAGGATCCGGGTGCCAGAGCCACCCTGGCGGTTCATGAACACGATGTCGTCGCGTCCCAGGTCTTCGATACCCTTGATGCCCTTGGGGTTGCCTTTGGGGATGATCAGCCCCTGGTCGCGCATCACCAGATTTACCAGCCGGACCGGTGTGTCGGAGAGGTAGCGTTTTACATAGGAGAGATTGTATTCCCCGGTTTCCGTATCCAGCAGGTGGGTGCCGGCCAAATGGCACACCCCGCGTTTGACGGCCATGAGCCCACCCATGCTGCCCACGTGGCTGGAAGAGAGGGTCAATGCACCGTCGCCGATACGCAACTGGTCGGCCAGCACGTCCAGGGTGTTGTCGTGGCTGCCCACGATGACGATGGTGTTGCGGATGGCGGGCAGGGGCCTGAGCAGTTCGGCCTGGACCGGGTCGCTGTCCTTGATGCCTTCGGCCTGGCTGGGGATTCGGATGATGCCGTCGGCTTCGGTAAGGCTGGTGATCATGCCGGCCCCCCGGGGCAGCGGCGTGGCCACGATGCGATCGCCCACCTGACCCAGCTTGACCCGCAGGAATTCCTCCACGCCCAGCCGGGAGGCGATCTTGCGGGTGGGTACCACGGCTACTTTCTGGCGTGGATGGTCGGCGACGCCCAGCATGTGCCGGATCAGGGGCTGAACGAATTGCTCGACGGCGATGATGGCGGACACCGGGTAACCGGGGATGCCGAAGAAGGGCTTGCTCTGGATATCGCCGAGGATCACCGGTTTGCCGGGCATGATGGTCACGCCGTGGACCAGCAGCCGTCCCAGGTCTTGGAGAACAGGCAAGGCGTAGTCCTCTGAACCGGCCGACGACCCACCGATAGTCATCACCATGTCCACATCGCCGGCCACGGCGTCGGCCACCGTTTTCCGGATCAGATCCAGGTCGTCCATGACCCGTTCGTGCCGCAGTGCCTCACCACCGCAGGCGCCGATCATTTTTTCAAGCACGTAAGCATTGGTTTCCAGCACCTGTCCCGGTTCCAGGTCTTCGGGGGCGGTGGTTCGCCAGTCCACCAGTTCCGATCCGGTGGGGATGATCAACACCCGCGGTTTTCTTCGTACCGGCACCCGATAGATGCCGCCCGAGATCAGGGCCCCCACGCAGTATGGGGTCACCGTATGGCCCCGGGGGTAGAGCAGTTCGGTGGCCACGATGTCTTCACCCATTTTGCGCACGTGCTGCCAGGGAAAGGCCGGTGCTTCGATGCGGATCCGGTCGTCGCCCACTGTCTGGATATTCTCGATCATGATGACTGCATCGGTGCCCTCGGGCATGACGTGGCCGGTGTTGAGAAAGCGGGCCTGGGTCCCCACGGCCAGCTCTTTGGGTCGGGTTTCGCTGGCACCGAAGGTCTCTTCCGCTTTCACGGCAACGCCGTCCATGGCCGCGGCGTGAAAGTTGGGCGATGAAACGGCGGCGGTTACCGGTTCGGCCAGGACCCGGCCTACGGCTTCCGGTGGCGTCACGGTTTCGGCAGGCATGGTGCCGGTGCCGGGAAAATGATCGAAGAGGATCTGCCGGGCTTCTTCGAGGGGTTTCATGTTCAAGTACACGTTGCGTTTGGTGATCAAGGGTAACTCCCGTTAGCGTTTTAAGCGTGAGACTTTTAAAAAAAAGAGAACCGCAGAATGTCCAATTTTCAATGTCGAATGCTCAAGGGTGGTATCGTTTTGCGATATCGATGATTAAAAAACGGTAGAATACCTTCCTTCGATATTCTGCGGTTCCTTGTTCGATATTGGAAATTCGCTTTTATTTAAAAAAACTCGAATTGGCCGGTGGCCGTCATAATGGCATCACCTCAACCGTGGTTCCCTGCTCCAGCCCTTCCGTATTCATGCCGATGGCGATGAGGCCGTCGGCCTTGACCATGGTGTTGATCAGTCCGGATTTGCCCAGGACAGGTTCCGCCATGGGTTGGCCGTCGACTTCAACCAGGCGCACGCGGACATAATCCACACGCCCCTGGGCCGAGGCCAGGTTGCGGTTCAGGACGGCCTGAACCGGAAATTGCCGGACCGTCTGCGACAGCCCGCAAAGCCGGTCTAAAAAAGGACGAACCACCACTGCAAAGACCACCATGGCGGACACGGCGTGGCCGGGCAGTCCCCAGAATGCCTTGCCGCCCGAGCGGGCAAGGATCGTGGGCTTGCCGGGGCTGATGGAGATCCCGTGGACCAGGATTGACGTGCGGGGAAGGGTGTCGAGCACCTCTACGGTAAAATCTCTGGCCCCCACCGAACTGCCGCCGGAAATCATGACCATGTCGGAGCAATCCAGGGCGCTTCGGCACTTGTCCATGAGGTCGCCACGATTGTCCTTGACGATGCCGAAGACCATGGGCATCCCTCCGGCCGCCAGCACCTGGCCGGACAGGGTCTGGGTGTTGATGTCCCGGATCTGTCCTTCGCCGGGCACCTGGTCCACCGGCACCACTTCGTCACCGGTGGAGATGATGCCCACCCGGGGGCGCCTGAAAACGGTCGTTTCCGTCCGCCCGCAGGCGGCCAGCAGGCCGGACTCCTGGGGGCGTATCCGCGTGCCTGCTTTCAGCGCCGGTTGGGTATGCCGGATATCCTCGCCCTTTTCGATGACATGCTGGCCCGGGGCCACACTCCGATAAGCCTCGATGGTGGTGTCGTCAAGCGTATCGGTGTGTTCGACCATGATGACGCTGTCTGCGCCCTCGGTCAGCATGCCGCCGGTGGCGATCCTGGCCGCCTCACCGGGACCGATGGAAAAGTCGGGCCGCTCGCCCATCCTGATTTGCCCACGTATGTTCAGATAGGCGGGGTTGGCCTCGGATGCGCCGAATGTTGAGGAGGCCTTGACGGCAAACCCGTCCATGGTGGACCGGTTGAAATCGGGAATGTCCACATCGGAGTAGACATCTTC
>NZ_JASJGN010000109.1:0-9616 GCF_033791525.1 Desulfosarcina sp.
CTGATAGACAAACATCCGTGGTTTGAATTTCGGCCCAATATTCACGAGCTTGTTTCAGGAATAAAAACACCGGCCATGCTGCGGTTTTCTAACAAGGCCATCGTCAGGCGGATGGGACACCGGTTTCTCTCCGGTACGGTCACACAAATAGTACCGGGAAAAAAACAGGTCATCACCGCATCCGGAAAAAAGCTCCGCTATGACTACTGTGTGGTCGCCATCGGCGGGGTTACCAATACCTTTGGTGTTCAGGGTGCCGAAAAGTATGCCCTGCCGTTTAAAAACGTAGCCCAATGTCATTCAATTGGACAGACGTTGCAAAAACTTTCCAAAATCAAACGCCCGTTCTACATCGTTATTGTGGGCGGCGGCATCGAGGGAATCGAAGCCCTCGGTGAAATACTGCGTGGCTTCCGAAAACACGACGGTATTCGAATCAGGATTATTGAACGAGCGGCGCATCTTCTGCCGGAAGCGCCGGCAGACGTCGAATCCGAAATTCAAGAACACTGCAGGCCCTATTCCTTTGAAAGCATCACCGGGGTTGTCGTAAAGAAAATCACCCCGAAAACAGTCCTGTTATCCAATGGTCACCGTTTGAAATCGGATGTAACCATCTGGACCGGCGGCGTCAAACCCAACCCGATTCTAAGCAAGTCGGGTTTTACAAACACCCCGGATGAATGGGCACCCGTTCAGGATTCGCTGCAACATGATGCGTATGAAACTGTTTTTTTTGCAGGGGATGCCGCCGGGGTATCCAGTATCCACTCAAAGCAGGCCTACCATGCCATCGATATGGGCGTTTGTGCAGCGGAAAATATCATCAACCTTAACGCCGGCAAGGCAGTAAAACCATTCAAGCCGAGTGGGAAGCCCACCATCGTTTCATTTGGTGATCTTGATTCCTTTGTAATCGCCGGAAAAACCGTGATTGCCGGTAGTGCATTAAACGGCCTGAAAGAGGTTGTTTTTCAAATGATCATGACGGAATTTGACCCCTCGGGTCTGGTGATGAAAGCCCTTCATCTATCCAATCGAGCCGGTAAGACGTCTCTTCGAAAGGGGTTGCCATTAGCACTCTCCCCTTCGGCAATGCTGAAACTCAAAAATGTTCGCATCCTGTCTCAGCGCCCGGAAAAAAAAGAATGAGAAAAAAGAAAAGTTTCACACGATGGCCGATTCGTTGAGGTGAAGTCGTCCCAACGATAAAAATCCGGACGTTTTCATCATTACTGCCTGAAATTATCAGGAACCATTCTCGGGTTTTATCCTGCTTGTTCGTCGCAGGGCCTCAGCCTCAATATAGATCCGGTTTACCACCGGAAGCGCAGCTTTTATTCTATACTCCAATCTGTCAATTGTTTCCTCAATGCCATCGGGTGCAAGATCGTCTGCAAAATTCACTTGAGGTTAACCAAAACCTGATTAGGCCCAAAATACAGGCTCAATGGTCTCCGGAAACTTAGTATCCGTTTTTTGTTTGGGGTTTGCGACCTTCAGTGATTTGGTTCATGAAGTCCAGGATGTTATCAACGGAAAGATCGTTAATGTCATAATCACCGAATTGCTGGCAAAATTTATCCTTAGCGAACGAGTGGGCTCTGACTGTATTTTTTTTTCGAATGGATCTCATGATAGTCGATCCAGATTTTTCCCGCTTTTGACGCTTTCATGAAATACCTCCTTGGCTAAAATGTTTGACAACGGCCCAATGCCAAGGTAGTTGTAAAACGCTCAGATTGAATCTGCAATAATTACATTGTGTTTGATAACTGAGAGCCTCTATATATGTCACTATATCAGGCTTTACTCTGATAGCAATTTAATCAATGTAAATATATACCGAGTTTAAGATCTGTGGTTGCGCTGAATGTTGTTCATCCCTAAGATCACTCAGAAAATTATCCGTAAATACGATGAGCAACCCAAACTGTGTGCTTGACCGTCGATTGTATGGTCGCTAACCATTATCTGATTCGGACGCAAAAAGCCGCGTCCGCACAGTTCATCCGTTATGTGAAGAAGAAATTGAAATGAATACATCAACATTAATGTGGGGTGTGATTTTTGGATCTATAGGACTTGGATTTTTTGTGTATGGAAAAAAACAAAAAGTTATTATTCCGTTTATCAGTGGAATAGGGTTGATGATAATCCCATATTTCATTTCGAATGTATTTATTCTTGTCACCACAGGTATTTTATTTGTTGGCTTCCCTTTTTTTATTAAAAGATAGATCCTAAATAAAAGTATATAAAGGAAGTTTATGTCACATTGGAGTCAATAAATTTTAACGCCTGGAAATACGATTTCAAAATTTAAGCCAGAAATCCTTCAAATAGTTTAGCCCTTGAAATAGAAAAGTTGTTGATCAAAAAGTAAAGCAGGATCATTTTTGATGACCCTGCTCAGCCGATGTCCCTCTGAGATGCCGCTAATCTCTATCGAAAAGATGCACGTACATCCGAGAAGGGTTTTAGATGTTCCCCAAACTTCCTTTTTAAAGAATAACCGTTGGAGGCCGTTAGACCATCCCGTGGCTTAAAATGGCTTGTTGAAGCGGGGTTCCATCTGCTATAAAATGCTGCAGGTTCTTCCCTTTGTCAAGACCTTAACGTAAACTGATAAAGATTTAACGGGATAACTAAACGTAAAAATCTCATATATCTACAACGAATCATCGGTTTTCATAAGATCCGCTTAGCAAAGATGATCTCAATACATCACCACGCGACCTATTTATCAGATATATTCGTTGATTGGTGTGTAATCACCACCCATCCAAAATTGCGTCTGATCATTGACAGATATTCTGGCACTTAAAATAGCGTACACGGTATTTTATAATAACGATCTTCGACTTAGTGCGCTAAAGAAGACTGACACCATTTTTGCGACATCAATGGTGATTAGCTTTTAACCCCAGTTCGAAGGAGGGAAAAATGGAATTATCTGATCTTATGGAAAAGGTATACACGCTATTGACGCTTTATGGCCTCAGAGTCGTCAGTGCTATCGCCATTGTCGTTATTGGGCGATGGGTGGCAAAAGGTATTACGCGGATCATTGAGCGCTTGATGCTAAAAAGAAAGGTCGATGAAACCCTGGTCTCCTTTGTCAGCAATTTAGGCTACGTGGCCATGCTGGCCTTTGTCATTATTGCGGCCCTGAACAAGCTGGGTATCCAAACCGCTTCTTTCATCGCCGTGGTGGGTGCTGCCGGCCTGGCAATTGGGCTTGCACTGCAGGGTTCTTTATCGAATTTCGCCGCCGGCATACTGATGATCATCTTCAGACCTTTCAAGGTAGGCGACTACATCGAGGGTGCAGGAGTGGCCGGAACAGTGGAGGCGATTCAGATCTTTACCACCCAGCTTAAAACCCCCGACAACAAGACCGTCATCATCCCCAATTCCAAAATTTCTAGCGACAACATCGTTAACTATTCTACCAAAGGCACACGGCGTGTTGAACTGGTATTCGGCATCGCCTATGATGATGACATCGACAAAGCGCGTCAGATCATCATGGACATTATCGAAAAGGACGAGCGGGTATTTAAAGATCCTGAACCTATCGTTGTGTTATCTGAACTGGCCGACAGCAGTGTGAACCTGACTATGCGCGCTTGGTCAAAATCAGGAGATCACTGGAACATCTTCTTTGATACAACCGAAAAGGTCAAAAAAGCATTCGATGCTCAGGGCATAACCATACCTTTTCCCCAGCGCGATGTTCACATTTACGAACACAAAACTGATCACATAGGGGAAACCTATTCTTTGGATTCTAACCAGTGATTACAGTAATGGAAAACCGAAGAAGCTGCCGTTTTTCAAACCGGGGAAGGAATTGAAGGAGCGGGTTGATCGTTAACTTTGAAAAGTGGATTTACTTGACCAGGCATTCAAGTAAGATGGTATCTGTAACTTTACGTGATCTGAAATTATCTCAATATATCTGTATTGCGATACTATTTCATTATTGACAAGTAATCACGCCCCAAATGTTTTGACCATTAAGGAACTGACTCCAAAAGAAGAGGCTTGTTATGAATATTCTGTTTATTATTTCTACAGACGACGCAGAAACAGCTTTCAACGCTATGCGATTAGCTAATGTAGCGGTCAAAAAGGGTGATGATGTAAGTGTGTTTATGCTTGGGAAAGGCGTTCTTTTTGAAAAAAGCAGCTCCGAGCAATTCAATATAATGGGACAGATAAATCAATATGAAGGTGATTTTTATGTCTGAGGGGTCTGTATGAAATCCCACGGTCTGGTGGGATCAAGCTCTTGCCCCATCGCCTGGATGGATGATCTCTATGAACTGTCTATGGAGGCAGACAAGGTGTTCACCTTTTAATAGAAAATAATGTCATACAAAATCTGTGCGGAACTTACTTATTTCAATGATTTGCAAAAGCCAACTTTCCCCGACAACTTGATATCTGAACATGGTGCCAAATCAACATACTCTCAATAAATCACCAGTTTTTACGTAAAATGGCTTAACACAAGATCTTTTAGATTACACCGCTTTTAACATGGATTCATTGATGTTAAACTTTAGACTAATATTTCTGTTTTCTTTAAGGAGGAGACGCTATGAAGGTATTAGCCCTTAATTCCAGCGCTCGGACAGGAAGCAACAGTAAAACTGAACTGATGCTAAACCATTTGGTGAAAGGAATGCGCCAAGCTGGAGCTGAGGTCGAAACCATAAACCTGCGAGAAAAAAAAATTAAAGTCTGTATAGGTTGTTATAACTGCTGGACGAAAACTCCGGGACGATGTATTCACCAAGACGATATGACCGAGGAGCTATTCTCCAAATGGCTTGCGGCTGACATTTGTATTTATGCCACACCACTTTTCCACCACACAGTTAATGCCACAATGAAAATATTTCTCGAACGAACCCTCCCGATTCATGAGCCATTTCTTATCGAAAAAGATGGACGATGGATGCACCCTCTACGCCATAAACATTCGGCGGCGGTAGTTCTATCTGTTGCTGGTTTTCCTACAATGTATGCATTTACTGGTCTTTCTCACTATGTAAATTTTCTTTTTGACGAAGAAGAAGGAAGATTGATAGCTGAGATATATCGACCTGGAGCCGAATACTTGCTTCAATCAAGTAATAAAGGAACGGACGTATTCGAAGCAACAGAAATAGCTGGAACTGAATTGGTGAACAATCGCAAAGTTTCACCCGAAACATTGGCCCGCATACAGCAACCTCTTAGCGATACTGAAGAGGATTTTTCCGAATTCGCCAACTGCATGTGGCGGACCTGTATCGAGGGTGGAATCACCCGGAGAAAATATGAAAAGAATGATATGATCCCTCGACCTGACTCACTGAAAACCTTCATGCTCGTATTTGCCAACGGCTTCAATCCAGATAACGCAAAAGACACAAAAGCTATCATACAGTTTGATTTCTCGGGTCAGATTAAAGGCAGTTGCCATTTCATCATTTCTAACGGTACTATCAATGCCGAGATGGGTCCAGCCGAAAAGCCTGACCTTACGATCAATGTACCTTTCGATCTTTGGATGGACATTACAACTGGCAAGGCCGATGGTACTCAAATGTTCATGGAGGAAAAGTACACAGCGGAAGGCGACTTGGATTTGCTTGTAAACATGGGCAAACTTTTTGGATAAGTACATATCCAAAGTTTATAGTTTCTACTGCTATACAAGTTGTAGTATTGATGTTTTCTGGTATGAAATGTCTGATTCCTCCAACATAGCCAAAATTTGAGTGACCTCAAAAAGTGGTGATATTCTTTTGTCGACTGAAGCAATGTGTTGCCAGGCGGTTCAGGATTTCCGAGCTGAGACAACCAGACGCTGGTTCATGCAGCCCACGTCCACCGCACGGTTCAAGGCCGACACATCGCTGTAGCGTTTGATGTCGCCGAAACCCGCGCGAACAACCAGCGCGGTCAGATCTTCCGCACTGTAAAGGCGGATGCAGTAAGTTCGATCCCGGATCATCCCTTGGGCCTTGCTTAGCACCATCTCCCGGGCGCAGATACGGCCCTCGGTGACTTCCCGCTGCCGGCAAACGACCACGTCGTCGCCGATTTCATGCCAGGCAAGAGGGGCCAATGTCGTGCATGCGGCGGCGCCATCAGTGACATCCAGCAGCAGCCAGCCGTGTGGTTTGAGCAGGCGCATACTCTCCTGCAGGATTTGCAGGTCGGCATCCGGCTCTGTAATGTAGCCCAGTGAGTTGCCCAGGATGAGCACATGATCGAGTGTCTCGGGTGGCAGGTCGGTATGACGGGCATCCCCTTGCACAAACTGCACGGACCGGCACTGATCGACAGCCTCACGTTTACCGATGTCGATCAACGACTGCGAATAGTCCAGCACCGTGCAATCGCGAAAACCGCGCCGGCAGAGTTCCAGGGCATGCCTGCCCTGACCGCCACAAAGATCGAGAATGCGGTCGTGGGGTTGCATGGGCACCAGCGACGTGAAGATGTCGATCTCCTGCCGCGTAATCACCTCGTCGCCGATGCTGCGGGCATCGGTCATCAGGTAGACCTCGTCGAAAAGTGTCTTCCACCAGTCGGGGTCCACATCGATGGTCATGGCACCTCCAGGTGCGCACCGAAACCAAACAGGCCGTCCGCCGCGAAGATGGCCGGGCCGCCTCGCCAGGGCTGCAGGCGCGCAATTTCCAGTTCTTCTTCTTCGATATCGATGTAAGCATCCAGTTCACCGGCATGCCACATTTGCTCCAGCTTGATGCTGTCGTCCCAAATGGCCCGGCCGTAGATCTCCAGGTCTGCCAGCTGCTGCGCCGTGATGATGCGTGGTCGCAGGGCAATCTTGATCGGCCCCAGCAGGTAGGTGAACTTCTCCTCTATCGCCATGGCGTTCTGCGCGTCTTCGATGGCCAGCAGGTCGCCATAATCCATCTGCGCAATGGTGCCGTTGATGCGATCGACGGCCTCGCGCACCGTCATGGGCGATTTTAATATGGCCATGGGCTGCACGCCGCCGCCGCTGCCCACATTGGTGGGCACGTCTCCATAGCGGCACAGAAAACCGAAGATCTGGTCGGGCCCGATCAGGCACCGAAAATCCGTCTGGCGATCCTTGAGCACGATCCGCCCCTGTTCCCGGTCGATTTCCGGCATGGCCTCCCCCCACAGGCCCAGGGCAACTTTCGCCTGAACGATATACCCCCCCGTGGTCAGGGCGGTTTCAATGGCATCGTCTCCGTTCTGCCCGATCCCGCCCACCCTGACGCCTATGCCGGAATAACCGCGCTCGGGTTTGAGCACCAGGTGAGACCAGTTTTCCCGCGTCCATTCGGCCAGATCCCCGATGGTTTCGCCCTTAGGGCCGATCGTCGTGCGGGGAAAAAACCGTCGGGTCCAGGGCGTTCGGCGCACGGTTTCCGGATGGAAGCGCTTGGACTGCAACCCGGTGATGACTTCGAACATGCTTTTCACGTTGATCGGCTCGGTGCCGCGGGGATTGAGAATTCGGTTCTCTCGGATGGCCTGGTAGAGCGCCGTCAGATCGTGTTTGCGGTGCAGCTTGAGGAAAACGTCATTGTTGAAATCCATGAAGATCAGCGACACCGGCCGCCCCTGGTGGCAGACGCGGCCATTTTTCAGCTCGAACTCGTGGGGTGCGGCAAGAATGCCGGTAATGCCGTCCACGGCGTCCAGCCGCCGGGCCAGATTGATGTTCTCGGTGACATCGGCCAGGGTCTCCTCTTCGGCCACCACCGCCAGCAGACCGGGATTGGCGCCTTCCCGCTGGCGATGGACGGCGAGCAGCATCTCGGCGAAGCCGACCACCGGATAGAGCATCGGATGATCGAAATCCAGGTCAACCCCGGTGGGCTTGGTCTGGTTGATTTTCTGCCATACCACCTTGGCGATTTCCTGAGTCATGCGTTGGTAGTCCCATCCTCCGGGACTGCCGAGATTCCACTCCGAATGATAGCCGCGAAAACTGGACACGCTTAGCCTCCTTGCTGCAGTATCTGCGCTAAATGATGAAAACTGATTTCTCCTTGCTCCAGAACCCGGCGGGCGAAAGCGACCGGATCGGTTCCCTTTCGACAACTCTCATCGTACAACCGGCGGAAGCGGCGGCGCCCCAAAGTGTAGGACAGCTGGTAACCCGGTTTCAAGCTGTATCTTCGGACCATGGCCGTGGCCCGGCCGCGATCCATGCCCAGCTCGGCCAGGAAAACGGCGGCTTCGTCGAGCGTTCGTCGGTGCATATGGATCTCGAAGTCAATCTGTCCGCGCACAGCACGCCAGAAACGCCGCTTGGCCATCAGCATGCGGTCCACCGGACCGGAGAAGAAGCCTGTTTCGAACATCAGCTCTTCGGCAAAGCTGGCCCAGCCTTCATAGAAAATCGGAAACTCGATGTGGCGCCGAATCGGTCGCGCATGGCGCCAGCGGCCGGTGTCCAGCAGGTGATGGCCGGGATAGGTCTCGTGGGCTGTCAATAGCCGGTAATCCGCCGGGATCGAGGCCCTTTGGCCGGTTTCCAGGATAAAAAAGGTGCCGCCTCTGGGCGGGTTGATCGGCGGCATACTGTAGGCGGCATTGCTGCGCACCGGCCGCATGTAATCCGGTATGCCCATCACCGTAACCGGGCACTGCACCACCTCGTCGGCTGCGATCAACCCTTGTGCCGAGCAGTGCCGGGCCAGCTTGGATATGGTGTGGCGGTAGAGTTGTTGGGCGCCGCCGGGCGGCATTGGGGGGCGGGGCAGCGCGTCAACGACCATTTGCCAGGGGCGACCGGGGGCCATGGATGCGGCCGATTGGTCGAGGATCGCCCGAGTCTCCGCAATTTCTTGGGTCAACTCGCGTTCAATCTCGTCCGGTGTGAGCAAACATCCCATGTGCTCAACGGCGATTTGCTCGTAAAGACTGATCGGCAGCAAGAAGTTCTCGACAACCGCGGCCTGTCTGAAATGGTTGTCCAGCCGTTGAAAAGCATCGCCGATGGACGCGCGATAAGCTTCCGGCAGTTGCAGGGCCGCCAGCCAGCGGCGTTGTTTCCCCAGCATTTCGATTCCCAGATCGCGAAAGAGCCCGGGGATGCGCTTGAGATTTCCTCTGGCCTGGTCGAGAAATCCGGGAAGATACTTCAGGCGCGCTTCCAGCGCCTGGGATCCGGCTTCAAGGGCTTCGGCCAACCCGATGCCGACGATGGTCAGGAAAAAGGTTGGCTGTGTCTCATGCACCTTGACCCGGACGAGTTGGTCACGAAGCGTGCGGATGACCCGGCACAGCATGGCCGCATCGATATTGCGTGCAGATGGCGTTGGCTGGTGCGGTTGATGGTCAAGATCGTGTTCCCATCGGGTCAGCTTCCCGATGACGTCCGCCAGGCCTGTCGGGGAGAAATCATCCCAGCGGGACCAATCGAACACCCTGGCCCTGGCCTGGGGAAAAAAATGAAATTCATCGCTGGCCATGCAGATCGGAAACTGCACGGCCAACGAATCAAACACGTCACCGGCAAGGAGCGCCAGTTGATTGTCGACAGGGTTGTCAGTGGTATGATCAGGCATTTGATGTCGGGCTAAGCGGCGCGAGGTCCAGACAA
>NZ_JASJGN010000110.1:0-3484 GCF_033791525.1 Desulfosarcina sp.
GGCTTTGAAGACGGTGAGTGTATCCTCCATTTTCCAATCCCTCCTTCAATCGAGTGGTTGTTTCTTAAGCGACTGTAAAACGATTCCTGTTACCGGCCTAATGACATCTAAAACACGGCCACCACGTGTTGTCAATAAAAAAATGTAAAAAGTATAATAACACAAATAGCTAAACCAATAGCCGGATAAATAATATAGTTATTAAGGTTAATATAATTAATATAGAAAAAATGGATCGGCTTTTTGTCCTGAATCTGGATGAAAACACGGGTGGTGCATGTGGCGGGACGGCTGGTATGCTTTCAGGCAAAGCGGCTTGTCAAACGCCTGGGGCAGGCGGCTGAAGCGAGGGTGGTAGGCCCACGGCATGCTTTTCATGGGGTTGAGGGTTGAAAGGATAGTCAGCTCGGTTTCAGACCGCTGACGGCCTGCATTCAAACAATTGTTCGTTGACTTCGGTGCCCCACTCGGCACCTTTTTGCTGACAGGCCAGGTTGAATCCGACGCTCTCATACAGGTGCCTGGCAACGTCGAGTCCTTCGAAGGTCCAGAGAAAGATTCGATGGTAGGCTTTTTCCACGCAAAAATCGACCGCACGGTTGATCAACTGCCGCCCCATCCCTTTCCCGCGCAGGGCATCGGAGAGGATGAACCATCTCAGATGGGCACCGCTTTCTGCAGCATGGGCGCCGTCGATAATGATGCCGCCTTCGACCCGGCCGCCGACCGTGGCCAGCCACAGGGCATCCCGGTCCGCATCATAAGCCCTGAGAAACGCCGACAGTTCCGTGGCCACCTTGGCTTCAAAGAAAAGGTCAAATCCCCAATGGTCGGCATAGTAGATGCCATGCAGTTCGGCGATCCGGCCGATGGCGCCCGGAAGGTAACCCCTTGTGACGGTGACGGTTGGATCAGACGCCATGAAGGAAAAACTCCTTGTAGATCCGGTAGTGCCGGGTTTTTTCGTAAGCGGTGGGTGCGATGGTCGTTTGGTTGAAATCATAGACCAATGCGTCCGGGCAGGACATCAGAATGGGCGAATGGGTGGAGATGATGAACTGGGCGTGGCCGGCGGCGCCCATTGTCGACAATACCTCCAGCAGGCGCAATTGGGTTTCAGGCGATAAGGCGGCCTCGGGCTCATCCAGAAAGTGCAGCCCCTTGACCTGGTAGATGGATTGGAAATAGGCCATGCAGGATTGCCCGTGGGATTGGGTGATTAACGATTGGCCGCCGAAGTAGTCCAGCAGGCCGGGGTTGCCGGTCGCCCATTCATCTACGAGTTGGGAGAAATTCCGGAACAGCTCGGGAGAAAAAAAGGATCCGGGCACCGCTCCGTCGGCCCAATCGATGTCCATGGACAGATGCAGCATGTTCTCATATCGGTTGGCCTTGTACCTTGCCCGGTGCATGCCTTCCCAGATGTGGATGTTGCACCGACGGCACAATGCCTTGAGCAGGGTCGATTTGCCGGTGCCGTTCTCACCGGTGAAAACGGTCACCGGCGCGGGGAAGTCAATGGCCGGGGTATGCTGGATGATCGGCAGATTAAAGGGATAGGCATCGGTTGTCGGGAATCGGTCTTGGGCAATGCGTACGCTTTTCAAGTGCATGAATGGGCTCCAGTGGTCTGCCGATGGCTGCTTGGGCAGCTTGTCGCTGTATAGATGCGATCGGCGGTTGAAACAGGATCGGCAACCTTTTCTTTTTTACAGCTTTGTTAAAGCGGAACCCGCCATTTCTGTCAACACCCTACCGGCAGCCGACCGACGGTTTGATTTCCCAATACCATTTGATTTTATGGTTAACATCCGTTTCCGATGCGCGTATACTGTAATGCAGGCATTTCAGGAAGTTCCGAATTGAGGTTGGGAAAGGGTTGGCGGGTCGGGAAACGATATGGCAAAATCCCTTGAACTGAAAATCGGTAGTAATCAGTTTGGCTTGCTGTTGCCGGATGAGGCGGATATTCTGACGATCCAGGAGCCGCAACAGACAGTCACCGAGCAAGGCTTCGCGGCAGACCTGAAGATTGCCCTGCCGTCCCTGCCGCTGCATGGGCGGCCGGTGGCCGTGGTGGTGGCGGACAAGACTCGGTTGTGCGGGTATGATCGGTATTTGCCTATCCTCCTCGATGCCCTCGAAGAAAGGGGTGCGTCAAAAGAGACCCTTTCCGTGTACATCGCCTATGGTACCCATGCAGCCCAAAGCGATACCGAGTGCCGGGCCGCTTACGGTGATGTATACTCGCAATACCGATTCGTGCACCACGACTGCACCGATGACGCGTGCTTTGCCGATATGGGCACCACCCGGCGCGGCACGCCGGTCCGCATCCGTAAGGATATTCTCGACGCCGATCTCGTGATCACGTTCGGCGCCATCTCCCACCACTATTTTGCCGGTTACGGTGGGGGGCGCAAGCTGATCTTCCCGGGGCTGGGGCAGCAGGCGGCCATCTACCGCAACCATGCCCTTTTTCTGGATCCGTCACACCGGACCCTTTCCGCCGGGTGTCGATCGGGTCGGCTGGCGGGCAACCCGCTGGCAGAAGACCTGGCCGAGATCGAAGCCTATCGCCCGGCCGACCTGGCCATTCACGGCATCCTGGACAGCCATGGCACGGTTTGCCGGCTGATGGCGGGAAGCGGCATCGATCACTTCCGGCAGGCCTGCGAATGCCACGGGCAAAACTGCGAGATTACCATCGGCGACGGATACGACATGGTGGTGGCGTCCTGTGGCGGCTATCCCAAGGACATTAATTTTATCCAGGCCCACAAGGCCGTTCACCATGCCGCCGCCTTTGTGAAAGATGGGGGCGCCCTCATCGTTTTCGCCCGGTGCAGCAATGGCATCGGGTCGACAACTTTTTTGCCCTGGTTCGACATGGGAGGGTGGAAGGCCGCTTTTGCTCATCTCTCACAAGCCTATCAGGGCAACGGCGGTACCGCCCTGGCCATGATGGAGAAAACCCGGCGGATAAACATCTTTCTGGTAACCGATCTGTCGCCGGACGTCTGCCGGGCCATCGGCGTCACCCGAATTGACCCTGCGTCGGCGGCGCTAAGGGTCAGGCAGCTCAGGGGGTCCATAGCCGCGATCCCCAACGCCAGCCTGCTGGTCAGGCGATGGACCCGGATTTAATATGGAGACCATCCGGACCTTGCGCGAATTCCCGAAAAATAGTATTTAACACTTAAACACCATTCATATTTCTCCTGCCGGAAAAAGCTATTCGATCCAACCACGCGCTTTTTCTTGACAAGGCCCCGTTGAGCTTCTAAGAGGGGCACGATTTCGAGGCGGCCGTTCTAATTGGCCGCGCACGAGCGTTGATAACACGTTAGGGGACGATTCATGGCAAAAGCAAAATTGAAGGAACACCGGATCAACCGGGACTGGTGCAAGGGCTGCGGGATCTGCGTGGCGTTTTGTCCGAAGACGGTGCTGGAGCTTGACGAGCGTGACAAGGCGGTGGCGG
>NZ_JASJGN010000111.1:0-3798 GCF_033791525.1 Desulfosarcina sp.
GCTGTAGCCGTCGGCGCCGATCTGGTCGGCAAAGGCCTGGGTCACCGGCGCGCCGCCAATGATCGTCTTAGTGGTCATGCCTGCTTCCTTGACCGCCTTGACCGTGCTCTCCATGGACGGCATGGTGGTAGTCAGCAGGGCGGACAGGGCGATCACATTGGCGCTTTTCTCCGCGGCGGTCTTGACGAACTTCTCGCTGTCCACGTCCACCCCCAGGTCGACCACCTCGAAGCCGGCCCCTTCCATCATCATCGAGACCAGGTTCTTGCCGATGTCGTGCAGGTCGCCCTTGACCGTGCCGATGACAACAATGCCTTTGCTCTGGTTCTGGTCGGCGCTCAGGTGGGGCTTTAAGATCTTCAGGCCCGCCTTCATGGCCTGGGCGGCCATGAGCATCTCGGGCACGAAGAGCTCGCCGGCGGAAAAGCGCTCGCCGACCTCGTCCATGGCGCTGATCAGCCCGTCGTTCAAGATGGCGTCGATGTCCGTGCCCGCATCCAACTCCGCCTGGGTTTTAGCCAGTACGGTTGCTTCGTCGAATGCCAGTACCGCGTTGAAAATCTCTTTTACTGTCATTTTATAACTCCTTATTTTCTCCATTTTTGTGTTATCGTTGCGATATATGTTAGTCCTCAATTAGATTTTCGGTGATCCACAAACTTGACAAGGTCCCTTTCAATCATGGGATCAATGTCCGGTTTTTCGTATGCGGAAAGTCGGTCTGCCAGGATTTTCCCTGCCCGTTTGTCCATTTCACGCAGCTCCATCTGTTGCCATTTGGTATGGATCGCCCGGGTGTTCAGGACGGGTTCAAAAAACTCGGTTCGACAGCGCTGCATGGTGTGGCCCTGCATCAGGTAGTTCCCCGAGGTTCCAAGCGTTTTGATCAAATCCATGGCAAAGGCGTCTTCCGACAATTCAACAGGTTTCATCAGCCGTTTTAGCGCTCCGCAAAGATCTTCATCGGCTATGAATTTTTCATAGCTCATGGCCAACATGGAACCATAAGTACCACAGGTGTGAAGGCTGACATCCACACCGGACAACGCAGCCGTGGTCATCATCATCGCCGATTCCATTCCCGCCTGATAATCAAGGCTGAAGGATTCCGTCAAAGCCCCCTGGCTCCTGCAGGGAACGCCATAATAACGACCCAATGCGGTGACGATGGCGGTATGCTTGGCATCCTCCGGTGATGCGTTGACATACCCTCCGGTTCTCATTTCGGTGGGGCTGCCTCCCAATCCGTATACAATTGGGGTTCCCGGATTGAGCAATTGAGAGAGACAGATTCCTGCCAGTGTGGTGGCATTGGAGATTACCAGCGACCCGGCAATGGTAATGGGACCGGTTGATCCGAGGGAACAGGACGAGTGAATAATAACGGGTTGACCGGCCTGGGCGTATACCATCAGCGCTTCGATGGATTCATCGGCATACTGAAGGGGTGAAAGTGAATCCACCAGTGAGATCATTACCCGCTCACTGGTGTCTCCCCATATTTTCCCTGCCAATTGCAGTGAATCTAATGCCGCGGTCTCTGATGCAGTACTGCCCATAAGTGGCTTATCCGTCAGGAGCATCGTGCCTAAAAGAATATCCAGATGGGCCGTTTCCTGGGGCACGTCGTTGGGCTGGACAACGATGGAGCTGTTGAAATCCAGGCAGGTTGACGTCTGGACAAGCTTGCAGAAGTTGTGGACATCCTCAAGGGTGGCATTGCGTTTCTCACCGGTAGTGTCGATGATAAATGGAGGACCATAACCTGGGGCCATCATATATTCGCCACCACCGATGCAGATGCTTTTTTTTGGGTTACGCGCCTTGATGGTAAATTGTCCAGGAACGGTTTCCAACGCGGTGACAATATCTTTATCTTCAAAATAGACGGTTTGCCCATCGATCCGGAACCCCCTTTTTCTGAACATCTCAAGGGCTTTCTGACTGGGAAAGCGGATTCCGCAATCCTTAAGCAGTTCCAGTGAACGGCTATGAATTTGATCCAGGATGGATTTGTCAAAATTAATGAGGGCTCTGTTGATCATCGTTTAAATCTCCACAAATTGACGGTTTTCTCATCAGTCATAGTTGTGCAATTCGGGCCATGGCGTCGATAACATTCTCACGGCTGTTGAAGGCACTAACGCGAATAAAACCAGATCCGTTGTTGCCAAACCCGCTGCCCGGGGTTGTTACCACTGATGCTTGTTGTAATAAACGATCAAAAAAGGCCCAGTCATCCTGACCGGTGTTGATCCAGATATAGGGAGAATGCTCACCACCGACCACTTTGAATCCACACTCGGTCATGGCCCTGCGGATGATCTTGGCATTCTCCAGATAATAGTCTGTCAGTTCCCGAACCTGCCTTCTTCCATCTTCAGAAAAAGCCGCTTCCGCAGACCGTTGCACGGGGTAAGAGACACCGTTAAATTTGGTGGTCTGGCGGCGCATCCAGAGATCCCTCACTGAAATGGGGTCACCGTTTTCATCAAATGCCATGCAAGCTTTCGGGACGACTGTGTAGGCGCAACGCGTACCCGTGAAACCAGCCATTTTAGAAAAGCTTCTAAACTCTACCGCCACCTCATGGGCACCTTCGATCTCGAAAATGGAATGTGGCAGAGAGTCTTCGCGGATGAAATCCACATATGCGGCATCAAACAGGATCAGTGCCTGGTTATTCCTTGCAAAAGATACCCACTGCTCCAGGCTTTCTTTATCCATAACGGTACCGGTGGGATTGTTTGGTGAACATAGATAAATCAGATCTACCGGCTGGTCTGGCACGGACGGAAGAAACCGATTATCTGCTGTACATGGCAGATAGACAATACCTTGGTAATGACCATCTTTAAAAATGCCCGTCCGGCCTGCCATCACATTCGTATCTAAATATACCGGGTAGACCGGGTCCGGGATTGCCACAGCAATGTCAGTTGCAAAAAGTTCCTGGAAATTACCGCAGTCACATTTGGAACCGTCTGAGATAAACACCTCATCGGGATCAATGTTAGCTTCCCTATATCCAAAGTCCTTTTCGGCAATTACCTCCCGAAGAAACGCGTATCCTTCACTGGGGCCATATCCTCGGAAGGTCTCAGGAGAACCTTGCTCGTCGATGGCATTGTGAAAGGCATCAATGCATGCTGGCGGGAGCGGTTGGGTGACATCACCGATACCCAGACGAATAATTTTGGCTGCCGGGTTGGCATCCTGATAGGCGGCTACGCGTTTGGCGATGGTGTAAAAAAGGTACGATGATTGAAGCTTTTTGAAGTGCCGGTTGACACGAATCATCTCGGTTCGCTTTTTAAGGTTGGACTATTTAAAGTTCAATACGGTGCGATTCATTGCCTCGAAATTGGCCCTGGGTGTATTAGGAGACGTCGTGCCCGCTGTTGAAAACAAATATCCGCTCATCCCGCGGGCTCTTTCAAGGTGTTCACGGGTATCCCTTTCAACCTCTTCCGGCGTGCCAATCAGCAAGGGGCCGTTGGGGTTCAGATTATCGAAGATCGCCATACGATCACCGACTTTTTCCTTGAGTTCACAGATGTCCAACACGGTTGATTGGGTCAGGTTGCCCGGCATGATGCCGTGCATATCCATCTCCAGCAGCATGTCCACAATACCGGTTTTAACGATGGGACCGCACATGTGGGGCAGGACCCGCGCTCCCATTGTGGACAGGGCGTTGACGGTTTGCGTGGTGGGGACGTGGATAAATTCCCTATAATGCTGCGGCGACATCAGGAGGGGGCACTCCATGTCCGCTCCGTAAAAGATGTATTCGAC
>NZ_JASJGN010000112.1:0-4548 GCF_033791525.1 Desulfosarcina sp.
CCCATCCCCATTTTTACTGCAAGCGTTGCGGCCAGATGGACTGTTTGACCCCGGACAGCCTGAATGTGGATAGCGACGAATTGTGGAAAACCTTTCCCGGCCGCATCGACAAGGTGGAAGTCCGCGTTGACGGCATCTGCAAGAACTGTATGAAGTAAATGGGATCCGGGTGGACGGCATGGTTCTAATCGTCAACTTCAACGGCCCCGATATGCCAGTGATCAGGGCCGATACCATCTTGAAAAAAACGGCGCCGCCCCCGGGTGAACAATATCTATTCTTCTGAAGGTTTGGTTACCGGCGCTGCAGGACCACTTTTTCGGTCATAAGCATTTCCTGACCATCTCCGCCGCCCATCATTGCCCCGGAAAAAGACATCTTGGATTGGGTAGTCAACTCGATCCACATGCTTTCTTTGAGATCAAATATGACTTCACCCTTACCCGTGGAGGATCCATCCACTTCTCCGCCCATGGTGGACGTCTTGGTTGCATGGCGTTCTTTGGTGCTGAAATAAGCCAGCCCCTCGCTGATGTCCTCCAACACGAATACCTTGCGGGTCTTCGTGCTGCTGGCCATGTTCGGGTCTTTAAAACCGTGGGTGCGCTTGTCTTCGAACTCGTCTCCGGGAAGCAGTGCTTCTTCGGGCAGTTCGGGGAACCAGAATACCGCTGGTTTTAGCGACTCGGCCAATATCTTATTGGATTGAAGGAGGGCGCTCTTCTCCTGGGGGCCCAAAGAAGGGTCCTGCATGACCTTGTCGACCCCTGCAACAACAACGTTGCGAATATCGCCGCTGGTGTGAACATCGGCCGTAAAGGTAAAATCATACTGACCCAACGCATATTTGTTCGCATCAGTTTTAGCGGGCGGGTTGATATAGCGAGCGGTTAGACTAACCCAATTCTTTTTCGGGCCTTTGGAAACGGCATATAAAAGCGTGTGCCGCTGCTGTTGGGTCTGCTTTTGTCCCATCACCACGAAGGTCATGCGACTCATGCGGGTACACTCCCACTGCTGCCCGGGAGCGAAACCATAGCGCAAATTCACGGCTCCGGGAATTGCCGGTGATGCGCCCCAGAGCAGCGTCACCAGGCTGGTCAACAAAAAGCAGGTCGCTTTCATCGCTTGGCCTTTCTTTCAAGGGTTTTAATCTGGCGTTCAATTTTTGCTCGGTCATGCGTACCCGGGGCCAGCTTGAGAAAGATACGCCAGGCTTCAACAGCCGCTTCGTAGTCCTCAGTATCACTGTATAGTTCGGCAAGACCTCGATACGGGGCTGCATATTTTGGATCCAAACGAGCGGCCTCTCGGTATGCTTTTTCAGCCCTTTTGACCTGGGCCGGACTGGCGCCGAAGGCAAAGTCCCCCAGTTCGCTCTTGGCCAGCCCATAGGCTACCGGGGCGGTGCGCACACCCCGCGCATAGAGTGTTGCAAAATCTTGATGGGCTTCATCGTAGCGATCTTCCGCCAAGGCTCCCTGGGCCCGAGGCAGCAGGATATGGGTAATGAAATCCATGTAGGTTTGTTGGCCGACCTTCATGCCGCTGCCAGCGGTCGCCTCCTTGACCTCCTGCATGTTGGTCAAACCGGCAACAAATTGGGCTTTGGAGGGCTGAACGTAACTGGGCGTCTGAACCAAGCCGGTGTCCCCCATCTGCTGGCGTAGGTTCTGCAAGTTGCTCTCGATAAGGCGTTGCTGCGCACGAATCTGCTCGGCAAAGGCCCCCATGGCCTGCTGCTCCTGTTTCAACCAATCGTGGTCCAAGCGCTGAATGTTGGTCCAACCCCGGGCACATTGAACCGGATCGTAACCGGATTGGACGCAAAGAATCATTCCCTGGGCATCGGCCACCGGTTCAAATTGAAGGCGGGGATCGATGGCTCTTCCCTGGGCATCCTTGGTCGGCATGCTGTTGATCACATCCTTGATGCTGTAATAGGCGCCGTGGGCGGTTTCGATGGCAGCCAGGCGCTTCATGGTTTCGCTATAGGTCGCGTCGCCGCTGATTATCGATTCAGTCAGGTCGATGCCCTGGGCCTGCACGGTATAATCCACTGCCGAATCCAGCAGCACACCAAAGATGGCCCCCGCGATGGCCGTGCGCCCCTTGCGTCTTTCTGCAGCTTTGATCTGCTGGTACAGGGCCAGGTAATAGCCTTCGCTGAGATAGGCCATTTGCGAGGCGAGTACGCCGGCCAACTGGGCTTCGTTCTCCAGACCGAAAACCAACCCCGAACTGACCACCAGATGGCCGTCCACATAGCTGTAGACCGTGGGCTTGGGAGAATCGATCACCGTAACCTGAAGCGTCACACCCGACGGAATGGTATCGCCGGTAGACATCAGCTTTCGGCAGATCGAATCCACATAGTCTTGAATGGCAGCGTCGATCACAAGCGGTTGATTCCTCAGATCACTGTCAAATGCTTGCCTGGCCTGTAAAATAAGCTGTCGACCGTCATCATTCAATTCAAGCCCTTGCGCACCGGTATGCGGCACACCCACTAAGAAGACCAAGACGAAAAACCCGCATATGCGCAACACTGTCATTCCCACTCCTTTCCATCGAATCATTTTTTGGCAACTATTTAACGGACGGCCGTCAATCCACGCAACCGTCTTACGGCACTGACGACAACAGTGACGGCACGGTCGATCTGATCGGCGGTGGTCATCCGTCCCGTGGAAAAGCGAACAGTGCCCTTGGCCCATTCCACAGGTACCCGCATGGCCTCGAGGACATGCGACAGGGTAACGGTATCCGAGTGGCAGGCGGCGCCAGCCGACGCGGCCACATCCAGGCCGATCTCCTCCAGGATGCGGTTGGCCTCCAGCCCCTTGAAAGAGAGACTCAGGGTGTTGGGCAGACGGTATTCATGGTGGCCGTTAAGGTTCATATCCGCCAGGCCGTCGGCCAGACCCGTGTGCAACCGGTCCCGCATGGCCTTGAGGTGCCGGCCGGCATAATCGAGGCTGCGTTCGGCCATCTCACAGGCCTTTCCCAAGCCCACGACCGCCATGACGTTTTCAGTCCCGGCCCGCCAGCCCATCTCCTGGCCCGCCCCATGGCAGAATTTTTCCGGTAGCAACCCCTTTCTCACGTAAAGCGCACCGACGCCCTTGGGGGCGTAAAGTTTATGCCCGGCCACAGAGAGCATATCTACGTTCATCGACTGAACATCGACCACAATCTTGCCGAGGCTCTGGGCCGCATCGGTGTGAATGCATATTCCTTGTTGCCTTGCGATCCCGGCGATTTTGCTGATGGGTTGAATCGTTCCGACCTCATTGTTGGCATGCATGACGGAAATCAGGATGGTGTCCGGCCGGATGGCGGCGGCCACATCGTCCACACGGATCATGCCGGTCTCATCAGCATCAACAAACGTGGTCTCAAAGCCTTCCTGCACCAGGTAACGGCACACGTCCAACACCGCCGGGTGCTCCACCGTGCTCGTGATGAGATGGCGGCCTTTTTCCCTAAGTGCACGGGCCATGCCTTTGATGGCGTGATTGTTGGACTCGGTGCCGCCTGAGGTGAAAAATACCTCATCCGGCTGGCAGCCCAGCAGACCGGCCACCTGCCGCCGGGCCGTCTCGACGGCCCGCTTTGGCCGGATGCCGTACCAATGCGAGCTGGAGGGGTTGCCGAATTCAGTTTCCAGGAATGGCTGCATGGCCGTAATCACTTCCGGGTCGTGGGGGGTGGTGCCATTATAATCCAGGTAAACAGGCTGAACCATGATGGATATCCGATCTTTAAGTGGTTGCGGTAGAATCGATTATCGGTGCAAATGCCCCCCAATCCCAGGGGGCGTGTTGGCTGTCTGATAATTTGTCATCCGGCCAGGGCCATTGCAGGGGGATCGGGCTGGTCAATATTATTCGGTCGTCCCGGGTGGGATGATCCACGCTTAACGAATGGGCCAGCAAGGCGATCTGACGCTCGGGAAGCGGCGTCTCGGCACCGTAACGAAGATCCCCTATCAGCGGGTGCCCCATATGGGCCAGTTGAATGCGGATCTGGTGGCGCCGGCCGGTTTTCAGGCAAACCCGCAGAAGGCTTTTATCATCATCTCTACCAAGTACCGTATAGCGCAGCCGCGCCTCCTGGCTTTCTTCTGTGGGCCTCGATACCACACGGCTCCAACGCTCCCGGCGTTCAATATGATGGATCAGCTGTTCAGAATCACCGGCAACCGTGCCGCTGACCACGGCCAGGTAATGCTTCTGCACGGTCCGCTCACGGAACTGTTTAGACAGACGACCCGCCGCCTTGGATGTACGGGCAAACAGAACCACCCCGGCCACCGGGCGATCCAGACGGTGTACCAACCCCAGAAAAACCTTGCCGGGTTTGTGGTAACGCGCCTTGAGCCATCGTTTGCCCAGATCCAGCAGGCAGACGTCGCCGGTACGATCCCCTTGCACCAGCAGTCCTGATGGTTTATAAACCGCCAGCAGATGGTTATCCTCGTAAATGACCGGCCAACTGGAATCAAAAAAGCAAAGTGGTTGGGTTTCACAAGGGGTGGGATTCATG
>NZ_JASJGN010000113.1:0-4158 GCF_033791525.1 Desulfosarcina sp.
ATCCTCGTGGCGGTGGGCATGCTGCGGGCCAGCGGGGCCATGGACCTGCTGGTGGGTGCCCTGGCGCCGGTGACCGGTCGGTTCGGCCTACCGGCCGAGGCCCTGCCCATGGCCCTGATGCGCCCCTTGAGCGGATCCGGCGCCTACGGCATCCTGGCTTCGATCATCAACGACGCGGCTATCGGACCGGACAGCTACACCGGCGTATTGGTCTCCACCCTGCAGGGATCCACGGAAACCACCTTCTACGTCATGGCCGTCTACTTCGGCGCGGTACAGGTACGACGCATCCGGCATGCCATGGCTGCGGCCCTGACGGCCGATGCTGCCGGGGTGATCTTCGCCATTGTGGCCTGCTGGCTATTTTTGACATAAAAGCGTCCCACGGCATCATTCAACGACGATATAAGCAAACAGGAATCGCCATGAACATCACGGATATGGTCAGATCGCATCAGGAACAGGTCGTCAAAATCCGCAGGGATCTACACCGCATACCTGAAGTGGCATACACAGAAGAGAAGACCAGCGCCTATGTGGCCGAGTATCTGAAACGGGAAGGCCTGTCCGTGGTCACAGGCATTGCCCGCACCGGTGTGGTGGGCCTGCTCGACACCGGCCGCCCCGGCCCGACTCTGCTGGTCAGGGCCGACATGGATGCACTGCCCATCACCGAAGCAACCGGTCTGCCCTTTGCTTCCCAACACCCCGGCGTCATGCACGCCTGCGGCCACGACGGCCACACGGCCATGGTCCTGGTTGCCGCCAGGGTAATGAATGCGCTCAAAAACCGGATCAACGGAACAATCAAATTTGTCTTCCAGCCCGCCGAAGAGGGGCCGGGTGGCGCCAAGCCCATGATCGAAGCCGGGGTGATGGACAATCCACGTGTGGACTACGCCCTGGGCTGCCACATCTGGCCCACCATTCCCGAAGGGACCATCGGCATCCGGGCCGGTGTCTTGATGGCGGCCATGTTCCGCTTCGACATCACCATCACGGGCAAGGGTGGCCACGGGGCCATGCCCCATCTTTGCGTGGATGCCCTGGAAACCGGCTGCCAGGTGGTGGCTGCCTTGCAGCGTATCGTCAGCCGCCAGATGGACCCGCTGCAGCCTTCGGTGGTCACTGTCGGAAAATTCGAGGCCGGTACCGCCTTCAACGTGATCCCGGAAACCGCTACTTTTTGCGGCACCGCAAGAACCTTTGACAAGACAACCTGGGAACGCTGGCCAGAAATCATCGAAACCATTGTCAAAGGGGTCTGCGAATCCATGGGGGCCGGTTACGAAATGAGCTATGAGCAGGGCTATCCGCCCACGATCAACGATCCAGACATGGCCGACCGGATGAAACGCATCGCCGGAGAAGTCGTCGGCGTTGACCGCGTGGTCGTTCCGGACATGACCCTGGGGGGTGAAGACATGTCGTTTTTCCTGGAACGGGTCCCGGGCTGTTTCTTCTGCCTGGGTGCGGGCAACGACGCCTATGCCGGCATCCACAATCCGCGGTTTGGCTTCAATGAAGAGATCCTGCTCACCGGCGTCGAAACCTACTGCCGGGCGGCCATCGATCTTCTGGGAAGTCCCTTCCCTGCAGGCAGTTAGGCAGTTTAGCGTTCCTTGAGAAACAGGTTTATGGAAACGTCGCCGCCAATCTGGCGCTACCCAGGAATGTGGTTGTGGAAATAGCTGAAGGGTAGTCTTTCTTTTAACCGGAATCAAAGGACAACCATGTCACCCAAACCCATTGCCGCCGGCAAGAGCAGCTTCGATCTCATCGATTTCGCCACCTTTCTGTCCGCCGTTGACCTGCGCGGCGAGATCGTCTTTCTCGATGTGGCCTGCGGCATCGGCAATTATGCCATCGAGATCGCCCGCCAGATCCGGGAGACGGGGACGGTACATGCCCTTGACCTGTGGGAGGAAGGCATCACCAAACTCAGGCTCAAGGCCGGTTCGCTGGGCCTGGAGAATATCGACGCCGCGGTTTGTGACGTTAGCAAGAAAATCCCACTTGACGATCACAGCGTCGATATCTGCCTCATGGCCACGGTGCTCCACGACTTGGTCGAAGACGGCACCCACCATGGCGCATTGAAGGAGATCGTACGGGTGCTCAAACCGGCCGGGCTGTTGGCGGTGGTGGAGTTCAAAAAAATGCCCGGGCCGCCCGGACCGCCGGAGAAGGTTCGATTGTCGCCGGAAGAATTGCTTCAGATACTCGAACCGCTGGGGTTTCAATGTCGTGACACCGCCGATTTAGGAACAGTGACCTACCTTTCACTGTTTCACCTGAGATAAGCGTTTTATAAAAATTCAGGCATCGGGGTGTTTTTATGTCATGCCCGCATAGGCGGGCATCCAGGGCTCTCGAACCTATTCTCTCTGGATTCCCGCTTTCCCGGGAATGACACCGCTGAGATAGTAAAACTCCCCGAGCCCTGATATAATTGAACGGTTGGTTTTTTTATTTTTGATTTAGCTAATATGCGGTGATATATTCCAGCAGCTTGAAGGCCGGGGTGATTGAAGTTTTGTTGGATATCTTCTGGATCGCTCATTTAAGAACCGAAGGCAATTGTCACCTGACTTGGTTGAATCGTTTGAAGCAATTTGGCCCACGGAGGTTCGAACCCTACAAAAGGGTTGTCTATATTGATGATATTGGCAAGTTGTGTTGCGTTTTGATATCGCACCTGAAGGTTTATCGGTTTTTATCCCCCTGACGCGGCATCACCGGTGATTTCATCTGCGTATGTACTGATTCGGCTGATAATGTCTTGCACGTCCTGCTCCTTGAGCGCACAACCCTGGAGGGTATGAATTAGATGACCGACGTACAGAGAAAAATGATGTTTGGTAATGCCTCTTCCATGATGGACATATCCGAGAGGCCTGCCAGTATAAATGTTTGGACCATCCAGCGCTGCACTAAAGAACTCGCGCTGCATTCTGCGGATTTTGTCCATAGAGACGTTTTTAAAAAACGGTTTTAGTTCTGGATCGGCGACTACCCGATCATAAAATTTGTCGACAAGTTCACCGATAGCCTGTTTGCCACCGACTCGTTCAAATAGTGTTTGTTGGTTTTCGAGCATTTTAAACCTCTGGGTTCTAAACTACTAATTGGGAAAACCGTAAATCATAGGTCTGAAACTTGTTGAAGAAACAGACGAGATATAAACTGTCTGTAATTCGCTTTTCCAGCGATTTATCAGGGTGTCATTGGCGAATAAATATGATATTCTGATTTTTCTCCGGTTAAGATCTCAATATTATGATCAATCTCGGCTCTTTCTTGACTGCGGACCCAATTATTCCAGTCTTCAACTGTTTCCCATCTGCTGACAACAAGGCAATTTCCGGGGTATTCTGTGTCGCAGAGGGTCTCCCCTGAGATATATCCAGGTTGATACATGGCGCAGGCTCTCATTTGTAAAATAAGAGGGACTAATTCTTTCGCCTGACGACCCTGTTTGACCTTTCTTTGGATAATGACCTGAATTGCCATATCCCGCTCCTATTTAGCTGACTGATTTGTCACCTGTATTTATCCTCCTAACAGTATAGAATGGTGTTCTATTATGCACTTAATATAGTATCGGAAAGTTTAATTGCAATTGCGGTCACTGGAAAGGCCTTTTATTGGAATTGCCAAACCAGGCGCTTGAGATCGGTGCCTGTAGATTCCCCATGCTTCAGATTTTCTAATTCCCATTCATATCAAACGATTTACAAAAAATAAGAATGCATACTGAATTAGAAAAAACGTTGTTGGAGAGCAGTTTAAAGGACGTCCTGAAACCCCCTGAATGCCGAGCACCGTAGCTTGACCTATCGCCCTGTCTTGAACAACAGAAATAAGCTTGACAGGAGCAGCTGATGGTTGGCGGTATTTGGCCTACTTGCCGAACAATTTCCCTGCCATTCCTAAAGCGCCTGAGAGGCCACCCATTGAATCAAGCAATGATCCGCCGCTGCTGGCCTTATCCACCATCTGCGGAAGTGCCTCGGACAAGCCGCCAGCCGCCTCATCCTCGCTAAGACCCAGTTTGCCTGCAAATTCAGAAATTTTATCGCTGCCGAACATGTTGGTAATTTGGTCAGTCGAAACGGATTCGTTGTTTCCGTCGCCAAGCCAGGACTTCGCGACAGC
>NZ_JASJGN010000114.1:0-3387 GCF_033791525.1 Desulfosarcina sp.
AATGCTTCCTCCGCATCCCGGCCGGTGATACCCATGCGGGTGAGGTTGACCAGCATGAGATGGTTGTCCGTGCCGCCGGACACCAGATCCAGGCCGTTATCTTTAAGGCTGTTGGCCAGCGTCGCCGCATTGGTTACGGTGTTTTTCTGATATTGTCTGAAGGGGTCGCCCAGCGCCTCCTTGAAGGCCACGGCCTTGGCGGCGATGACGTGCATCAGCGGGCCGCCTTGAATGCCGGGAAACACCTGGCTGTTGATCTTTTTTCCGTAGCCCTCCCGGGCCAGGATCAGGCCCCCGCGGGGGCCTCGCAATGTCTTGTGCGTGGTGGAGGTGACCACGTCGCTATGGGGAATGGGTGAGGGGTGCACCCCGGCTGCCACCAGTCCGGCGATGTGGGCCATATCCACCATCAGCAGCGCATCGATTGATCGGGCGATCTCCGCCAGGGCCTTGAAATCGAAAAAACGAGGATAAGCACTTGCACCGGCCACGATCATTTTTGGGCGGTGCTGCCTGGCCAGGCGTTCCACCTGGTCGTAGTCGATGGTTTCCGTCTCCCGGTTGACGCCGTAGTGGACGAAGTGGAAAAGCCGACCGGAAAAGCTGACTTTGGCACCGTGGGTCAGGTGACCACCGTGGGCCAGGTCCATGGCCAGAACCGTATCTCCGGGTTCGAGAAGGGCAAAGTAGGCGGCCATGTTGGCCTGGGAGCCCGAGTGGGGCTGCACGTTGGCGCAGTCGGCGCCGAACAGGGCCAGGGCCCGGTCGATGGCCATCTGTTCACCCCGGTCGACGAACTCACAACCCCCGTAGTAGCGTTTTTCGGGGTAGCCTTCGGCGTATTTGTTGGTCAGGATGCTGCCCTGGGCCGCCATGACGGCCTGGCTGGCGATATTTTCCGATGCAATCAGCTCCAGGTGAGACTGCTGACGCATTGCTTCGTTCTGGATGACCCGGGCGATTTCGGGATCGGTTTCTCGAATTAAGTCGATTTTCAACGTCCATTCTCGCTTTCTATTTTACTTTAGATACTGTCAAACTTGTCCAGCCGGCGCTGATGCCGACCCGCCTCGAAGGCGGTTTTCAACCAGGTGCTCAGGATTTCCAGGGCCAGGATATCACCGATAACCCGGCCACCCATGACCAGGATGTTGGCGTTGTTGTGCCGCCGGCTCATGGTGGCTGAGAACAGGTCGTTGCAAAGGGCTGCGCGCACGTGGGGGTATTTGTTGGCCACCATGGACATACCCAGTCCGGTGCCGCAGATGAGAATACCCCGCTCGTATTCGCCCGAGGAAACCTTTTCGGCCACGGTCTTGCCGGTGTCCGGATAGTCCATGGAGGCCTCGCTGTAGGTGCCGACATCGGTAACGGGGATACCTTGCGCCTGCATGGCTGTTTTCAGTGTCTCCTTGAGCTGGTATGCCGCATGGTCGCAGCCGATGATGATTCGCTGTGGGCCGGATGCATCGGTCATGGTCCTTTGGTCCTTTCGGTGGAAAAAGCGTGATCGACAATTGGACTAACTTGTTTACATATCCAGAACCAGCGAACACCGCAAGAAAAAAAAGGGAAGTGTTTAGGTCGGTTAGGCACTTATTTATTTCGTCTTCATGTCAAAAAAAACCAAATACGATCAAATCAAAATAGCCAACAGACAAATAACAAATAAATCACAATGACCAAAATTCCAAACAATTTGGATGCTGATCTTATTTGAGATTTGGATATTGGGCGTTGGAATTTGCTTGTAATTTGGTGCTTGTAATTTGTTATTTCCGATGTGTCAGGTGCGGGTGGATGGCGTAAGTGGACAGGTGGGGTTAAACCCCATGATTGATTAACGGGTTCGCCTAATTTATGGTTCGTATCGCTTTACCACCAGGCTGGCGTTGGTGCCGCCGAAGCCGAAGGAGTTGGACATGGCGTAGGCAATGTCCGCCTGGCGGGCCACCTTGGGTACGTAGTCCAGATCACATTCTTCGCCAGGATTTTCCAGATTGATGGTGGGCGGGATGATGCTGTTTTTTATAGCCAATACGGTAAACGCGGTTTCGATCCCGCCGGCACCACCCAGCAGGTGGCCGGTCATGGATTTGGTGGAAGAAATAGGTATCCTCGGGGCGAAATCGCCAAATACCTTTTTGATTGCCCGGGTTTCGTAGAGATCGTTCAGCGGGGTGGACGTGCCGTGGGCGTTGATGTAGTCGATGGCCTCGCAGGTGATACCCGCGCTGTCAAGGGCGGCCTGCATGCAGCGGATCATGCCGTCGCCGTCCGGAGACGGGGAGGTCATATGATAGCCGTCACCGCTCTGGCCGTAGCCGGCCATTTCAGCCAGAATGGTTGCACCTCGCTCGAGAGCATGTTCCAGCTCTTCGAGAATCAGCATTCCTGCGCCTTCACCCACCACGAATCCGTCCCGGTCGCGGTCAAAGGGCCGTGAAGCCTTCTGAGGGTCATCGTTGCGGGTGGACAGGGCCTTCATAGAGTTGAAGCCGGCAATGCAGGTGGGGGTAATGACCGATTCCACGCCGCCGGTGATCATGGCGTCGGCCTGTCCCCGTATGATGGTGTTGCAGGCATCGCCGATGGCATGGGCGCCGGCGGCGCAGGCCGTGGCCACGGAGATGTTGGGTCCTTTGGCGCCCAGGTGGATCGAGATCATCCCCGGGGCCATATTGCCGATGATCATGGGGATGAAGAAGGGGCTGACCCGTTTGGGGCCCTTTTCCTGAACGGTGCGGGCGGTTACCTCCAGCATTTCCAGCCCGCCCAGTCCGCATCCGGTGAGCACGCCTATACGGGGACCGTTGGTGTCGTCGATGGTCAGGCGGGCGTTTTCAACGGCCATCCGGGCAGCTGCCACGGCATAGGCAATGAATCTTTCAGTACGTTTGGCCTCTTTTTTGGGAAGAAAATCTTCCGCGTTGAAACCTTTTACTTCCCCCGCAATTTTGGTGGTAAATTCGGTGGTGTCGAAACGCGTGATTTCGCCGATGCCGGACCGGCCTTCACACAGGGCCGACCAGGTTTCATCGACGCCGATACCCAGCGGTGTTACGAGTCCCAATCCGGTGATGACAACCCGTCTGCTCAACGATTCCGTCCCTTCTGGTAAAATAAACAATTAGCAATTTTGAATGAAGGCATCCTATCGTTTTTAATAAAAATAGGCGGCTTTCATGAATTAAAAATTCATAATTCTCAATTGACCATTAAAATCAGTGGTTTTTAATGTAGTCAAAGGCGTCTTTGACAGAGACCAGCTTTTCGGCGTCTTCATCGGAAATATCCACGTCGAACTCTTCTTCCATGGACATGATCAGTTCCACCAGGTCGAGGCTGTCGGCCCCGAGGTCGTCCACAAAAGAGGCCTCCGGAACC
>NZ_JASJGN010000115.1:0-8029 GCF_033791525.1 Desulfosarcina sp.
CAGTTCGTCCACTCAAAGGTGCGTCAAATCGATGGGATCATCTCCACCCAAACATTGATTCCGGGAAAGTCGAAAGTGAAACCTCAGCAATGATCGATCTGTTGTCGACCACGTATCGATATCCCTTCCGGTGCTCAAGGCGCATAGCCTGAAAAAAGCGCCTGTGCTTTCAGACGATGCTTTGCAGAGCGGCGATGGTATCCTCCGGGTCCGGCCGCACCGTGTAGTCGGCGCTGATGGCCGCATAGCGGATAACCCCGTCGGTGTCGATGATCATCCGGGCCGGCAGGGGCAGCGTCCACGACGCGTCAGCGTTGTAATCTTCAATGTCGATGCCGAACTGCTGGTAAATCGCCTTGAGGTCGGCGGCCATTGTGTACCTCAGCCCGTAGCGGGCGGCCACGGTATTGCCCGGGTCGCTGAGAATGTCGCAGGCCAGTTTTTTTTCCTCGGCAATGGCTCGATTATGTGCGATGGTGTTGGGAGAGATCAGCACCAGGGTGGCACCGAGTTTTGAAATGGCTTCCACGTTTTCGTTGAGAGCGTCCAGCTCCATATTGCAATAGGGTCACCAGCGTCCCCGGTAGACGGACAGGACCAACGGGCCGCGTTCGGTGAGCTCGCCCAGGGATACATCTTGGTCGCCGGTGTTTTTCAGCACGAAATCCGGTGCCAGATCGCCAACCTTTACCGTTCTGGCCAGAATTCCGGATTCGGCGAGATCCTTGGTGGCGCGGTGCATGATGGCCAGGGCTTCCTTGGGGGCCTTGGCTTCAAAACCCCTCTTGTATTCGTCCATTTTGTCCTGAAGTGGCATGGTCGACTCCTTCCATGGTTTGTTTTGACCCGGTCGTTGAACCTGAGTTGCCGGAGTTGACGTATGGGTAAAGATGGGCTCGAATTGAAAGAATGCAACCGGTGTCAATCCCAGTGAACATGAAGCGATGAAACGATCCAATCATCCCGGAGGGTTTCCATGAATTGCCCCACGTGTAAGGCCACGGTGGATCAAGGCGCCAAGTTTTGCCGGCAATGCGGCAGTCCCATCGGCATAAAATGTCCAACCTGTGGTGCGCCCAATCCGCCCGGCAGCAAGTATTGCGGTGATTGCGGAGGTCGGATGACGGCGATGAAAAATGACCGGCCGCGTGTAAGCGAACCGCTCGCGGATACCCCGGCGCCCGGCATGGTCCGGCAAGGGGAGCGGCGCCATGTGACGATCCTGTTCACGGACCTGACCGGTTACACGGCCCTGTCCGAAAAATATGATCCGGAGGATATCCAAGCGCTGTCGGCGGCCATCCAGTCCAAGGTATCCGCAATCCTGCTTAAATATAACGGATACCTGGAGCGGGTCATCGGAGACGGGATCATGGCTGTTTTCGGCCTGCCCATGTCCCATGAAGACGATCCGGTGCGCGCCATCAAGGCGGCCCGGGAAATCAACCAGACCGTTGCCGCACTAAAGCCGTTCCAATCCGTGTCCGAAGATGAGCCGTTCAGCATGCATACCGGTATCAACACCGGCCTGGTGGTCACGGTCAATCCCCGCCCCAAGGATGGCACCTACCAGCTTTCCGGCGATGCGGTCAACCTGGCGTCGCGGCTTTCGGACATGGCCGAACCCGGCACCATCCTGGTCGGTCCCGAAACCTATCGGCAAGCCTCGGGCATATTTGACTTTGCGGCTAGGCCGCCGCAGAAGGTCAAGGGTAAATCGGATGTGATACAAGCCTATGCGGTGGTACGGGTAAAGGACCGCCCGGTAACGGTTCGCAGAAAAACGGGGCTGCAGTCGCGTCTGGTGGGTCGCCGGCTGGAGCTGTCCCAGCTTCGTGAAGCCACGAACCGATTGACGCAGGGGTATGGGTCCATTTGCGCCATTATCGGCGAAGCCGGCACCGGCAAGAGCCGTTTGATCGATGAATTTGAAACCGAGTTCGCCACCGAGGAGCGGAATTGGATCACCGGTTTCGCCTACGCCCACACCCAACAAATTCCCTACTACCCCTTGCTCGATCTGGTGCGGCGCTGGCTCAACCCCGAGGGTATTGCCACCAGCGAGGACCTGAAGGCCCTGATCACCGATCGTGTCGGCGCCAAACTGGGACCGGACGCCGAGGAGATCCCCATCATCCAGGGGCTCCTTGGGCTCGAGGTTCCCGAAACCGAAGGCATGAGTCCCGAGATCTGGCAGAAACGGCTGACGGCCGCCATCACGCGTCTCATGTCCGCCATTGCCGCTGACAAGCCCACTGTTTTCTGCCTCGAAGATCTTCACTGGGCCGATACCGCCGGCGTCGACCTGCTTCGCGCGATGCTGGCCGAATTCGGTTCACCGTCCATTTTATTGTGCACCTACCGCCCCCAGTTCAGCATGTTCACCAGCGATCAATCCGAAGCGCTGGGCGCCGTTTATCGGGAAATCCGGTTGAACGAGCTTTCGCCTTCCGAAGCCAAGGATATGATGGAATCACTGCTCGACAGCGGCCGGCTGCCGTTGGACCTGGTCCGGCTGATTCGCGAACGTGCCGAGGGCAATCCGTTTTACCTGGAAGAGATGGTCAACGCCATGATCGATGCGGGTGCATTGATTTTCCAACAGGACCAGTGGCAGTTGAAACGGGCCTTTCTGGAAACCGATGTTCCCTCCACGATTCACGGTGTCATCGCCTCCCGGCTGGACCAGCTCAGCCTGAAAGCCAGACGCGTTCTCCAGGAGGCATCGGTCGCCGGCCGGGCCTTTTTGTACGATATCCTCAAGCGTATATCAGTGTACAGTGATGGGATCGAAGATGGCTTATACGAACTGGAGCGCAGCGGCCTGGTCCATACCCGCGCGCTGCATCCTGAAATGGAATTTATGTTCAAACACGCACTGATCCAGGAAGTCGGCTACAGCAGCCTGCTTCGCAAGGAACGGCAACAGGTGCATGAGCGAATCGCCCATGTGATGGAACAGATTTTTTCAGACCGGTTGTATGAATTTTACGAAACGCTGGCCCTGCATTTCAAACAGGGATTGTCCACCGCCAAGGCGGTCTATTATCTGATCCGGTCCGGCACCAAAGCATTGCGGCGCTGTGCACTGGAGGAATCGGATCAATACTTCAGGGAAGCCCGGGCCCTGCTGGAAGATTGGAAATCCCAGTCCGAGGAAGAAAATGCCCTGATGCTGGATGTGATCAATGAGTGGGCCTTCGTGTATTATTTTCGTGGCCGCAACCGGGAACTGCTGGAGCTGTTTCAAAAATACCAGCCGCTGCTCGACGGTTTAGCGGACCCCTCACGGGAGGGCATGTACTGGGCCTGGCGGGGATGTGCACTGTGGCACAGGCACCGGTTCATGGAGGCTTATGAATGCCTTTCACGCGCGATGGCACTGGGTGAAAAGGCCGGCGACAACCGTTTGCTGGCCTATGCCAACACCTGGATGAGCTTTCCGTGCTGCGAGTTGGGCAAAATCGATCAGGCCATTGATTGTAGCCAGACTGCCCAGCGGCTTTACGAAGAGGGGCTGGTAAAAGATCCCTATGTCTATTTCCACGCCCTTGCCGGTAAAGGCTATGCTTTGTGGCACCGCGGTGATCGGCAGGCCACCTATGATATCGGTACCCGACTGCTCGAGTTCGGCAGGCATCAGACCAATATCCGCAGCATGGTCATGGGTCATTGCTGCCACGGCTGGAGTCACCTGATATCAGGGGATATGGCCCGGGCCACGGAGAGTTTCGAAGAAGCCGTGCACATTTCCGCCGATCCCTGGTATGCTCAGTTTCCAATCCTGGCGCTGTGCTATGGCCGCATCAGCAACGGGCAATTCGACTCCGCCCTGAAGCTGCTCAAACAGTTGATGGCTTTCAGCGATGCCCATGGCGCCGAATTCGTCGGTGAACCGGCCCGATTTTTTTTCAGCCTGATTGCCCTTCAAAAAGGCGATGTCGAGGAAGGTATCGCCCGCATGGAACAGCTTATCGAAAAATGGGGCACGGCCGGCTGTCGGCTGCGCCATCTGACCTGCGGATTTGTCATGGCCCAGGTATACGCGCAATTGCTGCGTCTGACGGATCGACCGCCAGGCCGGGAGGCGACCGACCGGTCGTCCGTGTTCTTCGAACGTTCACTGAACTGGTACCGGGCCTGTATCCACACGGCGCAGGAGCTCGGGACCACTGCCCTGCAGGGCCGCTCCTTTCTCGAGTTGGGCGACCTCTACCTGACCGCCGACAACCCTGATGCGGCGCTGGACGCCTACCGGAAAAGCATTGCATTATTTGAGCACAGCGACGCCGGGGTATACTTGCAGCAAGCCAGGGAGAGGTTGGATAAACTGAAGAACAACCATTCTTGACACGCTTTCAAGCCACGAGGTCGAAATGAAAAAATTCCCGGGAACGAAATGGTTTCAACAACTGGTTTGGTGCTTTGGCTTTTTTGCGCTGGTTGGTTTTTTCGTTCTGCCTGTCCTTGCCTTGGACCGATTTGTGGACCATGCTGACGGCACGGTTACCGACAATCGAACCGGCCTGATGTGGGCGACAACGGACAATGGAAGCCCGATCAACTGGCCGAGTGCTCTTTATTATTGCCAAAAATTCAGCATCGGGGGACATGCCGACTGGCGGATGCCGACTATCGCTGAACTTAAAAGCCTGTATGACCCTGAAGCGGTAAACCCAAACGGTTACCACCTTACGCGCCTGATCAACACGTCCGCTCAGACTTGCTGGGCTTCGGAGACGCGTGGCAACCAGGCGGCACGTTTTAACTTCACCCATGGCGAGGTCTACTGGCTGCGCCAGTTTTATTCCGGCCCCACCCGCGTCCTGCCGGTGCGCGACGTGAAGTGAACACCCCAACGTTGCAAAAGTCTGAGCGTTTCAGAGCCGCGGCGGCAAGGGTGGAGCTGTAGCGATTTACTGCGAACCATTGGCAACAAAAGATCTGGAGCGCTCAGGCTTTCCCGCAGGGTAAAATACAGGGAGAAAAACTGCCAAGTTCCTGGAATTAACAAATGGTTATGTCCGGATTAAGATGTTGAAAACATCATATTATTTATAATTCCATGCCCTTAAATTTATTCGACATGTTTTTTATGCAACGTTGGGGAACACACAGGTTATCTCTTTATCAGCAAGACTGCCGTATAGTGAGGATGAACCGCTAACCAGTCACCCGTCCATGGACAAGAGGAAAGGATTCCAATGAAATATCGTTATCTTGGGGCATCCGGCCTGCTGATGTCGCGCCTTTCGCTGGGAACCATGACCTTCGGGGCTCCCGATTGGGGATGCGATGAAAAAGCGTCTCACGCCATCATCGAAAAATACATAGACTTCGGCGGCAATTGCCTGGACATTGCCGACATCTATGCCGGCGGACGATCCGAGGAGATCGTAGGTAGTCTCATGCCTGAATTGAACCGCGATGGGCTCATCCTCGCCAGTAAATGCTCACTCCCCTCCGGACCGGCCGTCACGCAGTTCGGCGCCAACCGAAAACAGATCATCGCCTCGTGTGAGAAAAGTCTCAAGCGGCTGAAGACCGATTATATCGACCTGTACCACATCCATGTTCCTGATCCAGTGACACCCTTCGAAGAGACCCTGCGGGCCATGGACGATCTCGTGAGGCAGGGCAAGGTCCGCTACACGGGGTCCAGCATGTTCTTCGGGTGGCAACTGACCAAGGCTCAGGGTATATCCGCAATGCACAATTTAGAAAAAATGGTTGCCGGACAATACATCTACAGCTTGATTCACAGGGAGCTGGAAAGGGAAACCATCCCGGCTGCCATCGATGCCGGTATCGGCATCACCTGCTTTAGTCCGCTTGGCGGCGGCCTGTTGACCGGTAAATATCGGGGACAGGAAAAACCGGGGAAGGGCACCCGCGCATTCTTTCGCACCCAGGTGGATGGTCCGCGGTTCTGGCATGTCAACGGTTACCGGACTGCCGACATCGTCGCAGAAGTCGCCGAAAGATGCGGGATCCCCAGCGAAAAACTGGCCATCGCATGGCCCCTGGGGCAAAAGTTTGTCACCTCGGTGATTATCGGTGTCAAGACCGTCGAGCAATTGGAAGCGAACATGGCGCCGGCTGACTGGGACCTGCCGCAAGACGTGTGGGATACATTGGAAGAACGGACGCGTCCCGAAGAAGAATACATGACCTGGTACCGTAGATTTAACAACCACCGGGTTTTCAAAGCTAGCGAGTTCCATGATGGGAAAGCAGACTTGATAACGACGGGGTGATTGGACAAAGGCCTCTCTTGCTCCTCGAACGGATTGCTTGACATGTGCCACCCAGTGTCTAGCTTATCCTCGTATAATGCCGCATAGATAAAGATCAGTTCATAACCTTCCACAGGCGGCACAAGCACACAAAACTTCTTCAGACAAAAATGGAGGTATGCAACAATGAGTGATGATAAACCAAAAACTTTATGCGCACATGTAGAAGAAGAACTGCAAGTCAACGATCCGCGGGCCTATATTGCACTTATCAAACCGGCGACGCATTACTGCGAAGGCTGTGGACGCAGCGCCGCAAAGGACGAAAATTTGTGTAAACCACAAAAGCTATAATCCATCGTGATCCCACCCGCCCCTTCTTGGTCGTGACTAAGATGGGGCGGTTAACACCCATCGATAATAATCAATCAATTCCACTCTCAATCATTCGAGCATGTGACCTCACGCCCGTTGCGTTTTGCCGGCAAAATGTGAATCCAAGCGGAAACTGAAAATTCCGGTTCTCTATAAAGCTCAAGCGACTTCTTGAATCCTGGTATTTATCAACCGGAGGTTTTATTAAGCCACCTGGTTTAAAGTGTGGTGTCATTCCCGCGAAGGCCTGAATCCACAAAGCTCAATTGACTTTCTGGATCCCGGATATCCGCTTCGCTGCTTCCGGGATGACACAGTCTGGTGTTCCGTCAACCGACCAACTTGGTCTTTATAGATAAGCGAATTGATAATTATAGCTGTCGCAATACCAACCGATGCAAAAGTGAGCGCCTGCTTTATTATTGGGGGCGTGTCGCCAAGGGTTGCACCCGATGGCAGATATCGCCCGACGTCACCGCATCCAGGAAATCTTCGGCCAAGCCTTTTCCGGCATCGGCCACCTGCTGCCAGCAGGCAAATCGCGCCTTGTCGTCACCGGCATAATGGTAAAAGTCCTTCCGATCGGTTATTTTCCCGTTGGGCAGGCGGGAAATGAAGCGTTCAGACGGTGCGACCACCAGCACATCGGCCATGTTGGCGGCAGACGGCAGGCGCCAGGGGAGGTGCTTGTCGAACCAGCCGGGGATGATGCGGCCGGAGAAATGGGGGTATAAAACGATGCCCTTGCCTTTCAGGCCAAAGGGAACGTCCAGGTGATAGTCCACGGCTCCGCCATCCCGGTAGACTCCCGGCGAGGCGCCCGCGATATCAAAAACCCCTTCCATGACAAAGGGGATCGAGCCGGATGCAAGCAGGGCCTGGTTGAGGTTGTCCGGCGAGAGCGCCGAATCGGCATCCGGCCATTGGCCCGCCGACGCAAACGGCGGAGGGTTTCGCGGGTCCGAAAAGAGTGTCTGTCGGAAAAACCATGGGAGACTGCGCCGGGCCAGCACGTTGCCCATCACTGCCGCAGCCAGGCCCAGGGCCAGGGGAAGCCGATGTTCACTGGCGGTCAGGTGGCGGCTGCGCACGGCCAGCAGGCTGAGCCGGTTGAACGGATGGCCCAGAACTTCACGGGGGCCGTCGGCCCCCAGTGTATGGTCGATGATGGCACGGCTTTTCTCGGAGATATCGCGGGGTGTCGGCTCTTTGTCGTATGCTTGGTGGATGTAGGCGTCTTCCATGCGGTCGATGGCCGCAACCGGATCCGTGCACGAATCGGCGGCAAAGCGCCAGCTGCCGATGGACGATCCCAACAGGTGAAGTGGCTGCCGACGTCCCCGGAACCAGCTGCCGAACAGCGCCCGGTCCAGGTGGCCCAGGATCAGGGACCTTGAGCCACCGAAAGCTAAAATGTG
>NZ_JASJGN010000116.1:0-3125 GCF_033791525.1 Desulfosarcina sp.
ACGGGGTGGACTACCGTACCTACCGCTAGAAAAGGACTACGAATGTTCAATGTCGAACAAGGAACCGCAGAATGCCGAAGGAAGGAATTCTGTCTGTTTTATTTGACATCGCCCAGCGATACCCTCCTTCGATATTCGTGATTGGGTATTGGATATTATGCGGTTCGTTTCCGGGGACTGCCTAATCCGGATAAACCGGAAACAATAAATTGCATGCACTAAATCTTGATGGATTCGTAAAAAGTCACCTGTCATGTCATTCTCGTGAAGGCGGTAATCTATAACTACCTGTTAATACTGGATCCCCGCCTTCGTGGGGACGACAATAAAACCGAAATTTCGACTTTTTACGAGTTCATCAATCTTAAAAACCAAACAACAAATCACAAATCTCAAATAAATGCCAAATTACAATATCCAAATCTCAAAAAAGGACAAAAACCAACCATTGATTGTCATTTTGGTTTTTCCACTTTGATGAATGGAATATCCTTTCTTCAAGATCGTTAGGTTTGGAATTTTGAATTTGGTTATTGTGATTTATTTGTCATTTGGGTTTTGGCTATTGTTTTTTGAAATCAAAAACAAGAATTTCAGGATTAAGATACAAAAAAGCAACCTAAGATGCCGCTTCGGGATTGGTGCGGATGCGGCCGATCAGCACGGCCTCGCCGCGGATGGCGTCGGCCAACTGCCGGGTGAGCGTTCCTTTCTGTGACCGGATCTGACCGGTCCCTTCGGATCGATTCACCAGCCAGGTGACGTACATTTTTTCTAGTGTGACGTTGACATCGGTCAGAACCTTGGCCATGCGTTCCCGGGCCGCTTTCAGGTCTTCGGTTTGTGAGGCAACGATCCCTCCCTGGTTGGGGAATTTTTTGCCGATGCGTTTCAGCCGGTCCAGTTCCGTGTCCATCATCACCAGGATGTCATCAAGCAGGACCATATTGCGGTAAAGGGACGTGGATACCCGGTCGTGGGTAAAACGAATCAACTCCCCCTTGACCTTCACGGAAGCGAGTTTGGATCGAAGCGGCTCCTTTTTAAAGTACTTGTCATAGGCCAGAAACCCCCCGCCTCCGGCAAGGGCGAGCACGAGCACCAGGGCGATCAGGATTCCGACGGCCCTGCCGCTGGTATTGTTGATCGGGTTGATCGGATGGTGTGGTTTGGAGGCCATGCCTGTTTTCAACGACATCGGTGTCATTCGCCATTCCGGTGAAAGCCGGAGTGAGGGTATATTAATCCATTCGTTCAACTATTTAATTCGTTGGACACGTTTCACTACCATTATCGGCAGGTGGCCGAAAACCTGTATTTTTTTGGCAACTTTTCTCCCGATTGCCGTTTTTTGGATAACTGTCGGACCGGTTTTCCGTTGACGAGATTTCTCTGGTTCAATAAGTCAAACGGTCGATCGATTTGATCGCCGATTTTCTTTCTATCACGATCATTACCAAAGAGGAGAACGATATGCGTGTGGCATTGAGCATTGCCGGGTCGGATTCATCGGGCGGGGCCGGAATCCAGGCAGACCTGAAAACCTTTCAGGCGATAGGTGTGTTCGGAATGAGTGCCGTGACCGCTGTGACGGTACAGAATACACAGAAGGTATATGCCATTCAGGAGATGCGGCCGGAGATCGTTCACGGCCAGATCATCTGCCTGTTCGACGATATCCCCGTCCATGCCGTCAAAATCGGAATGGTGGCCAGTGTTCCCCTGATCGAAGCCATCGCCGATGCCCTGGGCCGCATTGAACGGCTCCCACCGGTGGTTCTGGATCCGGTGATGATTTCCAAAAGCGGGTACGCCCTGCTTCAGCCCGATGCCCAGGAGGCCCTGGTCCGGCACCTATTCCCGCTGGCCCGGGTGGTGACCCCCAACCTGCCCGAAGCAGAAGCCCTGCTGGGAAAAAAGATCACGGATATCGATGCCATGAAAACCGCTGCCCGCGAAATATCGGCATTGGGGGCGAAAATGGTCGTGGTCAAGGGCGGTCATTTAGGGCGGGGAAGGGCCACGGACGTGCTTTTTGACGGAGAGAAATTCAGGCTTCTGGAGAGCCGGCGGATCGACACGGTCAACACCCATGGCACTGGCTGCACCTTTTCGTCGGCCATTGCCGCCCACATGGCTCAAGGCGAGTCGTTTTTTGACGCCGTCACCCATGCCAAGGCCTACATTTCCGGGGCGATTGCAAATGCCTTGTCTTTAGGGAAGGGATTCGGTCCCATCCACCACTTTTTCGACCTGTACCGTCGGGCGGGAATGGGTGTAGGCTGAAGGGGAGGGCGGAACGCGCTCACCCTTCAGCACTGCGCCAGGAGCGCACCCATCCTTCAGCTATATGGCTGAAGGTCGCGCCGCTCTCCATGGTAGCTGCTGGCGCAATTCCTGCCCAGTCGCCGGTCCGCAGCGGCCCGGCGCTCGGGAATATGCCAATCGTAGGAGAGCATACGGCGGTCAATGCCGGTTCGCTGTTCAGCAGCGATCTGTCCGCAAACCGGTCTTTGTTTCTTTTCTTTGAGTCGCATGGCTTGCCTTCCTGGTTGAACACCAATTAAAAGCGGTTCGACAGGCACTTTAAAATGATTTGATCATACTCTATAATGTTGCCATTATTGTCACTATCACAATATGTAGCGGTGGTAAAAACAATTTTAAAGATCATCGGACAAATGCGCCACATCCAATCACCGCTGCGTCGACCCGTGTTGCCGGCGCTTCAGCACCTTGACCAGCCTTCTGAGTCGAGTGCGCCTTGCTGCCTCTCTATATCTTCAGTGCAACATGCTATCATGTCGGGTTGCCTGCAGTGATTTGTCGATGATGGTCAGGAATCGACGCATCTTAAAATGGACCCACTGCAAAGGGCCCTGGTCCTGCACGCTTCCGTTTTGGATGGCCGTAATAAAGCAGCCGCCGCCGCCACCGCTGGCGGTGGGCGCGATCGGTGCTATGGAAAGTCCCGCCGGGTCTATGATGATTCCGTTGGCCACGCCGTCGGCATCACCGTAACCGCCATCCTTGACTTCAACGGTCACTGACTGGCGGTCAGCGGATATTGACGCGTGATGGGAATAATCCTGCCACCCATTGACCGCATCGTACTTGACCCATGT
>NZ_JASJGN010000117.1:0-4716 GCF_033791525.1 Desulfosarcina sp.
TTATGAAGATGATTGTTGAACTCGTAAAAAGTCACATTTCCGACGGATTCGTAAAAAGCCCGAGATCAAGGCTTGCGGGCCGCGAAAGCGAGCTTAGGCGAGCGAATGGCAAATCGATCAAGATCCTTACGGCGAACATTCATGTTCCATCCTGAGAATACCGCATTCGCGGGTGCCGAAGGCAGCGTACTTATGGTACGCTGCAGTGACGAAGGATGAAGCGTAACGCAGATCTCGGGCTTTTTACGAATCCGTCATGATTGTTGATGACAATCTTCGAATGGGTGGCGTATACTGACCCATTCTCTTCCACTCCAATGGTTCTGAGCAATGATGTGATCGCCCGTATTAAAACGCCTATAGTCAAAGGATAATGAATGTGTCCCTAAAAACGCAAATCCTGATCAACCTTGTCGTGCTCGCCATCGTCGACACCGTCATTCCCATCCCCATTACCGCCATGGTGCTGATCATGGTGCTGTTCCAGAAACCGAAATGGTTCAAGGACTGGGTCGACCGGATTTACCGGCGCTGAACACACGACAGTCTTCGATTTCGTCAACGCCTATAACCCTTAAATCGGATCAGGGTTTTATAGTTGTGATTTAAGTGTTGCCCGCCTCTTCGTGCCATCGTATACGTTCTATAAGCAATGTGATCCATCACCCGCCTCATGATACCATCGGAAAAGATCGGTGCGCTTCAGCGTTGCACACAAACAACAGGCCGCAAATCATCGGGGAGAAATGAAAAACGAGATGTTTCGCATGGGTAAAGGTGATTTGATGGGTGGCTTGTCGGCGGCAATCATCACCCTTCCCATGTCCATCGCCTATGGCATCGCGGCGTTTTCCGCACTGGGTCCCGAATTTCGACCCCATGCCGCCCTGATCGGGTTAAATGCCGCCATTGTAGGCGGATTCGTTGCGGCGCTGCTGGGTGGGGTTCCAACCCAGATATCCGGGCCCAAGGCGCCGCTGACGCTCATCATGACCACCGTCGTCGCCAGCCTGGCGGCGGATCCCATTCTACAAGATCTTTCGACAGGCAAGGAATGGATCGTTTTGGGGATGGCCTCGCTCTGTGTGGCCGTTGGAGGGATCACTCAAATCCTCTCCGGTCGGTTGGGAATGGGCAACATCGTCAAATACATCCCCTATCCGGTGGTTTCCGGTTTCATGAACGGTATCGCCATCCTGCTGATCTGGAACCAGTTGCCATCCTTTTTAGGCCTTGCAGCCACAGACTCGGCAACCCATGTGCTCTTCGATTTCTCAACGGTCGATGGAATGACGTTGCTCATCGGTGCGTGCACGTTGATCAGTATTTTTGTTTCCAAACGCTGCTTCAAAAAGATTCCATCTTTTTTGACCGGCCTGACTGTAGGGACGGCTATTTTTTTACTGATGCCGGTATTTGCCGGCTCGGCGCATCAAATTGCTGCCATCGGGGACCTTCGAGCGGTGTTTCCCTCGCCGACCGCATTTTCAGGACTGAGAGATCTTCCCTTCGATTTCTTCTCCGGTGCCTGGATGTTGAAAATTGGCATGTACGGAATCATACTCGGTGTGGTGGGTTCGATGGAGTCACTGATGAGCGCCGTGGCGATCGATAACATCCGTGGGAGCCGCCATGACAGCAAAAAGGAGTTGTTCGGCCAGGGCATGGGCAACCTGATTGCCTCGTTTTTCGGCTCGCTTTATGCCGCGGGATCGATTCCACGCTCCATTGCGAACTACAAAGCAGGGGGTCGGCACAACATCTCCGGGGCGATCTGCAGCCTTATGATTCTATTCATATTCTTAACTTTCGCACCCCAGATAGGGAAAATCCCGCTATCCGTTTTTGCAGCCATTATAATCTATGTGGGGATCAATCTTTTTGATCGTTCGACACTGCGCCTTTTTCAAGCGATTCGAACACCAGGCAGCCTCAGAAGAGATGTTTCAGTCAGTCTGCTGGTCAATTTAGGGGTGGCTGCGATCACCGTCAGCATCAATCTGATTTGGGCGGTGATCGTCGGCCTTGCCATCTCTACCGCCTATTTTATCGTCAAGATGGGGACCTCGGTGATCCGGCGCGAATACACGGCTGAACTGATTTGCTCCAATCGCGTCAGAGACTGCAGGCAGATCACGATTCTGAATGAAAACAAAAACGCGATCAACGTGTTTGAATTGCAGGGGCCGATATTTTTCGGATCGGCGGACAGACTGGCACAGATTCTCGAGGCCAGGATGGCTGCTGCGACGTATTGCATCCTCGATATGAAGCAGGTCACCGAAATTGACAGCACCGGTGCCACTATTCTTGCCCGTTTGCATAAAAGCCTGCGGAAGACGAACAAATGGCTGCTGATCAGTCACATTAATGCCAATCACGGATTGGTGCAGTTCTTGGCGATCAGCGGCGTGAAACAGGTAATTCCCGAGGACCATTTTTTTTCAAATACCGATCTGGCCATAGAATGGGTGGAAGATCGATTGCTGGAACGATTCTGCCCGGCGGAATCATGCAGGCAATTTGAATTGAATGATCTTGATATCTTTCTTGGATTCTCCCCGGATGAATTGGACCAGATGGAAACCTTGCTGACTAAAATCAGCTTTCTCAAGGGAGAAATGGTCATCAGGGAAGGGGATACGGATCGGGATCTCTATATCCTGATGCGTGGTCTGGTCAGTGTAAAAATAATTTTGCCGCTCAGCCAGGGTGAGAAAAGGCTGTTCACCTTCAGTGCCGGCGTTGTTATTGGAGAGATGGCGCTGCTGGATGGAAAGCCCCGTTCCGCAAACGTCCAGGCCGATGAGGATTCTGAAGTCTTTTGCCTTTCACGCGCCAACTTTGACAAATTGCTTGCCCGGAAACCGCAAGTTGCAGCCAAACTATTGAAAAATATCGCCATGGTGCTGAGCCACCGGTTGCGGGCGCGATCGGACGAGCTGAGGATGTGGGCGGATTACTAGATGTTCAAGGCTGTTGAAAAACGTCATGAGCGCAGGCAAGACAAGGCAAAATTCGGCGAAAAAGCGCAGTTTATGGTTGATAAATGAGAATTTTGAGTCGAATGTTAACGCTGGATGGCCAAGCGCAATAGTTTTTCAACAGCCTTGCTTAGTGGGTGGCACACGTCAGGCACGGATCAAACAAACGGATACAGCGGCCGATCGCCTCCTGCCCGGACTCGGAAAGCGTGCCCTGTTCGAGGTGTCTTTCGGCCAGGTCCTTGATGATGAGGTTGATCAGCGGATTATTGAACTGGGTCGCCACCAGGAGCTTCAATCGTTCGATCCTGCCACGGTTGATGGTATAGCTGTGGATGAGAACGCCCCGGGGGGCTTCGACGACACCGATGCCTTTCCCGCTCTCCTCTGAATGGATGGGGACGGTTTTGACCGCCGACAGATCGATGTCCAGCAGCAGCTCTTTTATCCGGGTTGCCGCCCAGAAGATTTCAGCCAGCCGCATGACATCGATGTGTTCGATATGAATGCCCCTGGATGCCCTGGCCCGGTCGATGATTTCAAAATCCCGGAGTTCCGGCATGTTGATCGCGGAATGGTCTAAAAATGCACGGGCGAGGGGACCGACATGAAAGATTCCGTCGGGGAAGCCCAATCGGGACAGATAGGGAAACTTGGCAAATGACCAGTCCGCACGCATTTCGGAAACATGGTCCTCGATGACGGAAACCCTGAATCGATCGACCTGCGCACCATCCATGGCGTAGACGTTGAAGTGGCCTTCCGGGCCGGAATCTTCATCGTAGCCTAGAAAGTTGATTGGGTTGTGTTTGGGAAAATCGATTCTCTGTTCAGGCAGCTCCCGCCCATTCAGGCCGGACAGTATTTGACGGGTTTGATCCGCGACCCGATCGCAAACCGAACGAATTTCTTTCAAATCATCCGATGACGGCAGGACAGACAACCCTCCCACCTGCATGGCGATGGGGTGGACGGATCGCCCGCCCAGGATCTCGACGATCCGGCTGCCGGCTTTTTGAATCGAAAAGGCAACCTCGGCAATCTGCGGATGGTGTTGCATCAGGCCGAAAATACCCTCCCTGGTGCCAAGCACATCCGGCTGAGTCAGGAAAAAGTAGCTGATGGCATGGCTGGCGATCCACTCGCCGTACACGGCCGCCTGACGAAGTTGGTTGACCGAATCAGGGACGGTGATCTCCAGTGCATTCTCGATGGCCCGCACGCTGGCTGTCTGATGGGCCATGCAGCACAAACCACAGATGCGTGAGATGATGTGGGGGATATAGGCGACCGCTTTGCCCTGGCAAAACTTTTCGAAGCCACGAAAATCTTCGACCATGATTCTGGCCGACTGCACCCGATCCTGATCGATCTCGACGTGAATCGTCGCATTGCCTTCGATCCGGGTGGCTTTCTTGAGCAGGAGTTGATGTTTCATTTCACCCTCAGCAGTTTTACTACCGCTTCGCTGTCGATGTCGAACATGAAGTGACCACTCTGCTTGATCCGTTTGATTACTGCGCGAAAACGGCCTTCGTGATTTGTATACCGTCGTCTGAATCCATTCGTGGCAATCTCTTCCAGTGTATAACCGGCTTGAAGGCCCACGATCGTTTTTTTTGAAGGGCCCCGGCAACCCCAGCATGGCACGCCGTTTTTGGGGCAAACCGATTCACAGCCACCCCGGGTCATAAAACCCAGACAGACCCTGCCGACTGAATTGAAACAATAG
>NZ_JASJGN010000118.1:0-4304 GCF_033791525.1 Desulfosarcina sp.
GCGCTGCAGCGGGCTGTCCAGGTGGATGTCGGCGCTGTGGATGAATTTGATCATGGCTAATTTTTAACCCGTTCGATGGCCGCTTCGCGTTTCTCAACCCGCTCAAGCGCAGTCCTATAGATGACGTAGTATTTGTTGATGTTGCTGACATAGCGGACGGTCTCCTGGCCGACGATTTTCAGCATGGCAATTTCCACATTGCGAAACCACCGGTTGGGGTCCAGTTGCATGCGTATGGCCTTTTTCCTCGCCCGGCGCATTCTGCCCGGACCGGCGTTATAGGCGGCCAGGCTGAAACGCACCTGATCCTGGGGAAGAATCGTCGCGTCATCAAAATATTGGTCTTGCAGAAACTTCAAATACTTGACCCCCGCCTGGATGTTGTTTGCCACGCTGCTGATGTCCGGAATTCCGACATTTGGATCGGCAGCGGTTTCGGGGCGGACCTGCATGATACCGACCGCTCCCTTCGGGCTGACTCTTTTATGGTCGAAACCGGATTCCTGAAAGGCCATGGCACTGATCAACCGCCAGTCGAAGCCATATTCGGCGGCATATTCCTTGAATAGCGGGGCATAAGCCGCCAACTTTTTCCCCGGATTGCCCGCCAGCGGATTTTTGATCCAGGTCGTTTGTTCGTAGTAGCGACTAAACAGGATGTTCCCCAGACGGGTCCCTTTCTGGTGGTTCTTGGCAAAACGATCCAGGCTGGCCTTGAGCGTCGGGCTGGTTTTACGCACGGCCCAGGCGATATCTCCGCCCTTTCGAAAGGTCACATCGCCTAAGACCCGGATGTCGGTGAGAATCTCGGCCCAGGCGGCGGCAATGTGGCTGTCACAAACCGTACGCGCGATCGCTCCGGAATTGACCAGTTCCAGGATGTCTTCGGTTTCCAGGTTTTCATCTGCCGGAACGATCTTGACTGGCCACAAACCCTGCGCACTCAAACGGCGGTTGAGCGCCAGCAGACTCTCGTGGTAGCTGCTGCTCGGACGCACGAAGACGCTGTGTGCGGAAAGCGCGGTGACGTCTTGAATGGGGGCGACCGCCTTGTGGGTGACCAGCACCTCATCGATGCCGGTCACATAGGGGGTGGTGAAATCGACCTGCTTTTGCCGCTCCGGCGTGATTGTCAGGCCTGCAGCGGCGATGTCTCCGTACCCCTCGACCAGGTCGGGAATCAGACGATCCCGGGCGACCGGGATGAACTCGAAAACAATCTGGAGTTCCCTGCGGGTGACACCCTTGTTCAAGGCCTTCTGGTATTGCCTAAGCAGGGCATATTCGAAGCCATGCAGCTTGCCGCGGGCCAGGAAGAAATTGGTCCGGTTGTAGGTGGTCAGAATGCGGATGTATTTTCTCTCCAGCAGACCGCCCAGATCCTCGGCGTAGCTATCAGTCAGGTGTGCATCGAGGGGATGGCTGTTATCGGCCTCCTGGGCTCGGGCCGGTGCGAAGAGGGCCAGCCAAAAAAAAATCGTGAGCAGAACGGCAAGGCTCCGGATCATGGTTCGCTCGGTTCGTTCCAGTAAGAGAAAAGTGGTTTATTTGACCGGGCTCATTTTCATCCGTCTGCGACACGCTTGTCAAGGCGCCTTTTCTTTCAGCTGGGCTACCGTGTCCATATCGCACACATCAAAAATCTGTCCGCATCCCCCGCAAACCATCTCGCACGCATCGGGGCGGCGGGATCGGCGGCGCTTCAGCTCGGCACGACACTCCGGGCATTTCAGTTCGTGACCGGCGTCACGGTTATCATTTGCATCAACCATTAGTTTTCTCCTCTCACCGAAAGTTTGAGTGTAAAAGAGTGAATTATTTGCAATGCATCATTAAATCGGTTGCAGTGTTTATCAAGAATAAAAGAAATGGGTTTGAATTCAAGGACAACGAGACATTTAATCACAAATCGTCGCATCAATAGCCTTCAACCACGATAGTAGCGAATCTCAAACGGTTTCGTAAGAAGCCCGAGATCAAGGCTTGCGAATCCCGAGGAATGAGGCGTACTGACGGTACGCCGCAGTGACGAGGGATGAAGCGTAACGCAGATATCGGACTTCTTAAGGATCCGTCAAGCTTTCAGGAGCTGCACGATAACATGGAACAGCCGGGACGGTGGCGGGCCCAGTCCGGCCGTCTGGCGGCAAAGGCCTCCTTTTCCGGCTGGTCGTCGTAGGGGCGACGCAGCAGGTCGAGCAGTTCGTGAATCAGCGAAAAATCATCCTTTTCGGCCTTGTCGATGGCCATTTGCGCCATGTAGTTGCGAAGCACATATTTGGGGTTGACCGCATTCATGCGACGGCGTCGGGTCTGGTGGGGGATGTTGTCCCGGCCGGCCCGTTTCAGATAGCGTCGAAGCCAGTTGCCGGTCCGGCTGCGGATTTCATCCGTCAATTGTTCGGGAACGTAATAGGCGTCCATGAGCGGGGCCATGATTGCTTCATCAGCGGCTACGGCCAGGGCGGGGTCTTCTCCATCCAGCCGGGCGAGCCGGCGGAAGAAGATGGTCATGTCGGTTTCGGCCAGAGGTAAAATGGCCAGCAGCTCGGTGATCAACGCCTCGTCCGTTGCCGGATCGTATGCATTCAATCCCAGCTTGCGGGCCATCATCTGCTGCCAGCCCTGCCGGTATTTGTTCACGTAATTGTCCAGGACCGCCTGCAGGGGCTCGGCCTGCCCGATCAGCGGATAGATGGCGTTGGCCAGCTGGGCGAGATTCCACTGGGCAATGGCCGGCTGATGGCCGAAACGGTAGCGGCGCCCGGCGGCGTCGGTGGTGTTGGGTGTCCAGTTGGGGTCGTAATTTTCCAGCCAGCCATAGGGGCCGTAGTCGATGGTCAGGCCGAGAATGGACATGTTGTCCGTGTTCATCACGCCGTGAACGAATCCCACCCGCATCCAGTGGACGATCATTTCGGCGGTGCGGCGGCACACCTCCTCGAACCACCGCAGGTAAGCATCCGGCGACGGTTCACCCAGGTGGGGGAAATCGGTGCGGAGCGTATAGTCCGCCAGCTGCTTCAATACGTCCATTTCATCCCTGGCGGCGAAGATCTGGAAGCTGCCGAAGCGCGTAAATGACGGCGAAACCCGGCAGACCACAACCCCCGGTTCCAGTTTGGGATGACCGTCGTAGAACATGTCCCGCTCCACCTCCTCACCGGTCAGGGTCAGACTCAGCGCACGGGTGGTGGGCACGCCCAGGTGAAACATGGCCTCGCTGCACAGGAACTCGCGCACCGACGAGCGCAGCACCGCCAGCCCGTCGGCCGTTCGTGAATAAGGCGTTGGGCCGGCCCCTTTCAGCTGTAGCATCCATCGCTGCGAATGCCCATTGACGATTTCGCCCAGGTTGATGGCCCGGCCGTCTCCCAGTTGACCGGCCCAGTTGCCGAACTGGTGACCGCCGTAGCACATGGCAAAGGGTTGCATGCCCGGCAGCAGACGATTGCCGGTGAACACCTGGGTGAACGCATCTGATTCGCAGGCCTTTTTTGAAAGGCCCAGCAGGTCGGCCACCTCCCGCGAATACGCAACCAGCCGGGGCGCCGCCACGGGCGTGGGATTGACCAGGGAATAGCACGCCCCAGTCACCTGACGGCGCCGGTTTTGACGATCAGGATCGGCAGGCAGGTCACGGGTGAAGCGGTTGTCAAAACGCAGCGCGTCCAGGGTTTCTTGTGTTTTTGTGGACGTCTGACTGGGTGAAATAAAATCGGCTGATTCAAGTAGGTTCATCCGGACCGTCCCTTCGCTCATCGGCATATCACACACCGCCATCGGATAGTCCGATAATGTTGCCTGAGTGGCTTGCACGGATGGCCGGTGTTTGGTTTCTGATCGGCAACTTTTTTCAAGTTAAGCACTGAACCCCAAAGATGCTATACCGCGGGCTCAAAACGAGGGAATGGGGGATGCGGGAAGGGGGTTGGAAAGATTGAAGATTCCCCGCAAAAAGCCGCGGGGAACGCCCTCGCTATCACGGTTCAGGGAGGAGTCGACGTAATAAAATCGGGTGACCGGCGTTGCCGGACCATGGATCATTCCACGGCAGGTGGATTGCCGACCCCGGCTCCTTCCGCAGCGGACGTGCCGCCCGGGATGACAGCCTCCGGGGTTGAGGCATCTTCCGGTTCAGGGTCGTCTGCCGGTGAAGCCTCAGTCTCGGCGGCCGGTTCGACCTCTTCCTGATAGTTCTGGGGCGGCGATGAAAACGAAATGGCGCCGCCGGTACCGCCGGGGTCAGCTTTACCGAATACCGTGATGGTGACGAGCTTGTCTGACTCCCAGACGATCGAGTG
>NZ_JASJGN010000119.1:0-4774 GCF_033791525.1 Desulfosarcina sp.
CCCAGCTTTGCATCATGTTCCAGGGGCTCATGCCGGTGCCGCCGCCCGACCCGTCGATGGTAAGCAGATCCAGTCCGGCGTCTGTGGCGAACTTGATGGCCATGGCCAGTTCTTCCATGCCGTAGGAGCCTGTTTTCAGGGTAACCCGGGTGAATCCCAAGCTCCGCAGGTATTCCACGCTGCTCATAAAATCCTCCTGGACCTGCTGTACCGATCCCAGGTTGGTGCCGCCCAGGCGGCTGTGGCGTGCAAAGGATTTGATGGAGCCGTTTTCAAAGGCCTCCTGCACCTCGGGAATGGTCGGATCCGGATCGACCACGTATCCCCTTTCCTTGAGGAATACTGCATAGTCGAGGCTGGTGACCTGGATTTCACCGCCGATATCCTTGGCGCCCTGGCCCCACTTGAGTTCGATGATGACCTTGTCGCCATACTTGTCGGCGACGAACTCGGCCACGCCATTTCTGGTGTCTTCTACGTTGAGTTGGACGATGATGGCTCCATAGCCGTTGTAGTATCGGAAGTAGCTCTCGATGCGTCGTTCCAGTTCCGGGGCTTTTTTAATCTTTCCCTTTTTTTCCGGACCTGTGCCGATTTCCGATTCACGATCCACGCCCACCACGTTCTCACCGATAACCACGGGAATGCCCACCAGGGCACCACCGATGGCAAAGGAATTCCAGTATTTCTGGGCCACGAAGGTGGAGCCCAACGCGCCGGTCATCAGCGGAATGCGCGCTTTGGTTTTGACGGTATTGCCGAATTCGGTTTCCAGGGTAACGTTGGGGAAGATGCAGTCATCGGCGCTGTCGGTCAGGCCGCCGGCCATTCCCTGGGCGCCGTAAGCATATCCCTGGATACGCAGGGAGTTGTAGGAAACACCCACATGGGTGGTGTTGTCGGCGCCAGCGGTCACGATGCCGTAGCTGCGGGGATAGAGCAGCTTACGCCCGACCAGGCTGGAGAGCCAGGTTTCGCACTTGCCCTTGCAGTCGGCCCGGCAGAGTGTGCACAGGCTGGATTCGGTAGGGTTACCCCGGTTGACGGTTCCCAGAGCATCGTTGTTTTTAGAAAATCTCATCATGGTGGTGCCTCCTTTGTTGCTGCAGTTGATCGTTAAGAAACTGAACCGAAATCGTGACCAATACCACGCAAAACGGCGTCTGCACGGATGGGTAGTTGCCCAACCGGTGCCAGACGCCGTTGTCTTGGTCGCTTCAGCCGTATCTCACGCCGTTGTAAGGTGCGGCTGTTTTGGCTTGCTGCCCTAAATTGTGGGGAGAGGTTATTTCATACTTCGGGAAGAATTTTTAGTTGTGCTAATGCTAAAAGTCAAGTGAATTTAATTAAACTTATTAAGTTTGACTGACGTACGAGGGTGACGTGGGAGCGGCAGTGTGCTTTGGGGGAGGGTCAGCGGTCCATGTCTATTTCTTCCGACAGGAGGATCGCTTCGGCAATGTGACGCAGCGGCTTCCTTAAGTCCATACTGCGCCGTTGAATCCAGCGAAAAGCGTCTTCACCTTTAATATTTCGGCGATGCATAAGGATTTCCTTGGCCCGCTCAACCATCTTCCGTGTTTCCAGTTCTTCCTGGATCACTTTGGTTTTGACCATCAGCTCGGTGTTTAGAATGGCCAGCGCAGCCTGGTTGGCCACAGCCGTAAACATGTTGATTTCGGTGTTTGAAAAGGCGTGGGGTTCGGCGGTAAAGCAGTTGAGGACGCCGATAATTTTCTCATCCTTGAGTTTCAGTGGAACACTGATCATGGAGACGAGGCCCAGCTTTCGGGCCATCTCTTTTTCTTTGAACCGGTGGTTGCGAAGTACGTCGTTAATGGCAATCGGGCGCTTGTTGGTAACCACATGGCCCACCACGCCTTCGTCGAGGTTCAGGGAGCGGTCCTTGACGTATTCCGGGTCGATGGACTGGGTGGCCTTCAGCCTGATTTTGGGCGGCTTTTCATTTTCGTCGATGAGCCACAGGGAGCAAATTTCCACCCCGGTAACCTTGGCGGTGACCATGACGATGAGCTTGAGCAGATCTTCCAAAAACAGATCCGACGTAATGGCCCGGCTGATATCCGTCAGGGCCTTGATATAACCATCGTAGGTGGTCTGCTCTATCTTTTCCATGATTGACTGGTTACCGGGTAAAAGACAATTTTTCAACGATTTGTTGCCGACGCAGATGAATCGGGAAGGTTTCTGAAACTAAACAATCAATCCCGTTGCCCAGACCATCCCAACGCCTCGGCATTGACGATGCTTGGAATGGCATGAGGCGCAGCCTTTTCGAGAAAGGGCAAAATGTCAGACTTCTGCCAGAGCGGATATCCGCTGAGGAGGCCGGCCACATTGCAGGCCGCCAGGGTGGCCATGCCTTCCCGGGTCCACCGTGTGGCCGAGGCGATGTGGGGCACGATGACCACGTTGGTCAGCTCAGCCAGGCCGGGAGCCATGACTGGCTCATGCTCGAAAACGTCCAAGCCGGCGCGAAACTCCGGATGGTGCCGGCAGTGGTCCACCAGGGCCACTTCATCGACTACCGGTCCTCGGCTGGTATTGATCAGGATGGCATCGGATTTCATCAAGGCCAAGCGTCGGGCATCGATGAGGTGGTGGGTGGTGTCGTCCAGTACCGTGTGGATGCTGACACAATCGGCTGTTTCCAGCAGCTCATCCAGGGATTCAACGCGGCGGCAGCCCACCGGTGACAGGTGTTGGGTGGCCCGAAAGCGATTGTAGTCGGCGACAAAGGCTTCCAGTTCGGTGTTGGCGGCAAGGTCGTGATAGATTACCTGCATGCCGTGTCCCTGGACCATCATGCGGGCGACGACTGCTCCGATTCTGCCGACGCCGATGATGCCCAGGGTTTTGTCGTGCAGCAGGGTTCCCAGGAAAAGATCGGGGAGCCAACCGGTGTAGCGGCCGGCGCGTAGAAAGCGTTCCGCCTCACCGACATGGCGGGCCGCCGCGAAGAGCAGCGCAACCGCCATCTCTGCAGTGGTTTCGGTGAGCACGCCCGGCGTGTTGCCCACCGGAATGCCCGTCCGGGTGGCTGTCTCCAGGTCCACGTTGTTGTAGCCCACAGCATAATTGCTGTACGCGATACCTCCGGCGGACTTGAGCGCATCGAAAAGGGTTGCTCCCCACGCTTCGGTGAGCTGCCCGATGGCGCCGTCACATCGCCTGCCGATGGCTGCCTTGATGGTTTCCGTGTCCAGAACCAATTTGCTGTGGCAGATATCAACGCGGCAATCGGCAGAGGTGAGAATATCAAGCCATCGTTGGCCGGGGAGCGCTTTGGTGACGATGACGCGAAAGGCTCCGTCGGGATTATGAACCTGCCAGGGGTTGTTGTTCATCTTTTCTCCTCCAGTGACTCAATCTCTAAGTCCCATGTCACCGAATCGATACTGCACCAGGGTACAGGCGGCTAGTGTGGCGGTCTGGGCCCTCAAAATACGGGGGCCCAGACCGGTGGTGAGAAATCCATGCTCATGCGCCCGCTGGACTTCACCAGGGTCGAACCCACCCTCCGGACCTACTGCCACCGTTATGGTTTTTGGCTTCGGTGAGGCGGATTGGGGTATATCGAACGCCTGCGGCGCCCCTTCCCAGAAAATGATTTTAAGATCGGACTCGGCAGACGTCTCCAGCATGGCGTCAAAATCGTCTGCAGGCGCAATACAGGGGACGCGTCCACGCCGGCACTGCTTGACCGCCTCAATTGCAATCTTCTCCCATCGGTCCAACCGTGTCCCCATGCCTTTTTTACCCGGCACAGGTATTGATCGCGCCGCATAAAATGGCATCCAGCGATCAATGCCCAGTTCCGTCAACTGACGGATCAGGTCGTCCATTTTACGGTCCTTGAGGATGCCCTGAGCCAGGGTGATATGAACGGACGATTCAGACATTAGCGGAAATGTCCCTTGGATATGAAACTGAACCCGTTTGGGGGAAGCCGACACGATCCGGGCTCGATAGCCGTTCCCGAGGCCGTCGAAGAGTTCCACGGCATCACCGGCAGACAGGCGAAGTACCCGGCAGATGTGGACGGCATCCGATCCGGAAATTTCCGGTTGTGGATGCTGGACCATTTCCGGTGGCACATAAAAACGTCTCAGTGACATGGGATTGCTTTCCGGGTGCCGAACAAAGTGCGTGTCAACGATTTATTCTGATTTTATCATAGCGGTTTACGAGTCAAGGCATTTATTATAAACTAATCGGCCAGGCCATTGCCTGCGACGGGACCGCTGATTGTCAATGAAAGATGAAACGAACAATGCTGATTTACGCTGCAGCCGATATCCACGGCCATCCGCGACGGATTCGACGTCTTAGCAGCCAGGTTGCCGCCCATCGACCGGACATTTTGTTGCTGGCCGGGGACCTTTCCAGACGCCGGCAGCCGGAGGTCACCCTTGACAGATTGAATCGGCTGGGATTGCCGGTGCTGCTGATCAGGGGAAACAGTGACCCTCGTCATCTGGCACGCCTGCTGCCTTCATTTCCCCGGCTTCGATCCATTCATCTGGCTGCGGTACGTTTTGGCGATGTGGAGATTATTGGTATCAGCGGCACCCTGCCGCTTCCCTTTCAGTCCCGATTGGGCTTCAAAGAGACTGAAACCGAGACCCGGGTATCCACAATGTTGCGGGCCCGCAGTGTGCTGGTGGCCCATCCGCCACCCTACGGCGTCAGGGACCGGGTCCTGGGCCGGTTCCATACCGGCAGCCGGGCCGTCAGACGGCTGGTGGATTGC
>NZ_JASJGN010000120.1:0-4893 GCF_033791525.1 Desulfosarcina sp.
TTTTTCTTTAGTTTGCGCATGAAAAAATTACTGGCGGTCTTGATCACGGACAGGGGCTGGTTCAACTCGTGGGCGACACCGGTGGCCATTTCGCCGAGAGTGGCCATTTTGGTGGCCTGGATCAGTTGCTGCTCCGCTTCCAGGCGCTTGGTTACATCGCTGATGGTCACCAGCAGCACCCGCTGGCCGGAGTATTCGGACGGTGAGATGCGTATGTCTATATAGCGCATCCTGTCATCGGCACCCACATGGCGGACCTGGTTCAGCATCGCCGTAGTGGCCATGCGAAAGGCCATGGTCTCGCGCTCATCCGGTTCGAATAGTTTCAGGAAGCAGGTGCCGATCAAGTGCTCCCTCTCCAGGCCGTAAACCGCCTGGACACTCTTGTTGCAGTCCAGGATCTCCAGACTCCGAATATCCAATACGAACACCGGGTTGGGAATGTTGTTGAAGATGGCATGGTATTTCTTCTCGGACAGTTCCAGTTTTTCTTCCAGTTGCTTGCGCTGGGAAATGTCCAGATTCATCTCCATGGCCGCCACAATCTTGCCGGTTTCATCGTGGATGGGTGAGGTGCGCACGATCCAATGTTTGATGCTGCCGTCCTTGTCCACACCGGTTTCTTCGCTGTAGTGGGACTGCCCGTCGGCAAAGGTGGCTTCCACCGGGCAATCCACACATTTCTCCCACCGTCCCTTGTAAGCATGGTAGCAGAAATCACCGAGTTTGGGTGCGAACTTGTCGGCGAATTCGCGGTTGTAGCCGATGAGCCGGTAGTCCCGGTCCTGGACGGTAATGACGCAGGGCACCATCTCGAACAGGTTCTGGAACTGATCGCGCTGCTTGTTGAGCTCACCTTGCTTGCTGTCGATGGAACGGCCCATCTGTCGGATGGCTTTGGCCAACTGCCCCATTTCGTCAGCTTGGTCCACTTCGATCATTGCCGCATAGTCCCCGTTTTCGATGCGCCGGGTGCCGTCGATGAGTTTTTTGATGGGATATTTGACGAACCGATAGATAAAAAGTAGGATCATGGCCGATGTGGCCAGAAAGATGAATACAGCCAGCGCCACCAGGTTCCTTTCATAGCGGGCCAGTTCTAAATCCGCTTCCTCCAAGGAAACGACCAGATCGATGGCTCCCAACACTTTTTTGTCCGGTGGATGGATGTGGCAGGCATCGGTGGAACAGCCCGGTTCGTTGTACACCGGGCTGATGACGCCCATCAGCCGGTAGCCGCTCTCCGACCGAAAGGTGCGCACGGTTTCGGCCAGTGACACCTGGTGCACCGGTGGATCGCTGCGGTGGCAAATGTAGCAGGCCTCGTCCTTGATGTTGGTGACCGTGTCAATCTCGGCGTCCTGATTGGAGAATTTAATCTCTCCCTGCTTGTTGTAGATGCGGATGTTGACGATGTCGTGCTGCTTGGAAATATTGTTGATGATCTGTTTGATGTCGTCCCTGGAGTTGAGCATCATGGAATAATGGGTGCCCAGGCGGATAGTGTTGCTCAGCCGCTGGGTTCCGGCGGTGATGTTGCCTACCAACTTTTGCTGCATGTATCTAAAGTTGAAGAATCCCCACACCCCGAGGGACAGAAGCAACATCAAGCCGACGCTGGCCAATAGTTTGAGCAAGAGGCTCTCGTGAAAGATGGCTTTCAGTGACGGCATGGAATGCATCCTTTGAGAATTGTCGGAAAAAGAGAAGTCGATCCAAGTGATGGAAACCCCTGTGGAACGATATCTGAAAAGCCCACATGGGTCAACACAGGGGATGCATAACCATCAGCCATTAAATAATGTTTTTTTGGCCCATTCTCCGAATTGGTTCATCGACTCAAGTCCTCGACCTAGTCGATCATGCCTGCGGATTGAAACTCGACTCCGCCTTGATTTTGAACCCAATCCTTATTTTAAGATCGGTTCTGATAATACTGCTATGCATCCGTTGTGCTATTTAGGCCCCCTTGCATCCTTGATTTGGGTTGAATGGCCAATGAAAATACCACTTAAGTTATCGGCGTCGAAATTAGCCCGATACATGCGCCGTGCGGCATCCCTTTGGACTCGAAGTCGGGTAAAATAAATTCGATCATTCACATACTGTATGAAGTTCAGCTTTTATACTTGACATAAATCATTATTTTTCTTTATTGTTTCCTGACGATTCTGCCTGTTCCCCAGCGAGTAGGCTGCCGGACGATCACAGTCGGTAATCCCAGAAACCACAATATTCGGAAGCACTTCGGAACCGATGGCGCCGGAATATTACAATCACCATGCAACAATGTTTCCCTCTCATTTTTTAACCAACGGCAAAAGGAGGCCACATGACCAATCCCTATCAAGCGGCATTTGAACAGTCGATGAACGATCCGGACGGATTCTGGGCGAAGGCGGCGGAAGACTGCCACTGGTACAAGCGCTGGGACAAGGTGCTGGACGACAGCAACAAGCCTTTCTACCGCTGGTTTACCGGCGGCCAGATCAACACCTGCTACAATGCCCTGGACTATCACATCGACCAGGGGCGGGGGGACCAGCTTGCCCTGATCTACGACAGTCCGGTCACCGACACGATCAAAAAATACACCTACAGCCAGCTTCGCGACGAAGTGGCCCTTTTTGCCGGCGTGCTCAAGGCACAAGGGGTGGAAAAAGGCGACCGGGTGCTGATTTACATGCCCATGATCGCCGAAGCGGCCATATCCATGCTGGCCTGTGCCCGCATCGGGGCGGTGCACTCGGTGGTGTTTGGCGGATTTGCGGCCAAGGAGCTGGCCACGCGCATCAACGATGCCAAGCCCAAGGTGATCGTGACGGCGTCGTGCGGCATTGAAGTGAAGAAGGTCATCGCCTACAAGCCGTTGTTGGACAAAGCGATCGACATGAGCACCAGCAAGCCGGGCAAGTGCATCATCCTTCAGCGACCCATGGAAACGGCGTCCATGATCGCCGGGCGGGACGTGGACTGGGTGGAAGCCATGTCAGCGGCAGCGCCGGCAGACTGCGTGCCGGTAGCAGCCACGGATCCACTTTACATCCTATACACCTCAGGTACCACGGGCGTGCCCAAGGGTGTGGTTCGCGACAACGGCGGCCATGTGGTGGCCCTGAAATGGACCATGAAGAACGTATACAACATGGATGCCGGAGATGTCTACTGGGCGGCCTCGGACGTCGGCTGGGTCGTGGGTCACAGCTACATCGTTTACGGACCGCTGTTCAAAGGCTGCACCACGATCCTGTTCGAGGGCAAACCGGTGGGCACACCGGACGCCGGCGTCTTCTGGCGGGTGATCAGCGAGCACAAGGTCAAGGCAATGTTCACCGCGCCGACGGCCTTCCGGGCGATCAAACGCGAGGACCCCAATGCAGAGTTGATGAAGCAGTACGACCTGTCCAACTTCAAGGCCCTGTATTTGGCTGGCGAGCGCCTCGACCCCAACACCTTGCACTGGGCCGAAGATGCCCTGAAGGTACCGGTGGTCGATCACTGGTGGCAGACGGAGACAGGTTGGGCCATTGCCGCTAACTGCTTAGGATTGCATGAATTTCCAGTCAAAGAGGGCTCGCCGACCAAGGCGGTGCCGGGTTGGAACCTGCAGGCGGTGGACGCCAACAACCAGCAGGTGGCCGCAGGTGACATTGGCGCTCTGGTGGTCAAGCTGCCGCTGCCACCGGGTACGCTGCCGACCTTGTGGCAGAACGACGACCGCTATGTGGAATCCTACCTGGAAGAGTTCCCCGGTTACTACAAAACGGCCGATGCGGGCTACATCGATGCGGATGGCTACGCCTTCGTGATGAGCCGCACGGACGACATCATCAACGTGGCCGGTCACCGTCTCTCCACGGGGGCCATGGAAGAGGTGCTGTCCGACCACCCGGATGTGGCCGAGTGCGCGGTGCTGGGGGTGGATGACAGCCTCAAAGGCCAGGTGCCGGTCGGTTTTGTGGTACTCAAGGCCGGGGTGAGCAAGGCCGAAGACGAGATCGTCAAGGAGGTCATCCAGATGGTCCGCGATCGCATCGGGCCGGTGGCGGCTTTCAAGACGGCCACAGTGGTCAAGCGCCTTCCTAAGACCCGCTCGGGCAAAATCCTGCGGGGAACGATCCAGAAGATCGCCGACAATCAGGAATACAAAGTGCCGGCCACCATCGACGACCCGACCATCCTGGACGAGATGGAAGAGGCCTTGAAAGGCATCGGGTATGCCGGGTCCAGGAAGTCCTGATGGCTAATCGGTCCTGACCGATTGATAAAACCTTAAATAAAACACCGGGTGCTTCCTTCAATTTAGCACCCGGTGTTTTTCTTTGTCCTAAGTGCTCCTATTCGTAAATACGGTGACGCACCGAGATTGTCGAGGCGCCCGTATCGCAAGGCGCGAGAAGTGGCCAATAGCCTAAGCTATTGGCGCGCCGAGCAACGCAGCGAGCCGGGATGAATCGGCAATCGAATGCCATCGTATTTGCGAATAGGGGCACTAAAGCAGGGAACCGTAAGTGATTGATTTCCAAATTCAGCTTTCGCAGCCATCTTTCAACCTGCTGACTACATGGCAACGACCGTATTGCGCCCCTGGCTTTTGGCTTGGTACAGGGCTTTGTCAGCCAAGTCCACAAGCTGCTTGCCGGTGAAGCCACCCCTGGCTGGTCGGGCAGCGACACCAATGCTGGCTGTGATGTGAAGGGTCAGATCCTCGTAGGTAAAGTCGTAGTCCTTTACCCGCGCCCGAAACCGCTCGCATAGCGACATGGCCTTGTCCAACGACGTGTCGGGGAGAATAACAGCGAACTCTTCGCCGCCATAACGGCAGCCCACATCGTATTTGCGGATGCTGTCATTCAACAGTCGTCCGAATTCATGCAGCACCCGGTCCCCGCA
>NZ_JASJGN010000121.1:0-42839 GCF_033791525.1 Desulfosarcina sp.
CAAGGGTATCCCTGTCAAGAAGGAATCAGAGGCAGAAAGCCTGGTGAACAAGTCCAATTGGTTGATTCATGATCCAATGGATGATTGCGGATCCATAATTTACTGAATTACTTTAGTCCGCAATCGACGGATCCTTGCCAACTTCTCAAATTATTACAATGGAGTCACCTGTCGATGGTCACGATACCCAGGTAGGCGTCCACGGTGAGCCGGTCGCCGCTGTGAATCAGGGCGCTGGCGTCGGCTACGCCGGTGATACACGGCAGGCCGTATTCACGGGCGATGATGGCCCTGTGCACCAGCATGCCGCCGCGTCGCTCCACGATGGCCGTGGCCAGGAGTACCACGAAGGTTATTTTGGGATCGATGGAATCGCAGACATCGGATTCCTACCAAACAGCTAAACCTCCAACGCGATGAGGTCCGCATAGGTTTCCCGCCGGCGGGCCAGCGTCGCCTGATCACCATCGACGATTACCTCGGCGGCCCGGGGTCGAGAGTTGTATTGGGAAGACATGGTGAATCCGTAGGCGCCGGCGGAGAAGACGGCCAGATATTCACCAGGTTCAATCGTGGGAAGCCGGCGGTCCTGGGCCAGGAAATCCGAGCTTTCGCAGATGGGGCCCACCACGTCCACGACGATCTCTTCACGATCCTTGGGGGCTACTTCTCCGATGCGGTGATAGGCGCCGTAAAGAGAGGGGCGCACCAGGTCGTTCATGGCGGCATCCACGATAACGAAGTTCTTGGCGCTGGTTTTTTTGGTATACAGGACGCGGGTGGCCAGAATTCCGGCATTGCCGGCGATGGCCCGGCCCGGTTCCAGGATGACGGTGAGCGTTCGGCCTGCGATGGTATCGGCAACGGCCCGGCCCAGTTCCGCAGGAAGGGGTGGCGCCTCTTCGTTGTATGTGATGCCCAGCCCCCCACCTAGATCGAGGTAGCGGATATCAACGCCCGACAACTTAAGCCGGTCCGCAAAAGAGAGCAGTTTCTTAAGGGCTTCCACAAAAGGACCAATCTGGGTGAGCTGGGACCCGATATGGCAATCCATGCCCACCGGTTCTACAAAAGGCGTCTCTTTTGCCAGCAGATAGGCACCGGCAGCCTCGAGCAAATCCAGACCGAACTTGTTTTTCTTGAGCCCGGTGGAGATGTATGGATGGGTCTTGGCATCCACATCGGGGTTGATGCGGATGCTGATCCGCGCCGGCGTGTTCACCGCTGCGGCGATGCGCCCGATGCGTTTGAGCTCCTGGGCGGACTCTACATTGAACATGAGAATGTCGGCCTTCAGGGCTTCTCGGATCTCGTGTTCCTGTTTGCCCACGCCGGAGAAGACGATCTTTTGGGGATCGATGCCGGCCGTCAGAGCCCGGTGTAATTCTCCCCCCGAGACGATATCCACGCCGGCCCCGAGGCCACCCAGCAGGCGAAGGAGACTGACATTGCTGTTGGCCTTGACCGAAAAGCAGATCAGGTGATCCAGTTCCTCCAGGGCCGTGTCGAAGGCGTTGTAATGGCGCGCGAGCGTTCTTTTTGAATATACATACAGCGGGGTACCGAAGCGCTCGGCCAATTCCTTGACGCGAACCCCTTCCGCCCAGAGTTCTCCGTCGCGGTACTCGAAATAATCCATGGCTTTCACCTTATGCTATGGGAGCCCATTGATTCGGGTGATGGCCCATATAATACCACAGCGTTCACCGGGAAAACAGAGGGAAACGGCCGGGAAGGTCAGTCCTGGGGTGAGACGGTTGTTTGAGGAATCGATATGATACCCTCTACGGTTACACCCGCGGCAGGTCGCAGCACCCTTTCTCCGGCAGGTCGGTCCGGCCCATGAGAAACATGTCTACGGCCCGGGCTGCCTCGCGGCCTTCGGAGATGGCCCAGACGATCAGAGACTGTCCACGGCGGGCGTCTCCGGCGGCAAAGACGCCAGGCCGTGAGGTCATGAAGTCGATGCCGGTACTGAGATTGCCCCGTGCGTCCAGGGCCAGCCCGAGCTGGGCAACAAGGGTGTCCGGATCCGGGCCGACAAATCCCATTGCCAGGAGCACCAGGTCCGCCGGCCAGGTTTTTTGCGATCCGGGAATCTCTTCGAAGCGATCCTGCCGGCCGGCCTCACCGGTCCATTGCACTCGTACCGTCTCCAGTGCCCGCACCCGGTTGGTGTCGCCGATGAATCGTTTGGTGAGTATATTCCAATTGCGGCTTCCGCCCTCCTCGTGGCTGCTGCTGGTGCGCAGGCGCATGGGCCAGTAAGGCCAGGGCTGGGATTCCGGACGGTCCTTCGACGGCTGGGGAAGCAGCTCGAAATTTAGCACCGACGCGGCACCCTGGCGGTGGCTGGTGCCGATACAGTCACTGCCCGTATCGCCTCCGCCGATAACGATTACCTGCTGGCCGCCGGCGTTCAGGGAAATCGTATCGGCTTCGCCGGAAACAACGTGGTTCTGGCCGGTGAGAAAATTCATGGCAAAGTGGATGCCGTCGAGCTCGCGGCCGGGGATAGGCAAGTCCCGGGGGCGGGTGGCTCCGCAGCAGACGACTATTGCATCGAAGTCGGTGCTGAGGGTCTCCCCAGTAATGTCTACACCGGCTTGTATGCCGGTCCTAAACACGATGCCTTCTCTTTCCATCAGGTCCAGTCGTCGATCCACCACCGGTTTTTCCAGCTTGAAGTCGGGAATGCCGTAGCGAAGGAGTCCGCCGGGCTTGGCGTCCCGTTCGAATACGACCACCGTGTGACCGGCTGTGTTGAGCTGCTGGGCGCAGGCCAGGCCGGCAGGACCGGAGCCGACCACCACCACCGTTTTGCCCGTGCGCCGCAAAGGTGGTTGCGGACGAACCCACCCCATTTCGAAGGCGTGTTCGATGATGGTCTTTTCAATCTGTTCGATGGTCACCGCCGGTGCGTTGATGGCCAGTACGCAGGCCTCCTCGCAGGGGGCCGGGCAGAGGCGACCGGTAAATTCAGGAAAGTTGTTGGTGGCCATGAGCTGTTTGAAGGCCGCTTCCCAGCGGCCCTGGTATACTTCGTCATTCCAGTCCGGGATGCGGTTTCCCAGGGGGCAGCCGGCGTGGCAGGTCGGCACCCCGCAGTCCATGCAGCGGGCGGCTTGGGCGTACAGTGTCGCTTCAGGAAAGGGCAGGTAGATTTCCTTAAAATCCCCCAGCCGCTCTTTCACCGGGCGCCTGTCGGGCAGCTGCCGGTCGTGTTCCATGAATCCCGTGGGCTTTCCCATGGCGTTAATTCTCCTCTTTGGTCAGCCGGATAATGGCCTGTTTGTACTCCCTGGGCATCACCTTGATGAATCGCCCCTTAATGCGCTCTCGAGATTCAAGTACCCGTGAAGCCACCACGCTGCCGGTGAAGGTGAAGTGGGCTTCGATGAGGCCGACCAACTCGGCTTCGTCATCCCCTGTCAAAGGCTCCAGGTCCACCGATTCACGGTTGCAGCGGTGTTTCCTGAAGCGCCCGTCTGCGTCGTCCAGGACATAGGCGACACCACCACTCATGCCGGCGGCGAAGTTGCGCCCCGTCGGGCCCAGCACCACCACCCGACCGCCGGTCATGTACTCGCAGCCGTGGTCGCCCACCCCCTCCACCACGGCCATGGCTCCGCTGTTTCTCACACAGAAACGTTCCCCGGCCCGGCCCCGGATATAGGCCCGACCAGCGGTAGCACCATAAAGGGCCACATTGCCGATGATGATGTTCTCCTCGGCGGCAAAAGCGGCTTTTTCCGGCGGCCGGATGGCCAGTACCGCACCGGAAAGGCCCTTACCGAAGTAGTCGTTGGCATCCCCTTCGACATGGACGGTGATGCCCGGGGCGCCGAAGGCGAAAAAGCTCTGGCCGGCGCTGCCGGCGGCGTTGATCACAATGGTGTCGTTTGGCAGTCCTTTTTCGCCGTATCGTTTGACAATGGCATGGCTGAGGCGGGTGCCTAACGTACGCTGGATGTTGGTAATGGGCATATCGATCTGCGTGGCCAATCCATCTTGCAGGGCCGGCAGGGCCCGCCGGATCAGGTCGTCATCCGGCGGTGTTTGCGTATCGTTTATCAGCTCTTTGGGGATGCACAACCGTAGGATGTGTTCCGGCGGCGCAGGCTGGTGCAGGATGGGGTTCAGATCCAGGCCGCGGGACTTCCAGTGGCCCAGGGCGGGGTTGATGTTCAGCCGGTCAACTTGACCGGACATCTGGTCGATGGTGCGAAAACCCAGCCGGGCCATTATGGCCCGCAGGTCTTCGGCGATAAAGCGCATCAGCCGGATCAGGTGCTCGGGTTTGCCGGTGAACTTTTTTCTCAGCGCCGGATCCTGGGTGGCGATACCCACCGGGCAGGTGTTCAGGTGGCATACTCGCATCATGACGCACCCCAGCGCCACCAGGGAAATGGTGCCGAAGCCGAACTCCTGGGCGCCCAGCAGGCAGGCCACGGCCACGTCATGGGCGGTTTTGAGCTGGCCGTCGCACTCCAGCACCACCCGGTCACGCAGGCCGTTTTGTATCAAGGTCTGCTGGGTTTCGCTCAGTCCCAGCTCCCAGGGCAGGCCGCCATAGCGGATGGATGTGAGCCCCGAGGCGCCGGTGCCGCCCACCTCACCGCTGATCAGGATGACGTCGGCACCGGCTTTGGCCACACCGGCGGCCACCGTGCCCACCCCCACCTCGGAGACCAGCTTGACATTGATGCGGGCATTGGGGTTGGCGCATTTCAAATCGTAGATCAACTGGGCCAGATCCTCGATGGAGTAAATGTCGTGGTGGGGCGGAGGCGAGATTAGCCCCACGTAAGGGGTGCTGTGGCGTGTGGCGGCGATCCAGGGGTATACTTTCTCACCGGGCAGCTGGCCGCCTTCGCCGGGTTTGGCTCCCTGGGCCATCTTGATCTGGAGTTCCACGGCGCTTGACAGGTATCCGATGGTCACGCCGAAGCGGCCCGAGGCGATCTGCTTGATGGCGCTGTTGCGCCAGTCGCCGTTGGCATCGGGTGAGAAGCGGTCGGCATCCTCACCGCCCTCGCCGCTGTTGCTTTTTCCGCCGATGCGGTTCATGGCAATGGCCTGGGTCTCGTGGGCCTCCTTGCTGATGGAACCGTATGACATGGCGCCTGTCTTGAAGCGTTTGACGATCTCGGTCCAGGGTTCCACCTCTTCTATGGGCACGGGTGTAACGGCGGGCTTTAATTCAAACCGGCCGCGGATCAGCCCTTCTTCCCGGTTAATCTCGTGCACCGCTTCCCGGTAGTTCCGCCACGCCTCTTCATCGTCCTGTCGCACGGCCTGCTGGAGCAGGGGGACCGTGGCGGGATTGTACTGGTGGGCTTCGCCGTCCCGTCGCCATTTGTATCGGCCGCCGGCGGGCAGGAGCGTGTCGGTGACTGCATGTCGATCCATCCCGGTGCAGCGCATCTTGATTTCCCGGGCGATTGTTTGCATGTCTGCTCCGCCGATGCGCGAGACCGTTCCGCTGAACCAGCGATCCGTGACCGATGGGTCCAGGCCCACACATTCAAATATCTGGGCTCCCCGGTAGCTTTGCAGGGTGGAAATGCCCATTTTGGACAGGACTTTGAGTATCCCCTTCTTAACGGCGCCGATATAGTTTGTGCGCGCCGCCTGCGGCTCGGTTTGGTCCAGCCGGCCCGTATCGGCCAGCCTGTCGATGGTGGCCAAGGCCAGCCAGGGAACGACGGCCCCGGCGCCGTAACCCAGCAGGCAGCAGAAGTGGTGAATCTCCCGCGCTTCGCCGGTCTCGACGATAAGGCCGCATTTGGCGCGCATGCCGGCGGCAATGAGACCGTGGTGCACGGCGGCGGTGGCCAACAGGGCAGGTATGGGGGCATGGCCGTCGGGGATGTCCCGGTCGGTCAGTATCAGCAGGTGGGCTCCCGCTTCCACCTGCCGAACGGCAAGGCGGCACAAGGCTTCCAGGGCGCGGGTCAATCCCGGCCCACCGTCGGCCTGGGGCCAGGAGATGGACAGGTCTGCCGACTTCAGAATATCGTGGTCCGATGCGCGGATGGCGGCCAGATCCGCCGGTGTGAGGATGGGATGCGGCAGGTGCAGCTGGCGGCAGTGCACGGGCGTTTCGGCAAAGAGGTTGTGTTCGCGCCCGATGGTTGTGGAAAGGGCCGTGACCAATTTCTCCCGGATGGCGTCAAGGGGTGGGTTGGTCACCTGGGCGAACAGCTGGCGGAAATAGTCGTAGAGCAGGCGGGGTCGTTTGGATAGAATGGCCAAGGGGATATCGTCGCCCATGGAGCCGGTGGGTTCCAGGCCTCTTTCGGCCATGGGGCCTATGATCAGCTTGAGGTCTTCGGCTGTGTAACCGAAGCGATGCTGTTCGACCCCCAGATTTTTACCGGCCGGTTCCGGCTCCGGCTGCCCCGGGGGCAGGTCCGCCAGACGTAGCTGGTTTTCTTTCAGCCATCGGCCGTAAGGCTGCCTTGCGGCCATACTCTCCTTGATTTCGTCGTCATGGATGATGCGGCCCTGCTCCAGATCCACCAGGAACATGCGGCCGGGCTCCAGGCGCCCCTTAGTGGCCACGTTGGCAGGATCTACCGGCAGCACGCCGGTTTCCGAGGCCATGATCACCCGGCCGTCCCGGGTGACCGTATAACGGCTGGGCCGCAGGCCGTTTCTATCCAGCACGGCGCCCACGCTGACGCCGTCGGTGAAGGGGATGGCTGCCGGGCCGTCCCAGGGTTCCATGAGACAGGCGTGGTAGGCGTAAAAATCCCGCTTTGTCCGGCTCATGGTGTCGTGGTGCTGCCAGGCCTCGGGAACCAGCATCATTATGCACTGGGCCAGGGGGCGTCCCGTGTGCAAGAGCAGCTCCAAGGCGTTGTCCAGGGTGGCCGAATCGCTGCCACCGGGGGTGGAGACCGGGATCAGGTCCGCGATGTCGTCACCGAAAATACCGGAGCCGAAGAGAGGCTCCCTGGCGCGCATCCAGTTTTTGTTGCCCTTCACGGTGTTGATCTCGCCGTTATGGCACAGGTAGCGGAAGGGCTGGGCCAGGTCCCAGGAGGGAAAGGTGTTGGTGCTGTATCGCTGGTGGACCAAGGCCAGGGCGCTGGCCATGGCCGGGTCGCAGAGGTCAGGGTAAAATGCAGTCATCTGGTCCGCCAGCAGCATGCCCTTGTAAACCAGTGTTCGCGAAGAGAGGCTGGCGATGTGAAACAGGGTCTCCCCCGGATCGAACATATTGCGGACTCGGTTTTCAGCGGCTTTGCGCGTGAGATAAAGCCTGCGTTCGAAGGTTAAGGCATCCCCGCCGGCGTCACCCCTGCCCACGAAAGCCATTTGGATCACCGGCATCACCCGTCGAGCCAGTTCGCCGGCCGCATCCGGATTGACCGGCACGCTTCGCCATCCTAAAAAGTTCAGTCCCTTCTCTTCAGCAGCAGCCGACAGCGCTGCTCGGGCTGCCTTGCGCAGACCCTTGTCCGACGGCAGAAACACCAGGCCGGCGGCATAATCCATTTCGGTCGGAAGGTGAATGGTCGCCTCCCGGGCCGCCTGCTGCAAAAAGAGGTGGGGCTTCTGGATGAGGATTCCGGCGCCGTCACCGGTGGTTTCGTCGCAGCCGCAGGCGCCCCGGTGGGTGAGGTTCTCCAGGATCTTCAGGGCGTCCTGGACCATTGCGTGGCTTTTACGGTTGCTCAGGTCGCAGATCATGCCCACACCGCAGGCGTCATGCTCGAATGATGAGCGGTAAAGGCCTTTATAAGGTGGATCATTCAACATTCCGGCTCCTGTGATCATCTCCGAAGGGCTATAGTACCCGGGACCATTGTTGCAATGCACATACCAAATATGTCCATGCGCGGGGTGCTTGGCAAGGCCCTTGATAGGCCTGGTGCGCATGCGGGTTGATCGGCTCACACAACGCGGCAACATACTACAAAAAAGTAATAAATTTCGATACCGAAGCGCATTTTTGTCGTAATTCTTGATGTCTATTCCATTCTAACCGGATTCAGACCTGATACTGGACCCGGTACAGGACATGCATTATATTATCCACTCAAACCGAACATTCCAGGAGATGAAAGGCCCGAGATGCCTATGAGCGGCAAACGGCAGGACCTGCTGAACATGCTCTGTGATCTGAGCGATCTGTCCGCGCTGGTCACCGGCAGTGCAAACATCGAAAATTTCCTCCAACGAACCGTGGCGCTGGTTTCCGGGCACCTGGGAACGCCGGTCTGCTCCATTTATCTATACGATGAGACGGCCGACGAGCTGGTGCTCAAGGCCACGGTTGGATTGAATCCGGAAGCGGTGGGCCGGGTGCGCATGGGCTCCGGCCATGGACTGGTGGGCACGGTGATGGCGACCCGCCAGGCGGTGTGTGAGGGGCACGCCAGCAACAACCCGCATTTTCGCTATTTTCCGGAAACCGATGAGCTGGCATACGAATCCTTTCTGGCCGTTCCCATTCAAAAGGGGGTGGTCAAGATCGGCGTGCTGGTGGTCCAACACACCGAATCGGACTATTTCGAGACCAGCGATGTGATGGCTCTGAAAGCCACCGGTGCCCAACTGGCCGCGGTCCTGGAAAATGCCCGACTGCTGATGGATCTGCAGCGCATGTGCAGCATTCCCGAGCGCCCGGTGTGTAACCTGGGATTCATCAAGGGGCAGTCTGCCTCCGGTGGTGTCGCTTTTGCCCGGGCGACCGTCTGGGGTAGGAGTCACGGTAGCCTGGTGGCCGAATCAGCTGTGGTCGACAGTGGAACGATGGCTGATTTTCGACGGGCGGTGAAAAATACCGGTGAACAATTGAGCGCCTTACAGCAGCGATGTGCCGAACGGTTGCCGGAGAGCGCAGCCTTGATTTTCGCCGCCCATTTCATGATGCTCAAGGATCCTAAATTCATCGACCGCATGGCTGAGCAGATCGAAAAGGGGGATCCGGCGAGCCGGGCGGTGCGCGAGGTGGCCCGCCATTACCTGGACCTGTTTGCCGACAGCCCCCATCCCTACATCCGTGAAAAGATCAGCGACATCGAAGACCTGGCCGGCCGGTTGCTGAACAATCTGGCGCCGCCATTACCGGATGGCAACGGGGACACCAGCAACAGGGTGGTCATCGCCCAGGCGCTTTACCCATCGGAGCTGCTTAAACTGGCCGCCGAATCGGTGGCGGGCATCGTGCTGGCCAACGGCGGGGTCACCTCCCATGTGGCTATCATCGCCCGTTCCCTGAAAATTCCCATGGTGGTGGTCCAGTGCCCGGAATTGATGCACCTGCCCGAGGTGACGCCGGTATTGGTGGACGGCGAGGTGGGCAATGTCTACGTGGATCCATCGGCGGACATCATTGCCCGTTTCGATGCCAGCCATCAGGCCATACAGAAGGTGACAGGGCTAAAGACCTCAGTTCGGGCGGGCACTGCCCACACCAGGGACGATACACGGGTCGATCTGCTGGCCAATATCAATCTACTGGGCGAGTTGCCCCTGGCCCGGGAGATGGGGGCGGCGGGCATCGGCCTCTACCGCACCGAATTTCCCTTTCTCATCCGGCCGTCGTTTCCCTCGGAAACCGAGCAGTACCTGGTCTATCGTCAGGTGGTGGCGGCCATGGACGGCAAACCGGTGGTGTTTCGCACCTTGGACATCGGCGGCGAAAAGACGCTGGCCTATACGGACTCGGTCAACGAACCGAATCCGGAGCTGGGCCTGCGGTCCATCCGTTTCACCCTGGCATACCGGGATATTTTCGAGCAGCAGGTTCGGGCGATCCTGCGAGCCGCCGCCGGAAGCGATTCGGTGGGGATCATGTTTCCCCTGATCTCTTCGGTGGACGATTTTCTGCTGGCCCGCCAGGTGGTGCGCGACTGCCAGGATCGGCTCAAGGCGGATGGGCTGGACCATAACGATCACCCGGCCATCGGCATGATGATCGAGTTGCCCTCGGTGGTGGAAACCATGGCGGAGTTTGCCGCTGAGGCCGATTTTTTTGCCATCGGCACCAATGACTTTGTGCAATACATGCTGGGTGTGGACCGTAGCAACAAACGGGTAGCCGACTACTACCGCCCCGAACACCCCTCGGTGCTGCGGGCGTTGGAGCGGGTGGTAAGGGTCGCAGGCGATCGTGAAAAACCGATCAGCATCTGTGGAGAAATGGCACACGACGAGTCGATGATTCCCTTTCTGCTTGGCATCGGCATCCGACGGCTGAGCATCGATCCGCAGTTCATGCCCGCCGTGCACCAGCGCATCGAAGGCCTGACCATCGGCCCATGTAGGGATCACGCACGGACACTGCTGTCCGCAGGCAGCATTGCCTCGGTTCACAAAGCCCTGGGTAATATTTGAGACCAGTTTAAATCAATCCCTGTTTCGGGCATTGATTCAATCTGGCTGGTTGGTATAGAATCCGATCATAAACGGAAAAAAGCACACTGTCCCGCTTCCTTGCCAAGGCCCTGGTGCCGGAAAGCGAATAGCCCATGACCCCAACCATCGACCTGCTCAAATCCCACCGCTCGATCCGCAAATTCAAGGACCGGAAGGTGGACGACCAGACCCTGACCGCAATCATCGCGGCAGCCCAGTGTGCGGCCACGTCTCATTTTGTCCAGGCATACACGGTTCTCCGGGTGCGGGATATGGCCAAGCGGCAGGCCATATCCGAGCTGGCAGGGCCCCAGGTCTGGGTGGCCCGGGCGCCAGTTTTCCTGGTTTTCTGCGCCGATCTCAACCGGCTGGAAGCCGCCTGCGGCATGCAGGATACGGCCATGGAAAAGGGCTGGGCCGAGCAGTTTGTCACCGCCACCGTCGATGCGGCGCTGCTGGCCCAGAATGTGCTGATTGCCGCCGAATCGCTGGGTATGGGAGGCGTCTACATCGGCGGCATCCGCAACGATCCCCAGACGGTGTGCGACCTGCTTGAAATCCCCGATCAGGCCTACCCGGTGTTTGGCATGTGTCTGGGCTGGCCGGCCCAGGATCCGCCACCCAAACCCCGGCTGCCGGTCGATGCCGTGCTGTTCACGGACCGTTATCCACAACAGCATGACACCGACATGCTCACGGCCTATGATCGGACCACCAACCACTACTTCCTCAACCGCAACAGCAACCTGAAGGACGAGACCTGGACCCACCAGATGGCCGACCTCATGGGCCGGGTGATCCGACCCCATATGAAGGCATTTTTAGAGAAGAAGGGATTCTTCTTAAAATAAGGCTGAAGGTTTTACAGAATAAGGAGAAAATACCACCATGATGAACCTCAAAGATAAAAATCTGTTCCGCCAACAGATCTGGATCAACGGTCAATGGGCCGCAGCCCGATCCGGCAAGACCATCCCGGTAACCAATCCAGCCAACGGCAGCACGCTAGGCAGTGTGCCTTCCGTTTCCGATGCGGAAGTCCGCGAGGCCATCGACGCGGCTGACGCTGCATTGCCGGCCTGGCGCCGTCGAACAGCCAAAGAACGTGCAGAAGTGCTCCAGCGCTGGTATCTTCTGATGATGGAACACCAGGATGACCTGGCGGTGATTCTCACCAGCGAGCAGGGCAAACCCCTGGCCGAAGCCAAAGGGGAGATCTCCTACGCCGCCTCTTTCGTCCAGTGGTTTGCCGAGGAGGCCAAACGGGTATACGGCGACACGATCCCTGCGGCCGGCTCCGGCCAGCGCATCATCGTAATCCGTCAGCCCGTGGGGGTGTGCGCGGCCATCACGCCATGGAATTTTCCGGCGGCCATGATTACCCGCAAGGCGGCGCCGGCCCTGGCCGCTGGCTGCACCATGGTGGTCAAGCCGGCCAGCCAAACCCCACTCACGGCCCTGGTCCTGGCCGAGCTGTCCGACCGGGCTGGTATTCCTGCCGGGGTTTTCAACGTGATCACCGGGTCAGCCGGCGTGATCGGCGGTGAAATTACCGCCAGCCCCGTAGTGAGAAAACTCAGCTTCACCGGTTCCACCGAGGTGGGGAAAACGCTCATGGCTCAGTGCTCCGGCACGGTTAAGAAGGTGTCCCTGGAGCTGGGCGGCAATGCCCCTTTTATCGTTTTCGACGATGCGGACGTGGATCAGGCGGTACAGGGGGCCATGATTTCCAAGTACCGCAATTCCGGGCAGACTTGTGTGTGCGCCAACCGGCTTTTCGTTCAGGCAGGCGTCTACGCGGAATTTTCAGAAAAATTGGTGGCGGCGGTGGAAACACTCAAGGTGGGCAGCGGTTTGGATCCTGATGTACAGCAAGGGCCGCTCATCGACGCGGCGGCCCTTGCCAAGGTGTCCCACCACATCGAGGACGCCATTTCCAAGGGTGCCAAACTGCTGGTTGGTGGAAAGCCCCACGCCCTGGGCGGCACCTATTTCCAGCCCACCGTGCTTGGAGACGTGGCTGCCGACATGACGGTGGCTGCCGACGAAACCTTCGGTCCGGTGGCGCCGCTGATCCGTTTTTCATCGGAAGCAGATGCCATCCGCATGGCCAACGACACAATCTACGGCCTGGCGGCCTACTTTTACGCCCGGGACGTGGGCCGGATCTTCCGGGTGTCCGAAGCCCTGGAGTTCGGCATGGTGGGTGTCAATACCGGATTGATCTCTACCGAGGTAGCACCGTTTGGCGGGGTGAAACAGTCGGGTATCGGCCGGGAGGGGTCGCGATACGGGATAGATGAATACCTGGAGATGAAATATATTTGCCTGGCCGGCATCGATGATTGACGATTCCCTATCCTGATTGAAAACCGATCAGAATTAGGCTATACCGATTCGTAATATTCGCAGGCGCTCATTAAAAAAGACCGCAACGAATGTCTCAAGACACAGATGCCGATCCAACTCGATCTTATCGATTTCGTCAAACGACAGCAGAGAACTGATCCCCCCGACGCAGAACCGCCGGCTGGGGCACCGTCTTCCGCGTCGATCACCGCTTCGGATCCCGGTTTCCAATCGGACGTGAACCGGGCGGTTTACTCCGCCTCCATCATGCGCCCCATCTTCGAGTTGGAGGCCCGTCGGCTCCGGCAGGGTGACACCGATGACACCAGCGCCATCTGGGATGGTGTGGACCTGTTTGGATTGTGGGTGGCCATCCGCAAAGGGGACAAAAAGATCGAGATCGACCACACGGCATACAACCTGCTGGAGATCGCCGAACTACACGTGGAGAAAACCGATGGGCCCGTCCTGGCGTGATGCCGTGCTGCCCGTGCTTGGCGCCAGCCGACGCCGGGGGGTGGCGGTGGAGAAGATCGCGGCAGCCGTCCGCCATCTGACCACCGGGCACCGGTTCGATTTGGAATTCCAGGATTGGCTGCTGGAAACCCTGAGGGTATTGGAAGGGGACGGACACCGGCGCCTGCCCAGGGCACGGCATATCTGGGATGGCCGGACCGGCTTGCCCCAATACGTCACGGCCGTGCGCGCCGACAAGAACGAGAAAAAGCAGGCCCACCGGCAGACCCTGGCCGACCGACCGGTACCCTACGCCCGCTCCCAAAAAAGCGATCACGACCCGACCCAGGCGCGCCAATGGCTCGGCAGGGACCTGGCAAGGATATATCTGGAAAGCGCCGACAGTGTGCGGTGGCCCCAGGAAGGTCTGACCACCGGGGACATTGTAGCTGTATTGGGAAAATTGAATACTCATGCGTAAGCCTTTTCGACTCCGCCCCTATCAAAAAAAGGCCGTTGCCGCCGTCGTCTCACGTTATAAGGAAAAGCACCAGCGACGCATGCTTCTCTATCTTCCCACCGGTGCCGGAAAAACCGTGATCGCGATCCACATCATTAAGGCGTTGAGAAACACGAAAGGGTTCGGCAAGGTGCTTTTTGTGGCCCATCGCCGGGAGATTCTCAACCAGACCGTCCGCACCATTCGGCGACTTCTGCCGGGGCTTAATGTGCAGATTGAGCAGGGCGCGCGCACCGCCCACGGAAATGGGGCAATCGTCTTGGCATCGGTCCAAACGCTGGTGCGGCGCAAGGAAAAATTCGATCCCAAGGCGTATGCCCTGATCATTTGCGATGAATGCCACCGAGCCCTGGCGCCGAGCTGGGGGGAGGTCATCGACTACTTTCACAGCCAAGCGGATCGGAATACCCTGCTGCTGGGGATGACGGCCACCCCTCAACGGACGGACGGCAAGTCCGCCCTGGAAGTCTTCGGCCGTACCGCATTCGAAATTTCCCGTCCCGATCTGGAGGATCTGGGCTATCTGGTGCCCATGCGATATTTCACCATAAGGGGGAAGCTGGACCTGAACAGGGTAAAACTGTCGGCCGGCGATTTCCAGGTGGGCGCGCTTTCCCGGGTGATGAACTCACCCGCCACCAGGGCGTTGACCCTCAAGGCGTGGATGGAGCAGGGCAGGGGTAAAAAGACCATCGCCTTTTGCGCCGGGGTCGACCACGCGTCAGATTTGGCAGCGGATTTTTCCTTATTGGGGGTCCGGGCGGAGAAAATCGACGGCAAGAGCAAGAATCGCAGCGAGATCTTGAAGCGCTTCGCCAATGGCGAAATCCAGGTGTTGACCAACTACGGTGTGCTCACCGAGGGGTTCGACGATCCCAGGGTGGCGTGCATCCTGATGGCCAGGCCCACCACCTCTCCGCTGGTGTACACCCAGTGTATCGGTCGAGGACTGCGGACGGCTCCCGGTAAAAACGCCTGCATCGTCATTGACATCGTCGACCGGAGCACCCATCAATTGCAATATGGGGCCACTCAGATGGCGGGTCTTCCCAAAAAGTGGCGCAGTCATGGTGCGGATCCGTTCCGCCAGGCTCAGTCGGTCTCCGGAATCAAGGTCACCCGCCCCGATGCGTTCCTGCGCCTGCGGGAGGCGACCTCCATGGAAGCGGTTCAGTCGATTTTAATGAGCCTTCCGCCGGAGGTGGTTACCGCCGGCCTGGACGGCGAGCCGGTGCTGCACTATGAGGCGCTGGAGGGAACGTGCGCCGTTGAAACGGCCCGGAAATCGGCCCGGGGGCTCTTGAATCAGGCCGGGGTTTTCGGCGCCAGGCTGCATATCGATGCAACGATAGTGAGAATTACCTTCCGCGAATCCGATACGGAAAACGAGCGCTATGCTTACCTGAAGTGGCACATGGAAAGGGTCACCGGTCGTACGGTGATCTATGAAATACCCAAACGCAAAAAACAAACGCTACGCCCCCGAACGCTGCTGCGCTCGATGCTACCTGACGGTTGCCGCATCCATAACCTGGCCGCAGACGCACAGGACCATACGATCACCGCCAGCGTGGCCGGCCTCACGCCCCGTGAGATCCAGGGGATACAAGCGGACTTTGAAGACGAATCCGGTATGACATTGGATTTGAAAGGACAGATGTCGCTTTTTTAAAAAAAACAAACTGCAAATGACGTTCAATCACCAGCAAAACGAAATGAAACGTAATGAGAATGCACCCCTGAAAGAATCGGCTGTGCTTTCTATTTTAATTCTCATTCAATTTGGCATATACTTTTTTCATCATCAATTCTTTTACTATCCCCCCGAAAGACTGGTCTTCCAATATTTTTTCAAATATCTTCTGATTTTGATCCATCCGCTCGATCAGTTTGTCGATAGACATCTCTTCAAATGCGTATTTAAAGGTATCAAGCTATTGACTTTGGCTTGTTGCCGCAAGGTTGCATCCTCCACCAATTCCGCTTCTATTTGTTCAAAAAACAACCTGTCGGCTTCCTCGAACTCCGTTCCGAAGCGTTCATTTAATACATCAATAATTTCCGATAAGGGGGCCTTTTCCTCTTTTGCCCGCTTTATACCCGCTTCCGACATGCCATTCAACTCACCGGCTTCGCCCGTTATCAGGTCAATGGAACCTTCCTTGATTTTTTGCAGGCGGTAATATTCCATGGCCACTTCGTCAACCAGTTTTAAGCTTTCCGAGATGTCTCGCTTGGGCAATTTGGTTAACAACAACTTGGCGTAGACATAGAACTTTTCGAATTCTGGTTCCTGGAACGGCATGATCTGGGCCAGAAATGAATACAGATTCGTCCAGGTGCGCAGGCTTTTTTTGAATTCCTCTTTTTCCTGTTCGGGCTCCTTCGCCTTATAGCGATCAACGGCAGGGTCGATGAAGCTGTATAGCCTGGATTGCGTCCTGGCGGTCATCCGGGTGGTTGGATTGAAATAAATTTTGGCCAGCCCGTCTATTTCCGATTTTAAATAAACCTGGCGCTCATCCAGTTTGGCCTTCAAATCGTAGAGGTGATTGGGTTCAGGTTCTTCGCTGACCGTTGTGAATTCATAGTAAGGCTGAAACGACTCCAATATGGCCTCCCGGTCATTCACGAAATCCAGGACAAACGTATCCTCCTTGCCCGGCGCGGTTCGATTCAGCCTGGAAAGTGTCTGGACGGCTTTTACGCCGGACAGGGGTTTATCCACATACAAAGTTTGCAATAAAGGCTGATCAAAACCGGTCTGGTATTTATCCGCGACAATCAGTATTTTGTACTCTTCTTGATTGAACACCCTGGGCAGTTCCCTTTATCCAATCCATTCAACCCGGCTGTCCTTATATTTTTCGTCCCGTTTCATTATCTGCCCTGCTCTATTTTATTTCCCAGCCGCTTCAGTTCTTCCATATCTTCTTTATCCGCCTGTCCGGCTTCGTAGATTTTTCGTTTATTATCGAACAACTGGTATATTTCCCTCACCTTCTCCTTCATTATCGCATTGCTGATTTTTCTTTTTCTCTTCAACAGAGGTTTCTCATTGAATTCCAGTATTCTGTCCACATTTTCACGCCAGAACTTCATCGTAATATCGATCCGGTTTTTTGCTCTTAATTCAGCTGTTTCCAAAAAGATAACAACCAAACGGTTCAACGTGTCGATTTCATCCTTACCCAGATAATTTTTGGCAATAAAAATATCCTGTTTTCTGACCACGCTGCCTTCCCAGGAAGTAAGCGCCATATTGGGCTTATCCGCATCGACACGGCTCAGTATGATTTCCGCGGCGGTTTGCCCGGTTACTGCAAAGAGCAGTTTGTTTTGGGTTTCGGCAAAAAACATCTGTGTAGCTTTGTCGGTTTTGTCATAGTCACTGCTTAGTGCAAACAGATCCCGCACTTTCTGATAAAAGCGTTTTTCAGACGCCCGAATTTCGCGGATACGTTCCAGTAATTCATCAAAATAATCGGGCCGGCCTTCGGGATTTTTAAGGCGCTCGTCATCCATGACAAACCCTTTGATCATATATTCTTTCAGATTGCGGTTTGCCCATATTCTGAACTGGGTTCCTCTTTTGCTGCGGACTCTGAAACCGACAGCCAGAATCATATCCAGTGCGTAAAAGGTCACATTATATTTTTTTCCATCGGGGGCAGTTGTAAAGTAATTCTTTACAACTGAATTTTTATCTAATTCGCCTTCTTTCAGTACGTTAGCAATATGCTGCCCGATATTTTGCTTGGAGGTGTCAAAAAGTTCAGCCAACTGACTCTGGTTCATCCAGATCATTCCATCCTGGGCGAAAAGGGATACGGAAGCCTTGCCATCTACTGTGTTATAAATGACAATATTTTGCTCGTCTTGATCCATTATCAATCCTCCAGCACCGTCCTTTCCAGTTCCTGGGAACTCTTTTCCAACGCCAGAATATCCGCCTTGATTTCCGTCAGGGGCCGCAGGGGTTTAAACTCGTAAAAATACTTGGTGAAGTTAATTTCGTACCCGGTTTTGGTCTTTTTATCATCAACCCAGGCATCGGGCAGGTGGGGTTTGACCTCGCGTTCGATATACTCCTCAATGGTCTGCGGGATCAGTTTCCCGTCATGATCGTTCGGATCTTTTCTCAGGAAGGGGATGTTTTCATAGTCCCGTAATGCGGTATCCGGTTTGGGTTTGTCCCCGCGGGCGGTGATCATATGGCCGTTTTCATCCTTTTGCGGCTGCTCCACGGTTACCCGCCAGTAACCAAAGAATTCATTGGGCATGATTTTGACAAATTCGTTCTCTTCAAAGTGGCCATAGTGTTTGGTGATAAATCCGATCCCCTTGGCTTCCCCATTTTCGGCAATTTGTTTGCGCTTGTTGCCCAAAGATCGGGGCATCTTTTCCCAGAATCGGTTAGCGTCAATCTTGCCATCTTTGATCAATTCCTCATCCTTGCCGCCGGTGGCGTTGATCAACTGAATTTTCCCCTTGCGCCGTTTACTCTTATTATTGTTCAGTATCCAGATATAGGTTGAAATACCGGTGTTGTAGAATAACTGACCCGGCAGGGCGATGATTGCTTCCAGCCAATCGTTTTCAATGATCCATTGGCGGATGTTGCTCTCACCGCTGCCTGCCTGGCCGGTAAATAACGGCGATCCGTTAAAGACAATACCGATACGGCTGCCTCCGTCTTCCGGCGGTTTCATCTTGGAAATCATGTGCTGCAAAAACAGGAGCGAGCCGTCATTGATCCGCGGTAGGCCCGCGCCGAAACGACCGGCAAATCCTAGTTTTTTATGTTCGTCCTTGATGGTTTTTGTCGCTTTTTTCCAATCCACGCCAAAGGGCGGGTTGGAAAGCATGTAATCAAATTTTTCTTCCCGCAATCCATCCACGGTAAAGGTGTTGCCGAACTTGATGTTCGTGGGGTTCTGCCCCTTGATGAGCATATCGGATTTTCAGATGGCGTAGGATTCAGGGTTAATTTCCTGCCCGAACAATTCCAACTTGGCGTCGGGATTCATGCCGCTATCCTTACCGCATAAATGCTGTTCCGCAATGGAGAGCATGCCGCCTGTGCCGCAGGCCGGATCATATAGTGCTTTGACAATCCCCGGCTGGGTCAGGGCTTGATTATCTTCATTGAACAGCACGTTAACCATCAGTTTGATTACTTCCCTGGGGGTAAAATGCTCTCTCGCGGTTTCATTGGATTGTTCTGCAAAACGACGGATCAGATCCTCGAACACTTAGCCCATTTGCATGGTGTCCATGTCGTAAAGATCGATCTCGGCAATCTTTTTAACTACTTGAAACAGAATATCCGCCTTGGGATCATCCATGCGCTCGATCTGATCATCAAAGTTGAAATACTCGATAATTTCCCGGGCGGAAGCGGAATATCCGTTGATATGATTGCGCAGGTTCGCGGGAATATGATTGGGATCGGCAATCAACTTGGCGAAATCGAATTTGCTGCGGTTATGAAAATTGGCCCCTGCAATTTTATTTAAGGTAAGATCCTTAGAACTGTCGGAAAGTTTTTCAACTTTTGGAAGACAGTCCAGCACCTTTTGTTTTTTGGGCGCCAAAACGCAATCTTGACGGCGCAGCACCGTCATTGGAAGGATGACCTTTCCATAGTCCGATTGTTTGTAATCACCCCGCAAAAGGTCTGCTACTCCCCAAATCAAATTGGCTTTGTCTTTGAAGTCCGTCATTTATTCTCCAATTAATCTATTGATCTGCTGGACATTTGCTTAAAAGCAGGATTAATTGCAAGATGTCAACGGGAAAAGCGCATTGATCGTTTATCCGGCAGCCAATTTCGTTGTTGGAAACGTCTTTTTACTCCTCGACATATTTCAAGTATGCACCCCAAGGGCACTTCCTTCGGGGCGCCTGCGGGTTAAAAGACGTTTCCGCCTTGAACTTGGAACAAAATCCTGTTTATGAGATCAACTTCTGGGAGGTATTCGTCTAAAAAAGCGGAATCTCTTGGCCCTCGGTGGATTCCTGCTCGGGACTTTCCGGGAGCCGAAATGTACCATTTCTATATGGACACGGGAAGGACGTCAAATGCATGATCGAGCGCACCATGGACTAGGGGGCCGAATCCATCCGGCAATTGTGCGAACTAGCCGCGGACCGCGGGCTGATGGTGGACATGCACTGTGACGAGAGCGACGATCCCTGGTACAGTTTCGGCTCCCATGACATGCTGGAGGTGGCCCACATGGGGCTGCATGTGGCCCAGATGACCGGCACCGGCCAGATCCGGCAGATGTTCGATGCGGGGACTGTCAACGGCGCCAAGGCGTTAGGGCTGAAGGATTACGGACTGGAACGCGGCTGCCGGGCCAACCTGGTGATCCCCCATGCCAAAGATGTCCACGAGGCCCTGCGTCTCAAGCCCGCACGGTTGGTTTGTGATCCTTGGGAGAAGGATCATCGCCAGCACGGCGCCGGTGGTCAGCCGGGTTGAACTGGAAGACGGCGTGGTTGAGGTGGATTTTCTGCACAAAGGCAGACCATGAATGCCAAAGGCCAAATGAAAAATGTCAAATGAAGGCATCTTGACGATTTTGCAATAGAATCGGGTTCTCTTCCTTCAAGGGAAATTCATTTGTTTTCCCGTTCTTCGGTCACGCAATAGATCCCCTTGCCGGTCATGCCGGGCCGAAAGCACAGGTTGTCCGACAGGCAGCGCGCCCGAGTTCGGTCGCCGGATTGCCAGCGTTTGATCAGGCCCGGTTCGCGGATTAGCGGACGGGACATGGAGAAGTAGTCGGCTGTTCCAGCGTCTATCAGCTTTTCAGCGACTTCAAGGGTGCGGATGCCGCCCACCAGGATCAATGGAACGTCCAGTGACCGTTTGAAGGCCTGGGCCGCCGCCTTGAAATAGGCTTCTTTCTCCTTTTTATTGATGTTGGGCCGGCTGGGAGATAGCTTGCCGCCGGTGAGCAGGCCGCCGCTCAACTCGACGGCGTCCAGACCCGCCGCCACCATCTGCCCCGCCGCCGAAATGCTATCTGCCACGTTCAGGCCACCCTCCGCGAAATCCTCGCAGTTCATTTTTACCAGCAGGGGCCAGTCACTGCCCACCGCTTTTCGAATTGCCCGGATGGTCTCCACATGAATGCGCACGCGGTTGTCGAGCGTTCCGCCGTAGTCGTCGGTTCGCCGGTTGAACCAGGGCGAAAGAAACTGGCTGAACAGGTAGCCATGGGCACTGTGCAGCTGGATGCCGTCGAAGCCGGCGGTTTGGGCCCGTCGGGCGGCCTCAGTATAGACATTTTTTAAACGCTGGATGTCGTCCACGGACAGTTCGGTCCGAGGCGTCTGGGCCAGTCCTTCGAAATTCGATGCGACCACGGGCGGTGTGCCGATGGCCTTTTCCAGGGCAAAGTGGCCGGCGTGGGCCAACTGGGCCACGATTTTGCCGCCAGCCGCATGGACGGCATCGGTCATGGATCGCAGGCCGTCGATTAGGCTGTCGTCATAGAGGCCCAACTGCCAGGGGCTGGCCTGGCCTGATTGGGTCACATAAGCATGGCCGGAGATGATCAGGCCAACGCCGCCGGTGGCCAGTTCCACCATGGTGTCAATCAGCCTGGGGGTCACGCGGCCGTCTTCGGTGGCCATGCCTTCCCAGGTGGCAGACCGGACGAATCGGTTGGCCAGGTTCATGCCGTTGATGGTGCTGGATTCAAACAAAAGGCTTGTGGTCATCTTGATCTCCTGAAAATATTTCCCCTCACCCTGTCCCTCTCCCCAAAGGGGCGAGGGGACGTTTACATCGCCTTGGTTCACCTAAGGGATGGTTCAACATTACACGTCTCCCTCTCCCATCGAGGGGAGAGGGCCGGGGTGAGGGGTGTTTACGGTTCAGTTGTCGTTGAAAAAACGGACATCCCTAATTGGATAGTGCAATGACAAGCGTTTCGCCATCCTGGACCACCGGATAGGCCTTGACTGGCTTTTTCGCCGCACCGCCCACCGGCTTCCCGTCGTAGGTGAAGGTTGATTTGGAGACGCTGCAGCACTCGATCGTGTTGCTGCCGGCGATGGTGTCGATGCGCCGGCCCATGTGGGTGCAGCGATTGGCGATGGCGTGGTATTTTCCGTCGTCGCCGTGTAAGACCAGCAGTCGTGGGTCGAGCCCCCGGCCCTCTAAACGCACGCCGCTGCCGGAGGTTTTTAGTTCCGGCATCCGGGTCAGGTCGATTCGAATGGATCCGTTCTGTACAGACCATGCCTGCGGGTTGCCGGGCAGCGGGGTTTCACAGATGCCGAAAATTCGTTTCAGAAATTTCATTTTTTGCCTCTTTATAGGTAATTCTTCTCAAAGTGAGCCTTTCATTTGAAACAGTGTCTGTTCAGAACGGGTATATTTGGGTTCCCCGCAATGCGGGGTCTACGTCACGCCAAGGCCCGAGTGAGGTTGAACCCGCAGGCGTAGCAGCGCTACGTCGAGGACTTCAGCAGAGCGAGAACGCCGGCCTGGGCCGAAAGATGCCTGTTCTGTACGGACACTAAGCGGTCTCCACCCGACATGGAACATACCGGTGAAGCGGCGTGCCAGCCAGCGGGTCCCGGTGAGTATTTTGGGTCAGCCGGTTAACATTGGCCCCGGTAACCATGCCCTGGTAGTCGAGCCCGAAACCATGGGGCATGACCACATGGCCGACCCTGGCCCTGGAAGAGACTTCCAATTCGATGGTTTCCCGGCCGGCGGCGGTGGTAACCGTCACCTGCTGGCCATCGGCAAGCTTTAACGCCGCTGCGTCATCGGCATGCATGGCCAGGGTGCAGGCACGGCGACCCCGGTTCCATTCGGGATTGCGCATCAGGGTGTTGGCGTTGGTGCGGACATGGCGACCGGCCATGAGAATCAGCGGAAAGTCGGGATCGGGGGTCAGTGCCGTTGCCTCCTTTTCGGGACTGAGGTCAGCCATCCAGGCGTCCATTTCAGGGATGAAAAGGTCAATCTTGCCGCTGGGTGTCCGGATGGCAGACATGTTGGCCGCTTCATCCGATTTGCCCAGCCACAAGCCCTCAGGGTGGTCCATGACGGCCTGGAACAGTTTTTCTCCGAATCCGGCGCGGGGATGCAGGCCGGCCAGGGGAACCAGGCTGCGGTTTCTGACCATGGACTTCACAATGGTCGGCAGTTTGCCCGGAGCCGTGCGTATCGATTCTCCCCAGCCGTCCACGGCGAACCCGGCCCGCAGGGCGTCTTTTCTCAACCTTTCCGGTGCGGTGAGAAGCAGTCCCCACAGGGCTGCCAGGTTGCCGGATCCCAGCGCCCTGCCGAGGGTTTTGGACAGGATAAACGGGATAGCCTTCATAAGGCCGGGATTGGATCGGGCCAGGGTCATCAATTCGACGGCAAAGGCGAAACGATCCTTGTGGGCAACCTGGTAAAGGGCCTCGGGACGCGTGGGAATCAACCCCATGGCGTCGGCGATGCGCGTGAAGATCTCTCCGCACTCAAGCGGTTCGCCTTCGGGTTCGATGAGCGGCTGACGCATCTGGAAGTAGACCTCCGGCCAGGTCCAGGTGAAGAAGGTGCCGTCCCAGGACTCGTAGCCGGAGCGTGCCGGCAATACGTAGTGAGAAAGCTGAGCTGTTTCGGTCATGGCCAGTTCGATGGTGACGAGCAGGTCCAGGCTGTTGAACGCCTTTTCATAGGCGGTTGTGTCCGCATAGGACCGTAGGGGGTTGCTGGCGCAGACGATCACCGAGCGGATGTGGTCCGGGTGGTCGCTTAAAATTTCCTCGGGCAGCACGTTGGGCGGGGAGTAGCCCATGAGGATGGGGAAATCGGTGCTCACCGTGCGCCAGTGTTTTGGGTCCCGCTCGTCGGTGTGGGATCCGATGGGTATGAACTTGCACGGGATGACATTGCCGCCGGGCACGCACAGGCGACCGCACACGGCCAGCAGTACGTTGTACAGACAGGATGTCAGGGTGCTGTGGCGGTTCATATAGATGCCCAGGTCGGTGTGCAGGCACCAGCAGCGCCGTCCCAGCTCACGGCACAGGTCGACCACCGGCTCGACCTCGAGGCCGCACACGGCCAGCGCGTCGTGCACCGAGACGTTTTCGAACCAGGGGCGGATCCGGTCGAAACCGGTGGTGTAGGTATCGATGTAAGCCCGGTCTTCCCAGCTGTTTTCGAATATGATGGCGATCATGGCCCGTACCATTAGGGCGTCGGTGCCCGGCCTGACAGGCAGGTGAATGTCGGCAAGGCGCGCTGTTTTGGACTGTCGGGGATCGATCACCACCAGCAGCTTTTCAGGGTTGTTGGAAAATTCCTTTAACACCAGGGGCGCTCGGGGCATCTGGTGGCTCTCCATGCCGTTCCAGCCCACGGCCAGCAGCATGTCGGCGTTTGCCTCATCGGGGATGTGAAAATCGCTCTGCCGGCCGGTGTGGCGGCCGCAGGCCCAAAACGCTCCGGTAAGCTCCTGAGCCACGGCGTTGTAGTGATACTGGGAACCCAGCAGCTTCATCAGTGTGCGGCCGAAAGCTGCTTCGAAGTGGCACCCCTGGCCGCCCCCGCCCATGTAGGCATAGGACCGCGGCCCGTGTTCTTCGACCACACGGCCGAGCTTCTCGGCAATCTCTGCAATGGCCTGATCCCAGGAGATTCGCTCGAACCCGGTGGCGGTGCGTTTCAGCGGGTGGGTCAGCCGGTCGGCGTGGTGCTGGTGGTGGGCCACGTTGAGCCCTTTGCGGCAGGCGTAGCCCCGGCTTCTGGGATTGGATTTGTCCGGCCGCACCTTGGCCATGCGGTTGTTCGCCACTTTGACTTCCAACCCGCAGTTCTGGGCACACAACACGCAGCCGGTTTTATGCCATTGGGCCATGATCGTCTCCCTACATCAGCCCGCGTTCCTGGGCGATGTTCATGTAGGTTTCGAAGACATTCTTCGGCGGCAGATAGCGGCTGTCTTCGGCTTTCTGCTCGAGGGTGATGGCCTCGGTGGGGCAGTCGGTGACGCACAGGCCGCAGCCGATGCAGCGGTCCAGGTCGACCAGAGCGGCTTCATCGATGGTGATGGCGTCCATCTGGCAGCGTTCCACGCAGGCTTCACAGGCCGTGCACAGATCCTCGTCCACCTGGGCGTAGTAGTTGGTATGGATCACCTCGGCCGGTTTGTCCAAGGTTTTCAGGTTCTTAAGAACACCGCAGCAACAGCCGCAGCACATGCAGATGTTCATTGATTTTTGTTGATTGCCCGGCTGGAGCACCAGGCCGGCGTCCACCCCGGCTTTGAGGATGTCTAACGCCTCCGCCTTGTCGATTTCGCGCCCCAGGCCGTTCTTCTCATAGTAGTAGGCACCGGCGCCAAAGATCAGGCATGCCTCCGAGGGCTTGTCACAGCCCTTGCCGATCATTTTCTGTTCTTTGCGGCAAATGCAGGGCGAGACAATGATCTTGGATTGTTTGTTAATGATTGCTTCGGCCGCTTCGAAGGGCATGACCGCCATCTCGGCCGATACGCTCTTGGCGACGGGCACCACCCGCAACTGCTGGGTCTTGGCGCTCAACAAGCCTTTTTTCATCAAGATGGGCATGTATTCGTTGACATCCCGGATCAGATCTTCGTCCAAGCTGTTGACGTGATATTCCCAGATGCCGATGATGAATTGAGCGGCGCTGTACAGGGTTTTGTCACCTTTGGATATCCTAAAAATCAGACCCTTTCGGGACATCTCCGCCAGCGTCTCGGCCAAGGCTGCCGGATCCCTGCCGGTGCGTTCAGCGATCCCCGCTACCGGTTCGGGCATCATGGTGAGGGTTGTGGCTATTTCCGCCTCTTCGGGGGTAAACAGGCGCTTTAAAATCCGCAGTTCAACACCGGAGTCGGTGCTGGGGTAGCCGGTCGGCAGGTTGTCCAGGTGCTCGGCCAATTTCTTGTAAACATCGGTCATGATCGTCTCCTTGAATCCATTTTTTTATCTTATACCGATTGGTATGTCCTGCCAACTACACGGTATGCCGCATGTCGGTGATTATCTTTTCTGCGGTGTCGATGGCGTTGAGTATGTATGATTCCTCGCCGGTGACTTTGGAAAGAACGCTGCCGCCCTCCATGATGGCGATGAGGATTTCCGCCATGTTTTTTGCATTGGTGGCCATATCGATGACCCCTTCGGTTTTTCCCTCTTCGACCAGGGAAATGATGCTTTTTTTCCATTTCGCCAGCACATCCACGGCCATTTTTCGCAGAACGGCGTGGGTGTCGTCGGCCTCCACGGCGGTGTTGAGGATGGGGCAGCCGCCGTAGGAGAGTATCATGCGGTAGATCTTGCGAAAACCACGGGGATAGGCCAGCAGCTTGTCCATGGTCGGCCCTGCTGCCTTGAGTTCCTTGGAGAAGAAATCGAAGATCAGATCGATGTTGTGCTGAAAGGCATGCACGGCCACGTCATCCTTGTCCTTGAAGTTGCCGTAAATGCTGCCCTTGGTCAGACCCGTGGCCGTGGTCAGGTCGGACATGGAGGTGCCGGCATAGCCCTTTTTGTTGAAGATGGGCGCAGCGGATTCGATGATCAATTGCCGGGTGCGTCCGGATCTGGGGAGAGTTGTTGATTTCATGGAACGGCTAATATACCAATCGGTATATCAAGTCAACCGTGATTTTGCAGTGGGTTGAAAGCCTCTCTTTCTGGATGGTGCTATGTATAACTGCTGCCGTCCCAGCAATGCGTGCACAGCCGGTCTTTGGGCAGGCCGATGGCAGCCACCATGTCGTCCATGCGCTGGTATTTCAAGGTGGTCAGATGCAGCTGCTCCCGTATGCGGTTGATCATGGCCAGATTTTTCTCCGATCCGTAGTGGGCGTATTCGCCCAGATGCCGGTCCTCGGCACCTTCTAACTTTTTGATCGCCGTGCGGCCCGCCAGGTCAAGGGTGGAGCGCGAAGTGGAGAAGTTGAGAAACTCGCAGGGGTGGATCAGGCAGGGACAGGCCGGCCGCATGTGCACTTCCCTGGCGCCGTATTCGAACAGCACCTGCACATTGTCGCGCAACTGGGTGCCCCGTACAATTGAATCTTCACAAAAGAGAATGCGCTGACCATCGATGAGCTGGCGAACGGGGATCAGCTTCATCCGGGCCACCAAATCGCGCATCTTCTGGTTTTGGGGCATGAAGCTGCGCGGCCAGGTGGGGGTGTATTTGACGAAGGGTCGCCGGTAGGGCAGACCGCGTTGGTTGGCGTAACCGATGCCGTGGCCGATGCCCGAATCCGGGATGCCGCCCACGAAATCAACGGGCGTGTCGTCATTGTTGGCCAGGGCCGCGCCGCAGCGGTTGCGCACCTCCTCCACGTTGATGCCCTCGTATTCCGACGCCGGATAGCCGTAGTAGATCCACAGGAAAGCGCAAACCTGCATGGATTCCCCGGGGGGTGCCTGCTGCTCCCAGCCGTCCGGGCTCATCTGGATCACTTCGCCGGGGCCCAGGCAGTGATCCACGTCGTAGCCCAGGTTGGGAAAGGCGCAGGTCTCGGAGCTGACGGCAAAGGCGCCGTCGCGGCATCCGATGGTCAGCGGCGTGCGACCCAGTCGATCGCGGGCGGCAAAAATGCCCTGATCGGTGAGCAGCAGCATCGAGCAGGAACCTTGGATGGCGTCCTGGGCATTTTTAATGCCCTCCACGTAGCTGTCGGCCTCGCAAATCAGCATGGCTACCACTTCGGTGGGATGTACCTCCCCGGCCGTGGTGTCGGAAAAGTAGCTCCTGCGCTTAAAGGCCCGCTGGACCAGCGCTTCCTGGTTGTTGATCTTGCCCACGGTCACGATGCCGAAGGTGCCCATGTGGGAACTGACGATCAGGGGCTGGGGGTCGGTGTCGCTGATCACACCGATGCCGAAATGGCCGTGAAAACGGTTCAGCTCTTCTTCGAACTTGGTGCGAAAATAGCTGTTTTCGATATTGTGGATGGCCCGTTGGATGCTCGTTTGATTGCACACGGCCATGCCACCGCGGCGGGTGCCCAGGTGTGAATGGTAGTCGGTTCCGTAGTAAAGATCGGCAACGCAGTCCGAGGTTGAAACAACGCCAAACAATCCGCCCATGTGGCTCTCCCTTCCGGTGGCTTTGGTTAATACGAAACAGTGGTTTTTCGAACGCAGAAACAACAAACGGCCGAAATCAAGAAATGAATGGTTGGAGGTAAATTAAGCAGGACTGAAAATCAAGGTAAATATGCCCTGAAGAAAAAGTAGTGCCATCGGTTTAACTGGTGGATGTGGTCCGTTTCTGCATGGCAACTGCCGCAGCAAAAGCGATCAGGCCCAATCCATCGGCCCAGTACTGGGGCCAGAAAAGGCCGGCGGCGGCGATCCAGAACAATAGTGTCTCCGGCCAGGTGGCCCGGCGGATGAAATAGCGCTCGATGGCCGAGGCGAAGGAGATGAGCCCTATCATGGTGGTGGCCATGGTCAGCCCCACCTGCCAGTGAAGCAGTTCATAGTCGGTACCCATACCCAGCAGGGGGCGATAGGCCATGATGATGGGAATGATGTAAAGCCCCTTGGCCAGCTTCCACGAGGTGAAGGCCGTGCGCATGGGATTGGCGCCGGCTATCCCGGCACCGGCAAAGCTGGCCAGGCTCACCGGAGGGGTCACGTTGGCGTCCTGGGAATACCAGAAAACGATCATGTGGCTGACCATGATGGGAACGCCCATGTCCAGCAGGGCCGGTCCGGCCAAGGTGGCCAGAACGATGTAGCTGGCGGTGACCGGCAGCCCCATACCCAGCACCAGGGACGCCGCGCCGATGAGCAGAATGGCCAGGGCCTTGATCCCGTAGCTCAGATCCAGCACCAGGCTGGAAAATTTCAATCCCATGCCGGTCAGTGTGACCATTCCCACGATAATGCCGGCGGCGGCGCAGGCCACCGACACCATGATGGCGTTTTTGGCCCCCTTTTCAAGCGCCTTCACAATGCTCTTCAATTCATCCAGGCAAAAGGCCACGGCCGTGGGGCGTTTTTTTCCCATGTCGATCATTTGCGGTGCTACCGCCCAGCGAACGGCATTGGCGGTAAGACTGGCGGCCGCGGTGCTGACGACAGCCACGAAACCGGCCATCATGGGCGAGTAATTGTTCACCAGCACGTAGACCAGAATCAATACGGGAATGATGAAATGCAACCCTTCTTTGACAACTTTGCCCACCCGCGGCAGACTCTCTTTGGGTTGGCCGACGAGCCCATATTTTTTAGCCTCATAGTGAACGAAGAAAAGCACGGTCACGTAGTACATGATCGCAGGAACCAGGGCCACCTTGATAATGGTCAGGTAGCTGGTGTTGGTGAATTCGGCCATGAGAAACGCGCCGGCACCCATGATCGGGGGCATGAGTTGTCCGCCAGTGGAGGCGGCTGCCTCGATGGCCCCGGCCACATGGGGCCGGTAGCCGACTTTTTTCATCATCGGAATGGTAAAGGACCCCGTGGCCACCACGTTGCCGACGGCAGACCCGGACACCGATCCCATGAAGCCGGAGGCCACCACCGAGGTCTTGGCTGGGCCGCCGGAAAAGCGGCCGGTAAGGGCGTAGGCCAGTTCGATGAAAAAATTGCCGCCGCCGGTGGATTCCAGAAAAGCGCCGAAGAGGACGAATACGAATACAAAGGTGGCGGCCACGCCGATGGGCAGGCCGAATATGCCCTCGGTGGTCAGCCACAGGGTGGTGGTGATTCGTTCGATGGAGTAGCCTTTGTGGATGATCAGCTCAGGCATCCAGGGTCCGAAATAGGCATACAGCATGGCGGTCACGCAGATGCCGGTCATGATTCCACCGATGACCCGCCGGCAGGCTTCGAGTACCAGCAGGGTGCCGACGATGCCCACCATCAGGTCTGCCGGCAGCCAGTCCCCCTGGCGTTCGAAAATTTCGGTCAGGTTGATGCAGATATAGGCCGTGCAGTAAATCGATGCGGCCACCAGCAGCCAATCGATCATCACCCAACCATTCAACCGGTCTTTGCGGGCAGATGCAAAGGCGGGTTTTAGCAGAAAGGTCAGCACCAGAATGGCTCCCAGGTGAATGGATCGCTGGACCAGAGCCGTCAAGGCAGCGATGCCTGCGGTGTACAGCTGGTAGAGGCTCAGGCTGACTGCCACAACCAGGACGATCTGCGCAGTTGTGGTGACGAGCAACGGGATGCCAGTGCTGGTGGGGGCTGGATCGGTGGCTGCCATGGATACCTGTACTTTCTTTGGTGGCTTGGTAGGAAGCCCGATATCGGCGTTGGTCGTTACGAACGTTTGGTTTATTCAGACTATTGGTGAACCGTGAACGGTTAATCGGTTTTTCCAGTTCACTGTTTTTCTGCCTGCGGCGTAGCACGGTGGGGAAACAACCGCCGCCAGGCACGATAAAGCCAGGAGACAGGCACTGCCGAGAATTGAACCGCCACATGAGGTGCAATTGAACTCAGGTTCGTGCGGGAACCGCGCCAGATGACGGTGTGGTCCACGCCGGGGCTGCCGATTCGCAACACGAAATCGCCGGCAAGCATGTGCATCTCTTTGATGACCTCGTAGGGGCCGCGTTTGACCATGCGACCGACACCGGGCATTTTGCCCATACCGGCACCGAATTTCAGGTATTGTTCCTCTTCAATGAAAATACGCCCCGACGGGTCCAGGCTGTGTACTTCCCAGATCGGGGCGTTTTCCACCGAATGATAGTAATGAATCGTAAAGGGCTCACCGGCCTCCAGGGGCAGCACCAGTAACGGTGCACCTCCCTGGACCGGCGTGATTGTCAATTCCAGCCCTCCGGGAAACTGCAGGGTGCAGGTGACGACCGCCAGGGTCAGCAATATACCGGCAGCGGTGCTGCGTCCAAACCGGGCGACAGTCATTCGGGCCTACGGACGCAGCTTGTCCGGCACGGCGATGTTCTTTTCCTCCAAGTACTTGATCGTTCCCGGATGCAGGGGGATTGGTGAGTATTTCACGGCATTTTCCGGCGTGGTGTAGCCTGCTACTGAATGAATCTTCTGCAGGTAGTCGTTGTTCTCGAAAAGGGCCTTGGCCAGTTTGTAGACCATGTCGGTATCCAGGGATGCCTGGCAGATCATCACGTTCCAGACCCCGATGGTGGGGACCGGCTGATCGATGCCGCGATAGAAACCGTCGGCCAGGTCGACGGCCGAATAGGTTTTGTTGGCTGCCAGGACCTTCTCGGTCTGCTCGGGTGTAAAGCCTATAATATGGATCTCGTGGGTCGTGGCCAGGTCCAGAATGGAACTGGTGCCGGGTCCCACCGACCAGAATCCGACATCGATGGTGCCGTCGCGCAGGGCGTTGGCACTTTCGGTGAAGGAAAGCCGACTGTCCTTGTAGCTGGATTTTTCGATACCCACGGCATTTAATACCACTTCAGCCATGAAGTTGGTACCGCTTCCCGGACTGCCCGTGCTAATGTTGCGACCCTTTAACTGTGTGATGTCGGTGATCCCGCTGCTTTTCAAGGTCACCACCTGAAGCAGGTTGGGGTACATGATGGCCATGGAGAGGATGTCATGCTTTTTTCCATTGAACTTACTCAAGCCATTGAAGCCGGCCACGGCCACATCACCCATGACCTCGCCGATAACCGTTTCGCCCTTGTGGGCCAGCTTGACGTTCTCCACGCTGGCGCCAGTGACCTCGGCCACGGCCTTGACCCCTTTGACATGCTTGGACCAGATTTCAGCCACACCGCCGCCATAGGGGTAATAAACCCCGCCGGTTCCCCCGGTGCCGATGCTGATGAAAGTGGTTTTGGCCAGGGCCGGTGAAGCCATCAGGCCGACAACGAAAATGAACAATACTGCGATGCTGATGCGTTTCATATCAGAGACCTCCTGGTTTTGTTCAGATTTACTGGCTCATGGTTTTGACCTTTACCATGACTGACTTAGGTCCGCCGTCCATATCTTTGACCGGATAGACAAAGGCGGCTGTCTCCCCGGGCTTCACCAGACCCTCTTTGGTTTTGCGGGGAATCAGCCCTCCCACGGCCTTGCCGTTGTCCAAGAAAATGTTGACCCGGTATCGTTGAGGCGTGTCGCTGATATTTTTTACGGCTACGTTGAAATGCAGCGTATCGCTGCCGCTCCATTTTTTTAAGACACAAGAAAAGTCGGCCAACTCGGCTTCGGGGGCAATCTCTTTTTCTATCTTGCTGTCCGCCGCGCAGGGGAAGACTTCTCCGGGTTTGGGTTTGGGACCGGCGCAGCCCGCAAAAACCAGGCATGCCAGGACTGCAATGATCCCTAAGATGCTTACAAGATGTTGAAATCGCTTCATGGTTCAATCCTCCTTAGCAGGTTGTCAGGTGAAAACCAAAAGCCTATTTTCAATGCCTGTGCCGGCATGTTTACGGTATTTCTCAAAAAGCGTTGGGTGACGTGCGAAGGCAGATCATGCCGGGTGTGGTGAAGAGAGATAAATCCCTGCCGATCGATAATCAAAAGACCACAGGTGTTCATTTTTGTCAACTGGCAGCGTGGATTGGGCGGACGGTTGCCGGGGGTCACCTCAACAATGCATGTAGGCGTTGAACGTCATACAATATAATGGCGATTGAACCGCGAAATAATGGCGATTGAACCGCGAAAGCGAGCGCACTGAAAATCGGTTTTTATCCCTACGGTGATGTGAAGTGCTGCCGTTACAGACAGAACCTCCCCCGCGGTTTGCCGTGGGGCGATTCCAAAAATGATTCTGTTTGGTGATACTGAGTTAAAATGAGACGAGCCATGCAGGTTTACGAACAGTCGAAGAGCAGCCTTCCAGTCGCCACTATGGCCATTCCGACAATCATGGCCAGCAGGAGGTTTCTGGTTTTCCAGGCGCACAGGGCGGTGGCCAGGGCAGCCCCGCCCCCAAGCATACCGGCGGAAAAAATCCCCGGCGCCACCAGGGCGAGCAGGATGGTTCCGGGCAGGGTTTCCATAAAGCGCTTGAACCCGCCGTTTTTGGGCAGGCGTTCCGCCAGCAAAAGGCCCCCCAGGCGCAGGCTGTAGGTGGCCAGGGCGGCCCCGCCGATGGCCATGACGATGGACAGGTCGGTGGATAAGGCAAGGGTCATTTTGTTTTCTCCCCAATCGACTCTTGCAGGGCTTTGTCCGGCAATTGTGGGAGGTCTTCTTTTTTCGATTCGAAGATGGATTGAAGGGCAGGGAGCAATGCCCCGCCGATGCCGCCGATGACGATGTACCATTTGCCGGGCAGCCATCGCTCTGCGACCACCGCCAACAGGGCGGCCGTTACCCACGGTGCGATATCTGACTTTCCCCGCCACATACTGACGGTAAGGGCGGTAAAGACCGCGACGAAGGCGAAGTCCAGGGCAAAGCGCTCCGGATGGACCACCAGGGCGCCCAGTTGATGGCCCAGCAGGGTGCCCATGGACCAGACGCTGCACAGGCAGATGCCGCCGCCCAGCAGAAAGCCGGTCGTGGCGCCGCCATTGCGATAGGCCGCCATGGTGACCGCCCAGTTTTCATCGGCGACCAGATGCATGATCCCGGCCTTTTGGACCAGGGATTTCCCCTGGAACAGCGGGTTCAGAGAAGCACCGATGAGCAGGTAGCGCATGTTGATGATCAGTACGGCCAGGATCATCTCCACCACGGGCAGGGGCGGGGCCCACATCTCCACCATGACAAACTGGGCGGAGCCGGCAAAAACGGTTAGGTTCATCGCCAGCAGCTGCGCCCAGGTGAGACCTTTTTGCGCAGCCAGCATGCCCAGGACACTGCCGTATGCGGCCACGCTTGCGCCGACCGGCAGGTTGGCCAGTGCACCCCTTCGCATCTCATCGATCATTTAGAATCGCTTCCGTTGTTCACAATTGCCCGACCAGTAGGGCTGCCAGCACGCTGAAAACGAGCCAGAGCAAGGATTTGGCCCGGGCCCAAAGGGTGACACCGCGTGGTGGGGCATTCCAGGAAGGCATGGTAGACGAATCTTCGGGTGCGATCAGAAAACGCAGCCCCATCATTGTCGGGCGGGTCTTTACCATCAGGTTTTTCATTCTTCACCTTCAGCGTTATAAATCAAGTATTGTTTTAGCCTAACAGATCCGTTAAGCAATAACAGACACAGAATTCTAAAAATAAATCCATAACAGATGTGAGCTTGCCACCATGATGAACAGCACGGTTTCAGGTTTCAGATATGCCCGGTTGGCCGATGAGCTGGAAGTAAATATCAGAGAGGGTATCTATCGATCCGGTGAAAAGATGCCTTCCTTGAGAAAATTGCATGGCCAGACCGGCCTGAGCATTACCACCGTTTACCAGGCATACATCGAGCTGGAAAAGAGGGGGGTCGTGATCCCGCGGCAAAAATCAGGCTACTACGTCAAACCGCTTTTGGGACAGATTCTGCCGCCTCCGGAAGTGGAAAAAATGCGGCCTGTGCCCAAAAAGGTCACCATGAACACCCTGGCCTATTCCATTGTGGAGGATATGAGCAATCCGGATTTTCTCCAACTGGGAGGATCGGTGGTGATGCCGGAACTGCTGCCCTTCAAGCAGTTGACCCGCTGCATGCGTGCGGAAAGCATGGATGCGATGAAGCGCAGTTTGATGCGCTATGAAAACCCACATGGAAACGCCGAGCTAAAGCGTCAGATCGCCAAGCGCATGCACGGTCAGGCCCGGCAGGCCATCACTGATGAGATGGTCATTACCAGCGGGTGCATCGAGGCGGTGAGCCTTTGCCTGCAGGCTGTTGGGAATGCCGGGGACACGGTGGTGGTGGAATCTCCCACTTACCCCTGGTTCCTGCAGATCATCGAAGACCAGAACAAGTTTGCCCTGGAGATACCCACGGATCCCCGGACAGGCATCGACCTGGATCAACTGGAACGGGCGGTGCAGAAGAATGCGGTGGCGGCATGCCTGCTGGTGCCAAACTTTCACAATCCCCTGGGCTTCGAGATGCCGGAGGAGCAGAAAAAGGCGCTGGTGAAGATGATGGGCGAGATGACGATCCCTATCATCGAGGACAACATCCACGGCGAACTCTATTTTGGCAAGGCACGCCCCACGACATTGAAGTCCATAGACCGTAAAGGACTCGTGCTCCACTGCGCGTCGTTTTCCAAGACCCTCTCACCTGGGCTTCGGGTGGGGTGGGCCCTGCCGGGCCGTTTTGCCGACCGGGTCAAGCGCTTGAAAATGAACAGCACCATCGCATCGCCGACGCTGAACCAGCAGGTGGTGGCCCAATTTTTAAAAACCGGCGCCTTCGACCGCCACCTGCGCCGCCTGCGCTCGGCCCTGAAAAACCAGATTACTAACATGGCCCTGGCCATTGCCAGAACCTTTCCGGATGGCACACGGATCACCGCTCCCCAGGGGGGGCTCACGTTGTGGGTCGAGCTGGATAAAAAGGTGGATGGGCTGAAGGTCTATCAGGAGGCGCGAAAGAAAAAGATATCCATCTTCCCCGGTATCATCTGCTCTGCCACGGGCCGTTATCGCAACTATATCCGAATCAGCTGCGGCTACCCCTGGAGCGAGACGATCGAAAAGGGTATCCGGTCCCTGGCGGATATTATCAAGAAGCTGATCTAAGCTCAGGAGGCCAGGGCCCGCTCCACCATGCCCACGAATCGATCGAACAGCGACCTGCGGCTGATGCCGAAGGCCGCCTCGAAGTTTTTTTCGCGCATTCTCAGTATTTTCATGACCCCGATGATCTGGCCCCAGAGAATCAGCATGAGCTGGTGAGCGGTCAGATCGCTCCTCACCCCGCCGCCGGCCATTCCCGTTTCGATGGCTGCGGTCACCAGGCGGGCCATGTCGTCCGACACCTGCTGGCACCGTTCCAGGTGGCTGTCCGGGTCCGCGGAAGCGGTTCGGTGGTGGTAAACGAAGTAGCGGCTTTCGTAAGCCATGATCAGGTCCAGGTATTGCGGGTGTTCAATGGAGAAATCGAAAAAAGCGGCGGCCAGTTCTCGCAGGCCGCTGCTTTTAGGTCCAGTCCCCGCTACCGACTGTTTGAGTGCTCCGCGCAGGCCTTCCAGTCCTCTGAGCACCACCGCCAGAAATATATCTTCCTTGTCTTTGAAATAGAGATAGAGGGTGCGCTTGTTGTACCCGGCGGCATCGGCGATGGCCGGCAGGGTCGCCCCGTCGTATCCACTTTGGAAGAAGACGGTCTCGGCCATATCCACAATGCGCTGTTTGCGCTGTTCCTGTTCCCAGGCTTTTCGGTCCGCACTAACCATCGCCCATCTTCCCTTGTACAAAAAATCCCGGAGATCAGGGACATTTGATTGACAATACTTGATGGTGAATGATATTTCACCATGGTGTAATATATGGCACCTTATTGAATAGCAACTTCACTGGTTTGCCGTCAAGGCCCAAAATGAACGACCCAAACTGAACAAATCGATAGCGCTGATGCTCTTTTTTTCCGCCACGGTGCTGGTGGCCGGCTATGTGCGAGGATACGGTGGATTCGGATTTTCCATGATCACGGTAGCCGCCCTGTCGCTTTTTTGCGCACCGGCTCAGGTGGTGCCGGTGGTGCTGATTCTGGAGGTGTCCGCCAGTCTCTACCTGCTGCCGGGCATCTGGCGACTGGTGAACTGGCCGATACTGTCCTGGCTGCTAGCAGGGGTGGCTGTGGGGACGCCCGTGGGGGTCTGGATGCTCGGAAACGTGTCCCCTGCACCCATGAAAATGGCGGTGGCGGTGATCATTTTTTCGCTGGCACTGATGCTGCGTCAGGGTTTCGTGGTCAAACGGCGATTGAAACGGCCGGAGACGATGGCCGCCGGACTGGCCTCCGGTGTCCTCAACGGTGCGGCGGCAATCGGCGGGCCCCCGGCCATTCTTTTTTTCTTCTCATCGCCTGTGGGTGCCGCCATTTCCAGGGCCTCGCTGATCGCCTTTTTTCTGGTGACGGACATCCTGGCAGCCGGATTCTGTATCGCCGCCAGCCTCATGACCGTCGGCCATGCCAGGCAGGCAGCCATCCTGGCCCTTCCCATGGCTGCGGGTCTGTTTTTGGGCAAGCGGGCCTTTTTCCGGACGCCTGAGACCGTGTTCAAGAGAAGGGTGCTGCTATACCTGATGATGTTGTCCCTGCTGATCCTAATCCGGTCGGCCAAACTGTTTTTAACCTGATAAGAAAACCGAATTGGTTGATATTTCAATTGGATTGGAGTGATGCAATGCAGATTGCAAAAAAGGGGATGACAAGAGAGGCCATATTCGAACGATTGACCGAGTTTCGCAAGAATGACATCAAGTGGCAGGAGGGCCGCACGTACGGTTATATTTTTGATCCGGGAAAAGCGACCATGGATGTGGGCAAAGCCGCCTACAACGAATTCCTGTCGGAAAATGGCCTGGACTTCACGGTATTTCGAAGTTTGCTGCGGCTGGAGCGGGAACTGGCCGCCTTCGGCGCCAGCCACCTTCGGGGGGATAGCCAGGTAGTTGGGAATTTCACTTCCGGCGGGACCGAAAGCATCATCCTGGTGGTGAAGGCGGCCCGTGATTGCTACCGGGAAAAGCGCCCGGATATTACCGCACCGGAAATGATTTTGCCGGCCACGGCCCACGCGGCGTTTCATAAGGCTGCCCATTACCTCGGCGTGAAGACGGTGACCGTGTCGGTCGATCCGGAAACTTTCCGGGCAGATGTGGAAATGACGAAATCCGCCATTACTGGCCGGTCTATCATGATTGTGGGGTCGGCACCGTCGTACGCCCACGGTGTGGTCGATCCTATTGCGGATCTGGCCGCCCTGGCACAGGAGAACGACCTGTGGATGCACACCGATGCCTGCATGGGCGGTTTTTTGCTCCCCTATTTCCGACGCCTTGGCCAACGCGTGCCGGACTTCGATTTCACCGTACCCGGCGTCACCTCCATCTCCGTGGATCTTCACAAGTACGCCTACACGCCCAAGGGGGCGTCGCTGATCCTTTATCGGAACAAGGCGCTGCGCAGGCACCAGATCTATGCCTGCTCCCGCTGGATCGGGTATACCATCGTCAACAATGCCGTGCAGAGCAGCAAATCGGGCGGGCCCATGGCGGCGGCCTGGGCGGTACTCAACTATATGGGCGACGAGGGTTACCTGGAAATCGCCAGAAAAAAACTGGCGGCTGTCAAGAAAATCACCGACGGTATCGACCGGATCGACGGCCTGCGCCTGCTCACCCGCCCGGACATGTGCCTGATCTCTTTTACCTCGGATGAGGTGAACGTTTTTCACATTATCGATGAAATGAACCAGCGGGGGTGGTATATTCAACCGTCGCTCTCCTTCGACAATTCGCCGGCGCACATCCACCTGTCCGTCAGCGCATCCAATGTGGGCTGGGAGGAGGAATTGCTGAAAAACCTGGCCGAGTGCGTTGAAATCGCGCGAAGCCTGCCGGACGGGGAGTTGACCGGGTTGATCAAAGGCAGCCTGGAAGGGATGGATCTGTCGGCCATTTCCGATGAGGAGATCATGGGAATGATGGCTGCGGCCGGGGTCACCGACGGTGCCCTTCCCAGCCGCATGGCCGACATCAACGGCGCTCTGGACGCCCTGCCGGCTCAAGTCCGGGAACGGATGCTCACCGCCTTTGTCAACGACATGTTTTCTCAACCTTGACGGTTGCGTAAAACGGTCCATATCTGAACCAACAAGGAACCCACCATGAATACACCTTTTTCCTTTGACGGTATGCTGGCATTCGCTTTCCTGTCGGTGCTCCTGCTAATGGGCGTCGGCCTGCGGGCCAGGGTGGGATTCTTTCAGCGTTTTCTGGTGCCCAGTTGCCTCATCGGTGGTGTGTTGGGGCTGGTGCTTATGCATACGGGGGTGTTGGGAATTGAAAGTGCCACCATCGAGGCCGTTGCCTACCATTTTTTTAATATCTCTTTTATTTCTGTTGGATTGACTCGGAACGACAATGGCAGTGAACACCAAGTGAAAAAGCAGATGATAAAGGGGCCGGCCTGGATGGCGCTGATGCAGGGACTGACCTTTCCCATGCAGGCAGTTCTGGGTGGATTGCTGGTGATCCTGTTGGGGTGGTTTGGCGTTCAGCTTTTTCCCACCTTCGGATTCCTGGTGCCCCTGGGGTTCAACGAGGGGCCGGGGCAGGCCCTGTCCATCGGCAAAGTCTGGGAGGGCGTTGGATTTGCCGATGCCGCCACGATTGGATTGACGTTTGCTGCGGTGGGTTATTTTTTTGCTTTTTTCGTTGGCGTTCCTCTGGTGAACCAGGGCATCCGCCGCGGGCGCGCCACCTTTGGACCACGGCAGCTTCCCAGGGAATTCCTCACCGGCATTCTAAACCGCCAGGGGACTGCGGAATCGGCCGGCCGGCTGACCATTCATTCGGGAAATGCGGACACCCTGGCTTTTCAATCGGCCCTGGTGGGTGGGGTATACGGAATCACCTACGGGATCATCCAGTTTCTCGGCGGTTTTTTGCCTGTGGACGTGGCCAGTATGCTCTGGGGGTTCTTCTTTTTTTTCGGACTGGGCGTTGCCCTTGTGGTCAAATGGGCCATGCAACGGCTGAATATTCAAGGTCTGACCGATGCCGGTGTGCAGCGCCGGATTACCGGTTTTTCGGTCGATTTTTTAATTGTGGCCACGGTGGCGGCCATTGAATTAAAAATTGTCTGGGAATATCTGCTGCCCATCAGCCTCATCGCCCTGGTCAACGGTGTCATGACCACGGCGCTGGTGGTTTATTTTGGCCGGCGCCTCTCCGCTTACAGTCTGGAGCGCACCGCCGCCATTTACGGTGTCGTCACCGGCACGGTGTCCTGCGGACTGCTGCTGCTGCGCATCGTGGACCCGGATTTTAAAACCCCGGTGGCCTACGAGCTTGCGGTGATGAACGTGTTTTCCCTGCCGGTGGTCGGGGGGTGCACGGTTCTGGTCAACGGTCCCCTGTGGTGGGGGTGGCCCCTGTGGGTGGCCTTACTGGTTTTTGCCGGTATCATGGCCGTCGTCCTGACCCTGATGAAGCTGATGGGGCTGCTCAACGGTGCATCCCCGCATGGCTCCCCCGGATCACCGCATCAATGATGGCAACCGTTTTGTGGGCCGGTCAAGCACCTGAACTATAGCGAAACGCGCTAACAGCCTGCTAAATGGGATTCTCCTGGATGTCGTTCACAAAGCGGTCCAAAAGGTCGTAAAGTCGGGAAAGGCTCTGGATCTCGACGTGCTCCTCCGTGGAATGCTGGCTGCTGTTGCCGTCCGCGCCCCACACGATACCCGGAATGTTGAACTGGGACAAAAAGCGGGCGTCGCTGGCGCCGTGGGCGATGCCGGTACGGGTATCCGTGGCCAGGGCCAGCAGCCGCTCCAGGTAGGTTGATTCGGGACTGATGAACAGGGGTTCAGGCTCCTGGGCAATCACCTGGCTGGTTACGGCTGCCTGGATTTGTTGGACCAGGTCGTCCACATCGTCATGTTCCGTGTAGCGGATATCGAAAATGGCTTCCGCTTCGTCCGGCACCTGATTGACCGAGCCGCCGGCGTGGATCACCGACAGATTCATGGTGCGATGCCAGTGTTCCGGCGCCGTGAGCCCCTCGAAAAAGCCTTTAACGACCAGGCAATCCGCCATCAGCCGTTCGATGGCATTTTCTCCCTTCCAGGGCCTGGCCCCGTGGGCCGTTTTCCCACGGGCAACCACCTTGAGACGTAAGATCCCCTTTTCCTTGACCACGATCTTATCTACGCGGCCACCGTCCAGGGCAATGCAGAAATCGCAGTTGATTCCGCTAAGCGCGCTGCGGGCGCCGTCATAGCCGCCAACCTCTTCGTCGCCGGTGATCAGCACGCCAAGGGGCAGGATGCCATCGTCCAGGCCCCGTTGGTGATTGGATTGGATCCGGTTCTTGAGCAGCACCATGGAGAGAGCCGCGGCGTATTTGTCATCGATGGCGCCGCGGCCGTATAGCCGGCCGTCCTTTTCGATGGGTTCGAACAGCGGGTCGGCAGCGTTGACCACGTCGATATGCGCCATCAGCAAAACAGGGGTCTGATGGCGGGCCGGAAGCGCACGAATCGATGGAACGGCGTTGCTCTCCATGAATGTGCAGGCGATATCATGGTCCTTGAGCCATGTTTCGATGAACCGGGCGCACTTTTGGATCTCTTCCGATCGGGTGTGGGTGGATTTAAAGCGGATCAGATCCTTGGTCAGGTCGACGATCTCCCGCACGATTGCAGATGATGTTTCGGCAGCGGTTTCGATTGCTATTCTCCTTGATTGGAAGCAGCCGTTATGGTTTACGCCTCCCCGCGGCAAGCCGCTGAGAGGCTGCCGGCTGCCGGGGTTCCTGTCAATCTCGACCCGTACATTTTAGCGCATAACCGATTTGAATGTAAACGGTTGCTTTAGACTGATGTTGCCGACACTTTCCGGCAGCTGGTGGCGCCTAAATAGATGGCAGAAAGGGCAAGGATGACACCGGCCCATGCCATGGTCGACGTGGCCCGGTTGAAAAACAGGACATCCCAGACAAAAGAGAGTGACGGTTGAAGCAACAGGATCAGCCCTGCAATGGCGGCGGGAATCCGGGGCAGGGAGCGGGTGATGAGCAGCCATCCCAAAGTCTGGCACATCAGACCCAGCGCCACCAGCGAGAGCCCGCTTTGAACATCGGGGATGGCAAAAGATTCATCGGTCCGGATCATTTCCAGGGCAAGATAGAATGCCGTGGAAAAGGAAACCACCATCAGGCTCAGGGCCGCCGACGGCTTTGACGCATGGGATTGAAGCTTTCGCAGGACGATCAAAAATCCGGTGTAAAAAAGGGCCGTGGAAAGGCCGTAATAAATGCCGGTACGATAGTCCGGACTCAGCTGCTCCCAGTGAATGCCCACGATCATGAACAATCCCGCTACCGCCAGGGGAACGGCCAGGACAAACCGCAGGTTCAGCCGTTCTCCAAACAGGAGCACACCAACCAGCGGTACAAGAAACACCTCGAAGTTGCCTAATATGGTGGCCAGTCCCGGTCCCACATAGGCAATGCTGCGGTGCCATGTATACAAGTCCAGGGCAAAGAAGATGGCGGCGAGCAACGATAACTTCAGGCAATGCCATCCCCGCCAGAGCTTTTCACGGCGGGCAATCAGGATGGCCATCAAAAAAACACCACCGAAAAAAACCCGGTAAAACGCGGAGACCGTGGGCGTGACATGGGCCAGTTTTACCCAAACCGCGGAAAAACTGATCATCATGGCGCCGATTGTGGTTCCCATCATGGCAGGGTTCAATGGCCGGCCGTTGTCAACGCGCATGATGCCTTTTCTTTCAATTTTGGGGTGACGTGAACCGCGACAGCGAGCGCATTCCCCGTCGCTTGTCGGAGTGAAGCAGAGATCCCGAGCATCGGGGCGGCGGGGTTAGCGAGCGAACTGGAAATCGATTTTTTATCCCTACGGTGCTGCGCAGCACTGCCGTTATAGGCAGAACATTCCCCGCGGCAAGCCGCGGGGAGGGTTCAATTTTGGCTTTTAGCAAGAATCCCCACCGATTCGCAACAGTTAAGCCGCTGATGAAACGATGACGGTTCCCTTGGTGGCCAATGGTCGCCCCGTAGCCCTTTTTTTGTAAGAAAAAGTATTACGCGATAATCAGAAATACCCCAATTGACCATTTTCATATGCCTTGTTAGCCTGAAGAACACCCGATAGTTTTCTAACGCTCTGTGGCGCGAATTATAATGGCCGCTGCGGATAAACCCACTCAAGACGCAGGAGGAACGAATGAGGAACAAACTTTTTACCGTTGCAATAGCTGTTTGCGCAGTTTTGATGATGACCATGACCTTTTCGGCTGATGTCAATGCCAGAGACATTTATAAGTTCGGCGGTGGTCCTGCCGGTGGTACCTTCCAGTTCATGGCCGGTGGCATCTCCACCTATCCGCCCGTAAAAGATATTAAAGAATTCAGGGTTCTGGCGGGCGCTTCGGGCGGAAGCGTGGAGAACATGCGAAAAGTCGATTCCGGTTCTTACGCCATGGGCGTTGTCTACTCCGGTCATGTATTCCTGGGCCGCAACGGCCGTATGAAAAACGATACCAAGAAATATGAAAATGTAAT